>JBAUNL010000801.1:0-3135 GCA_049579205.1 Rhodomicrobium sp. | reverse complement strand
AGCGATGGCCGCCATCGAAGCCTGCCGCACGGCGGAGCTGGGCGGCCATGTCGCGGCCTGCGAGGACTGCGGCCACACCGCCGTCAGCTACAACTCCTGCGGCAACCGGCATTGCCCCAAGTGCCATGTATGGACGGCGCCCGCCGTGCAAGAGGAATCAGACATCTTTGCGATGTGATCGGGTGCGGTCATGTATTCGGCCTCACATGATGGTTCTCCGGTCAATAGCTTTCGCGTGTGTGATCCGAGGTGAGCTCTCGTCCTGCAGGCGCTGCCTGCGAACCTCACATCCGGCGGGGTGATCATCCCGGCCACTGTCCCGCATTCGGGGACGGGAGAGCTCCAAAGGAACGGCACCACTCTGTGAAGACGGCATTGAAGTGCCACGCCGAACAACGGAGACGTTCCTTCGGGTCACCGGGCCGCGATGATTCTCCAACGCAGCCCGATCTTGATGCCGGTTATACGGCCGGCTTCATGGTGGCTCCCTCGGGCACCACACCATCGACGGCGAACCGCCACAGAGCGATGAGTAGCTTGCGAGCCAGGGCGACCACCATCACTTTACGGCCCCGGCGACCGGTAGATCCCGTGCGCTCTCGGAACCAAGTTATAAGGGCGGCACCAGGCTGGTAGCGCTGCCAGAGCCAGGCCAGTTCCACCATCACTGTTCGGAGCCGTCGATTGCCAGCCTTCCCGATCCCTTGCTCACGTTCTATCCCGCCACTGCTATACGGGGTCGCGGTAAGGCCGGCATATGATCCAAGCGCCTTGCCATTTGCGAACCGGCGAACGAAGGCCTCGCGCACCAATACGGTGGCGCTTTGCACACCAATTCCGCGAAGGCTGCAAAGCTGCTGGATCATCTTACCGGCCTCATCCGGGGAAGAGGATTGGGCGACCGCATCGCGCTCACGCTCCAGCTCCACGATCTGCGCAAGAACGAGTTCTAGCCGGCTTAGTAACCGTTCGATTTTGGCCAGCGCGTTGGGCGGGATCGGTTCACCCAGCCCGGTGCTAAGCGTAGCCAAGCGCTGCCGGCGATTTTTCAGAAGCGGATTGTAATCGTCGATGCCAAGCGTCGCGAGGACAGCACCGATACGGTTGGTAAGCCCGACGCGCTCGGACACCAGCTCAGTCCGTTCACGGACGCATCGCCGGGCATCCTCGTCAGCCTCATCCGGGATCGGCACCATGGAACATACGCGCGGTTCCCCGCGAAGCCACGCCAAGAGCGTCCGAAGCAGCAACTCGGCATCGATGCCGTCAGACTTTGCGCGACGCATGCGACGATCGACGGGAACACTGGAGGGTTGGATGACATGGACCTCGATTCCCTCTGCAATCAGCCATCTGGCGAGCCAGAACCCGGACCACCCTGCTTCGTAGGCCGCAACCACACGGTTAACCTGATAGCCTGCTGCGACAGCGCGAGCCCGATAACCGTCGATCGCAGACCTAAGCGCCAGTTTGTCTGGCCCAATAGTGCGCTTCGCCTTGGTCTCCCGCAGACCAGGGACCTGCGCGGCCAGCACCCAGCTTTTGCTACTGAGTTCGATGGCTAAAACGAGCGTACAATCGTATTGCAATGCTTCGACGTTGATTGCTGGCTGCGACATTATCAGGGCTCCCGCTGCTCGAAATGGCGCAGTCTATCTTACCTGCACCTCAATGCATGGGATCTATTGTTGCAGCCGCATTGGCCGCTGGCCATGATGTGATCCGCGGATCGGGTCCCAATCAGGGCGGCGCGCTCTTTCCTCGCGTGGCACTTGGCGGGTTTTCCCGATCGAACGGCCCGGCCGTTTCGCATCACGTCGTCATCACCCCTGCAGTTCGAGAACGCTACATTTAGCTACTTCTGACAGCCTCTTTCTTATTCAGCCGCGCCAATCTGCCAGGTTGCAGCGGCGATCTTTGGTGGGCGGTAATCCTCTTTTTTGGTTAGCACTGCCCAGGCAACGCGCGCCATCTTGTTGGCCAGCGCGACTGCCGCCACCTTCGCCGGCTTGCGCGCAAGCAGCCTCGTGAGCCATGGATAGTTTTCGGGACACAAACGGGCTCGCTTCACCACAGCAAGCGCCCCAAGGATCAAAATGCGCCGCAAATAGCGGTCCCCTTGCTTGGAAATGGGCCCCAGGCGCTGCTTACCGCCGGTCGAATCCTCTCGCGAGACAATGCCGATCCAGGCCGCGAAATCGCGACCCGTCTTGAAGATCGAAGCATCCGGAACCGTTGCGGCGATGGCACTGGCGCCGATGACGCCGATGCCGGGAATGGTCTCGAGCCGCCTACTGTCCTCATGCTTGCGATGCTGCGCGAGAAGGCGCTTCTCGATCGCAGCAATCTCGGCCTGGCAGGAGGCGATCTGGGCAACAAGCGCAGACAGGCTCACGCGCGCATTCTCGGGCAGGCGGGCATCGCTGCCATCGGCGATGATTGAAAGCAGTGTCTTGAGACCGTCGTAGCCTTGCGCTGCGATGATGCCGAGTTCGGCCAGGTGGGAGCGCAGCGCATTGATGGCCTGGGTTCGCTGCCGCACCAGCATATCTCGCACGCGGTGCTGCATGAGCTGCGCTTGCTGCTCGGGTGTTTTCACCGGCACAGTACGCACCGCCGGCCGCCGGACCGCTTCGCAGCACGCCGCTGCATCGGCCGCATCGTTCTTATTGCGCTTGACGTAGGCTTTCACGTCCTTGGCCGGCATGAGCCTTACATCATGACCGAGCTTTGTGAGCTCGCGCGCCCAGTAGTGGGCCGACGCACACGCTTCCATGCCGATGAGACAGGGCGCGAGTTTGGCGAAGAAGGGAGCATTTGTGCGCGCCGCAGCGGCTTGTTGAAGGCCACCTTGTCATTGGCGTCGACGCCGTGCACCTGGAAGGCGTGTTTGGCAAGATCAATGCCGATCGTGATAGCCTGCATGTGGGCGGCCCCCTGATTGTGATTCGTCTATAACGATCACCCTATGGCACTTTCGATGCCGGGAGCGGGCGCCGTCCACCACATCAGGGCGCAGCCGCGAGGGCATGGCTTGAAGAGCGCGAAGCTGATCTTCTGCCCTTGCCCTATTATCACGTGGTGTTCACGCTGCCGTCCGCGATCGGCGCCATTGCCTGGCAGAACAAGGCGGAA
>JBAUNL010000800.1:0-9133 GCA_049579205.1 Rhodomicrobium sp. | reverse complement strand
TGCGCGCTGTTGACCGGGACGCGATCCGCGGAAGGCATTATGGCCAGCGGCCCTGTGTGAGCCGCAATGAAGGCCGAACACATGGCTGCCCCGACCAAAGCTGCGACATGCGAGAATCCCTTGACAGCCTGGAGCCGTCCACACATGGCCCGGAACGGCTATTCTCGCGCTTGCAGCAATTCCTTCCGCTTCCAGGGGAAGAGCAGCCTCATTGATTTTGTTCAAAAAACAGCCGTTCGTGACCCGAAACGGCCATTTATTATCCCAACAAGAATATCCAAGCTCGAGGCACCCTTCGAAAAAGTATGCTTACGGCATTTTCTTCGTGCTCGCGTCTTTTTAGCAAATTCTGCTATCTTCCCCTGAGGTGCCACTCGGGGAAGGGCTTGTGTCTATGCTCACCGCGTCAGTCGGCAGGCGACATGCAATCAAGGCTCTGACCGTATCCCTTGCCATGCTGTCGTTGGCCAGGCGAGCGGTCGCGACCGAGGAAATCGTCTTTGGGCTGACGCCGGTTTTGCTCACCCACGATCTCGATCTCCTTGCCTCCCTGCAGGCATATCTCGAAAGAGCGACGGGATTTCCCGTCAGGCTTTTGCAGCGCCGGACTTACCAGGAAATCACGGCCTTGCTGCTTTCGGGGCAGCTGACGGCGGCCTGGATTTGCGGCTATCCTTATGTCGCGAATCGAAGCCACCTCTCGCTTCTCGCCGTGCCCATCTGGCAGGGGCAACCCCTCTACCGCTCCTACATCATCGTTGGGAAAAGCCGGAAAGTCGAAACGCCCTGGGAATTGAAGGGCGATATTCATGCGTTCTCTGACCCCGATAGTAATTCAGGCTACCTCGTCACCTGCGATCTCCTGGCGCAGCGCGGCCTGCGTCCCAACGGTTTTTTCCGGCGGAGCTTTTTCACCTACAGCCACCGCAATGTGGTCCGCGCCGTTGCGTCCGGCCTTGCCGAAAGCGGCAGTGTCGATGGCTATGTGTGGGAAGTCCTGAACGACCTTGAGCAACCTTTGACGAGCGCCACGCGGGTCCTGCGCAAGTCGGAACTGCTGGGCTTCCCACCGATTGCGGCTCTCACCAGTCAGCTCAGCAATCCGACGGTTACAAAATTGAAGGAAGCGCTCGTCGGCATGGCGCCGGATGCGGAGGGAAAAAAGGTCCTGCACATGCTGCACCTCGATGCCTTTGCCCCGGAGGAGCCTTCGGTCTTCGACGCGATAGCCGCCAAAATGGAGAATGTGAGAAGGCTCGGATAGATGCCTCCGTTAAGGCCGACAAGTCTGAGAAGCGGTTATTGGCCGGTGACGCTCAAAGTCCCGGCCCTGGTGGCGCTTTTTATGATCGGCATCAGCGTCGTGCTTTCCGATCGCGTGATGACGCGCTTGGCTGAGTCGCAGGAGCGGCATTTGGCGGAACTTTCTGGCGCCTATCTCGATGGTCTGTCCTCCTCGCTGCAACCGGCGATCTTGCAGGAGGATGTATGGGAGGTCTTCGACGGTCTGGACCGCGCGAAGGAGCTCTATGCGGGTCTCGACGGAGTCCTTACGGTTGTGATGAACCCGGATCGCCGCGTGATCGCCGCCTCGGCACCTTCTACCTTTCCGGCCGGCGCGGACGTTCCCGCCGCGCTGTTGCGGCGCTTCCAGCAGGGAAAGGCCATTCAAGCGGACTACAAGGCCGCCAAGGGCTACGCCTACCGTGAACTGACGGTGCAGGACCGGCCGATTGGTGCGATTTACACCGAGCTTGATATTTCGCGGATTATGGCCGAACGCGCAGACGCGCGCCGCGCCCTGCTCGTGACCAACGGTCTGCTGACCCTTGGGCTTGCCGCGCTCGGCTACCTTGTCGTGCGGCGCGTCATCGCGCCGCTCAACACCTTAAGCCAGCATTTGGGACATGGCATTGAAGGTGAGCTCAAGCCGGTTCCGGATCGCCTTTTGGGATCGTCAAACAGCGAATTCGGCTATCTGCTTCGCCGCTACAACGCCCTGGCGGCGGCGCTTAATGAGAGGCGGCAATATGCCGAGCGGCTTGCCGAAAATGAAAAGCTCGCCAGTCTCGGACGGGTCGCTTCAGGACTTGCGCATGAAATCAACAATCCCTTGGGCGGCATGCTCAATACCGTAAGCGTTTTAAAACGGCATGGCCGGGAACCTGGGGTTCTCGCGGAATCGATTGAGATTTTGGAGCGCGGGTTGCAGAGCATTCGCGATGTGGTCCGAGCCACGCTCCTCACCTATCGCTCTAATCTGTCCAACATTTTGCGGCGCGACGACTTCGAAGATTTGAAACTGCTGATCAAACCGGAGATCGAGAAGAAGGCGCTGACACTGGAATGGCATAATGATCTCGGCGCTGATGCTGCCTTGCCAGCCACCGGCTTGCGCCACGTGACGCTCAATCTGTTGCTGAACGCGTGCGCCGCCACCGAAAGAAACGGGACCGTGGGCTTTGATGCTGCCATCGAGGGCGGGAAGCTCGCAATCTCGGTTAGCGACACTGGGGCAGGATTGCCTGCAAACTTCAAAGAGTATCTGGAGGCCGGAGACGCCGCGGTGCCGCTCGAACGCGGCCGGGGTCTCGGCCTCTGGATCGTCAAGCGTTCCGTTATGGACATGGGCGGCGCCATCGCCGTCGAACATCCCGCGAGTGGTGGCACAATAATCAGGCTTGGCATACCGGTCGGGGTGAGGGAGTTGAAAGATGTGGCTTGAGAAGCGCAGCATCGCCGTTATCGAAGACGACCCAACCATGGGGCGCTCGCTGGTCCAATGTCTGAGTCTCGAAGGTGCATCGGTCGACTGGTTCCCGTCCGGACGCGCCGCCTTGAAAGGACTCCCCGAGCGGCGGCGCGATCTTGTTCTGTGCGATGTATGTCTCCCCGATACGCGCGGGGACGAGCTGTTCCGCAGCGTCGCCACGGGCGCTCCCTGCCCGCCCTTCATCTTCATGACCGCCTATGGCACTGTCGATGAGGCCGTGGCTTTGATGCAGGCGGGGGCCGGCAGCTATCTTCTGAAGCCCTTCGAAATGGATGTGCTTTTCGAAAGGATCGCGCGCGCACTTCGATGCCCTGAATCCAGCGCTGTCACGACCCTCGGCATATCGCCGAACATTACTCGTGTGGAGCAGCTTCTGCGCCGGCTAAGCGGCTCACCGGCCAGCGTTCTGATCACCGGCGAGACCGGCGCCGGCAAGGAGGTTTGCGCCCGCCTTTTGCATCAGCTGGCACCCAAACCCGATCAGCCTTTCATGGCGCTCAACTGCGCCGCAATCCCGGACCAGCTTCTTGAGAGCGAGATCTTCGGCCACGAAGCAGGAGCTTTCACCACGGCAAACAAACGCCATCTCGGTTACGCCGAGCGGGCGCGGGAGGGAACCCTGTTTCTCGATGAGATCGGCGAATTGCCGCTGGCGATGCAGGCCAAGCTGTTGCGGCTTCTGGAAGATCGCAGTTTCTTTCGCCTTGGCGGAGAGACCCCGGTCGCCTTCAAGGCGCGGCTTGTGTGTGCTACTAATTCGAACCTCGCGGCACTCGTCAAAAGCGGCCGCTTTCGTCCGGATCTCTATTACCGGATTAATGTCGTTGACGTTCACGTCCCACCGCTTCGCGACCGCGTCGAGGATATTCCCTGGCTTATCGATAGATTTTTCCAGGAGTTCGCGGCGCGAAGTGATCGCGGATTGCGCGGCGTCAGCAGCCTCGCCGAAGATGCTGCGTGCCATCACCCCTGGCCCGGCAATGTGCGGGAGCTCAAAAACCGCATCGAACGCGCGGTAGCCCTGACCCTCAATCCTTGCATCATGCCGGCCGATCTGTTCCCGGAACATGCCGCGGGTGTCTTCACGGAGTCAGACCTTTCGCTCACGGCCGCGCGGGACGCCGCCGAAAAACGAGAAATTATGCGGGCTCTGGAGAGGCATGACGGGCAAGTCGGAAAAGCGGCCGATGCGCTTCATATATCGCGGACCACGCTTTGGTCGAAGATGAAGCGTTTCGGCCTCACCGGAACGCAGGCCGTCAAGAATGTTCAACTTTCTGAACAGTGACAGGTGCCCTTGTTCAATCTTCTGAACGTGTTCCAACTCGCCCCGCCCCCAAAGACGCCTGAACACATGTGAAAATCGCGACACAAGATCCTGGCATCGCGTTTGCGTTCTCTTGCCCAACCTGCCGGGCAGACGGCAGAGGCAAGGGAGGAACAGATGAAACGTTGTCCACGCCTGGTGGATGCCGGGCGGCGTCATTTTTTGCTGGGGACGGGCGCCGCCGCGGCAGGTGTTGCGGCTGCCGGCATGTTGACACAAAAGGCCGAGGCTGCGCAGCCGCTGGCGCGCGTTTCCTATCCGGCGAACCGCCTCGCCAATGTCAAAGACCTCAAGCTCAACGAACCGTTTAACGTCAGCTATCCCGACGGCGATGCGCCGGGTGTGCTGTTAAAGCTCGGCAAGAAGGTGCAGGGCGGCGCGGGTCTGGACGGCGATATCGTGGGCTTCACCGTGCTTTGCCCGCACAAGGGTATTCCCCTTGCCTATAGCGCCGATGACAAAAGCTTTAACTGCCCCGGCCATTATTCGCGCTTCGACGCCGAGAAAGGCGGATTAGAGATCTGGGGGCACGCCACCCAGAACCTGCCGCAGTATGTTCTGCGCATCGACGGCAATGGCGACATCTATGCCGAGGGCGTCGATGAGCTTCTCTATGGCCGTCTCTCGAATGTGCTTGGCTGAGGAAGGATGAACCATGGCTTACAAACGCAATGCCGATCGTCTTCCGATCATTCCCGCCGATGCCAAAAAGCAGAATGTCACCTGCCATTACTGCATCGTCGGCTGCGGCTACCACGCCTATACCTGGCCAGTGAACAAACAGGGCGGCACCGCACCGTCTGAAAACGCGTTCGGGACCGATCTCAGCAAGCAGCAGCAAGCCTACGCCGAGGCCTGGTACGCGCCATCGATGTACAACATCGTCCAGCAGGACGGCCAGGACGTGCATATCGTCATCAAGCCCGACAAGGACTGCGTGGTCAATTCGGGGCTTGGCTCGATTCGCGGCGCGCGCATGGCCGAGATGAGTTACAGCCAGGCCCGCAGCACCCAGCAGCAGCGCCTTACTGATCCGCTGGTCTGGCGTTACGGCCAGTTGCAGCCGACGAGCTGGGATGACGCGCTTGATCTCGTGGCGCGCGTCACAGCCGCCGTCATCAAGGACAAAGGCGAGGACGCCCTCTTCGTCTCGGCCTTCGACCATGGCGGCGCGGGCGGCGGCTATGAAAACACCTGGGGCACCGGCAAGCTCTATTTCGAGGCGATGAAGATCAAGAACATCCGCATCCATAATCGCCCAGCCTATAACTCCGAAGTGCATTCGACCCGCGACATGGGCGTCGGCGAACTTAACAATTGCTACGAGGACGCCGAGCTTGCCGATACCATCATCGCGTGTGGCACCAATGCTCTCGAGACGCAGACCAACTATTTCCTCAATCATTGGATTCCCAATCTCAAGGGTCTCGCGGCGGACAAGAAAAAGGAGCAGTTGCCGAACGAGCCACATGATGCAAGCCGGATCATCTTCGTCGATCCGCGCCGCACGGTAACAGTGGCCGCCTGCGAGACCGAGGCCGGTAAAGACCGCGTGCTGCATCTGGCCATCAATTCCGGCACCGATCTCGTGCTTTTCAACGCGCTTCTGACCTATGTCGCGGGCAAGGGCTGGATCGATAAAGACTTTATTGCTGCCTCGACCAAGGATTTCGACAAGGCGCTGAAGGCCAACCACACGACCATCGAGGACGCCGCCAAGATCACCGGCCTGAAAGCCGATGATATCGTGAAAGCCGCGACCTGGATCGCCGAGCCCAAAGGCGGGAAAAGGCGCCGCGCGATGTTCGCCTATGAGAAAGGCATTATCTGGGGCAACGACAATTACCGCACCATAGCCGCACTCGTGAACCTTGCCCTTGCCACCGGCAATGTCGGGCGCGAGGGTGGCGGGTGCGTGCGTATGGGTGGCCATCAGGAAGGCTATTCGCGGCCTTCGGACGCGCATGTGGGCAAGCCTGCCGCCTATGTCGACAAGCTCCTGATCGAAGGAAAGGGGGCTGTCCACCACATCTGGGCCTGCGATCACTATAAGACGACCTTGAACGCCATGGAATTCAAGCGCGTCTATAAGCGCCGGACCGACATCGTGAAGGACGCCATGAACAGCGTCCCCTATGGCGATCGCGACGCCCTCGTCAAAGCGATCCTGGCGGCAATCAACAAAGGCGGTCTCTTCGCCGTTGATGTCGATATCGTCCCCACCAAAATCGGGGAGGCCTGCCACGTCATCCTTCCCGCCGCGACCGCAGGTGAAATGAACCTCACCTCGATGAATGGCGAAAGGCGCATGCGGCTGACCGAGCGTTATATGGACGCGCCCGGCCATGCCATGCCGGATTGCCTGATTGCGGCCCGCATCGCCAATCACATGGAGCGGGTGCTGCGGGCGCTGGGCGACGGCAAACGTGCCGATAAGTTCAAGGGCTTCGAATGGAAGACCGAAGAAGACGCCTTCATGGACGGCTATCACGGCCATGAAAAAGGCGGGCAGTTCGTCACCTATGAGCGTTTGCGCGCCATGGGCGCCAATGGCTTCCAGGAACCCGCGACCGAGTTCAAGGATGGCAAAATCGCCGGCACCAAGAGGCTGTTCGCCGACGGAAAATTCAACTCCAAGGACGGCAAGGCGACCTTCAAGGAAGCGCAATGGCGGGGACTGCAAGCCCCCGGCAAGGAGGCGCAGAAGAAGAAGTTCAAGTTCCTTATCAACAATGGGCGCGCCAATCATGTCTGGCAGTCGGCCTATCTCGATGTCGACGAGGAACTCGTCATGGATCGCTGGCCCTATCCCTACATTCAAATGAACCCGGACGACATGGCGGCGCTCGGTCTCAAAGAAGGCGACCTGGTCGAAGTCTATAATGACGCCGGCTCGACGCAGGCGATGGCCCAGCCCACCGCGACGGCCAAAAAGGGCGAGACTTTCATGCTGTTTGCCTATCCGGCCGGGGTTCAGGGCAATGTCGTGAACAACGGGGTCAATGAACTCATCATCCCCAATTACAAACAGACCTGGGCCGACATTCGCAAGATCGCGGACCGGCCCGAGAGCGTGAAGCACCTGTCCTTCAAATCGTGGGAAGCAAAAGTCTAATGGAACTGGGAAACCGGACGGCCGGGCCGTCCGGTCATTGACCGGCATGCCCATCGAATACCCCTTTTCAGAAGAGCCGAATTCCCGGAGGCCTACCGAGGTACGCGCGCCGCATCGTTCGCTGTTGCTCGATGTCTTGCACTCCCGGCGCTCGATCGCACCAAAACATCTCGTCGAGCCTCCTCCCTCGCCTTCTGAACTGCGTCTGATCATCGAAACGGGGCTTGCCGCGCCCGATCATGGGAATCTGCGCCGCTGGCGGATGGTGGCAATCCCATGGCCGATGCGCGCAACCCTCGCGGCCGTGTTCGAAGCCGCGAAACTTGAGGAGACGCCCGCGGCGAGCGCCGAGGATCGGCAAAAATCCAGGGCGAAAGCCTGGAATGCGCCTCTACTGCTAGCCGTTCTCTTCGAACCGGACGGGAACCATCCTGTGGTGCCGGTCGACGAGCAACTGCTTGCCCTTGGCGCGGCGCTGCAGAATATGCTGCTGGCCGCGCATGCCCTTGGCTACGGCGCCATGATCACCAGCGGGCGCAAGATCAGGACCGAGGCGCTGCAATCGGCTTTTGTGAGAAGCCCTTCTGAAGAGCTTATGGCCTTTGTCTCGTTCGGTACTCCGGCGCGTACGTCACGCCCGCGGGAGGCCGCCCTCATCGAACGGCATGTCTCGATCTGGGATGGAATGAGCACCTAGCCGCGGGCTGGCGGATGCTAGGCACATTCCGATAGCGGGACACCGGTCCAATGTTGGGGCTGCAGCGGGAGGGTTCTGCCGTGGGACGCTCGTCAGCCGAAGGTCGCCTTGAGGTCCCTCAACACGCCTACAAAGGGTAACAAGATCGTGATCAGGTGCCACGACTGTGCGCAGTCGGGACCAGGGCCGACATCCACAATGGCAGCCCGAACTTCTCAAGCGAGCAGGACTTGAAGAAGCTCGGAATCGCGATGCTCGCTCAGTAGTCGTGTCTACATAAGAGCCCGTTAGTGTATAGTCTTGTAATCCGAAGCAATTCGAAGTTTTCGGTGCATGCCGACTGAGCCCACAGGCAACCCGTGCGCGGAGCGATACTTTTTAGCGCCTGGTTGCAAAGATCAATTACTAGCGGAAGTATAGATTTCTTGCGGCTGCAATCCCACCCAGGCAGAAGGGGCGCTCGGTTCTATGGCCTAAAGCGTTCGAGATTTATTTCCCGGTTTCCACTGAGGCTAATTCCTTCATGCTGGCAATCTCAGAGGAGAGACAGCAGACTTCCGGATGACCTTGGCAGCAATCCGTTATGAGAAACGAAATAAGGCTGCGCATCCCCTGAATATTGACGCGATAGATGATAAGGCGGCCTCGCCGTTCGCCTGTCACAAGTCCGGCGCGGGCCAGGATCGCAAGATGGCTCGATAGCGTATTGTGCGGTATATTGATGGTTTCCGAAATAGCCTTCGCCTGGAGGCCCTCAGGCTCATGCCTCATTAGTAAACGGAAGATATCCAGCCGCGTAGGTTGCCCAAGCGCCGCGAGGGCGGAAAGGGCTCTTTCGCTGCCGCTAACCTCGCGGCCGCCTAGTGGCAGATGAGCAACGATGGCCACCCGTCTTTCTTCCATCAACGTCCTCTGACCTTAAGGCTGTCGCACTTGGTGGTGCATTTCCACTTCCACAGATTTGGAAGTCTAGACGCTTTTAGATAAAGCCATATGACGGGATTATGAAGGGGTGATCTGGGTCGCTTCCCGCCCGCATAAGCGCCCGCCCCTAAATCATCCTGCATTGCTAAGGATCCCAGCCGTCATGAAGATGTCATACCGTATCCGGTTGATTAGTTCGCCTCGTTTGGCTTTGGCCACCAATGGAAGAGCGTGCTAGCCCGGATCGCATCGCGCTGCTCGATCAGGGCGACGCAGCGCTGGCTGACAACCCTTTCG
>JBAUNL010000799.1:0-6172 GCA_049579205.1 Rhodomicrobium sp. | reverse complement strand
TTAGGCGTTTAGCCCGGTGGAACGTGACTGCGGTCCCGGCTCGGTTCGGAACGGGTCCCATCTGGCGATCGGCGCGGCGGCAGCGCCGAGGGCAGCAGGCATCTTGGCAGGCGGCGCCTGCGCGGGCGTGGGGCGGGCGAAGAGACGGGCGGGTATCCACCCACAGCCTAGGTGCCGATGCGAAGCCAGCGCGCAGCGCTGTGGCCGCTGGCGGGGCTGTGGCAGCCCCATCAGGACGCCAGCCTAGCCAGCACACGCGAGACCTGCGTTTCTGTCCAAGTCGCAGTGCCTCTAGCAGTGGGGATGCCGCGTGCGGTAAGGGCACGGGCGATACCGCCAAGAGACGTGATGCCGTCAGCCCACAGTTCCCTGATGACAGGAGCAAGATCGGCGGCACGTTCATCCGCAACTGCCTTCCGGCGCGCCATAGAAATCTTCCTGGCGGCACCGTCGATCGTTGCGCCCCGGTATCCGCCTAGCTTCGTGCCACGGGCTTTAGCAGCTGCCAATGCCGCCTTTGTGCGATCGCTTATCGCCTTTGCTTCGTGCTCGGCAACAGCTGCAAGAATGTGGATTGTGAGCCTGTTCGCTTGCGGAAAATCGACGGCGGCAAACTCGGTGCCCGCTTCCATCAAAGCCGAAACAAAGGCCACGTTGCGCGCCAGCCGGTCAAGCTTTGCTATAACGAGCGTTGCATTGTGAAGCCTACACAGCCGCAGGGCTTCGGCAAGTTTTGGCCTGTCACTGCGCTTGCCGCTCTCGACCTCGACCACTTCGGCAGACAAGCGCCATGAACCGCCGTTCAAATAGTCTCTCACTGCCTGCTGCTGCGCTTCAAGGCCAAGCCCGCTGCGCCCTTGCCGCGCCGTCGAGACGCGATAGTAAGCGATGTAGTTCCCCGTAGCCATGACCGTGTCTCTCGTTTGTGTCAGCCAACGTAGACACAGATGTAAGGGGAAAGAAGAGCGTTGTCAACGGCAAAATGGGGGCGATGATGGTTGCTAAGGCTTCGGTTCGCCACGTGACGCGGAACAAGGGCTTTTCAGAGATGCCAGGCTGGGCTGAGCCGCGGGGACAAATTACGACACGATGACGTAGTTTGTCCGCTGGCGGCAAGCCCTGTGCCGCCCACACGGTCAAGTCGCTGCTGAGGCAGGCTGGTGCTGTCTCGAATAGCCGGGCCATAAAGCGCGTGGTGAGCGGCAAGCGGGTGCTGAGCGCGACATGATGGCCGCGCCGGAATATCGCGAGAATTTTAAGATTAGACCGTGGCCTGGTCACGCGCGCTGCTGACATGTGGTAGCAGGATACCGCTAAATTATGATATGCTACATACCATTCCCGAAATGCACCTTTTGGCGCCGCTGCCGGGCCGGTGATTAAGGGCAAAACTTTAATGTTTGGCCTTTCTTACACCGCCGAATTATGACCTTGGCCATTGGGCATAGATTTGCAATGCGAAGCCCAAAAACCAAAGAGCGGTTCCCGCTGCAAACCATCTGACGTGCGGCCAAAGGCCCATCATTCCAGCCCTTTTGAGATTTCCGTAGTGCCACATGGTTCCTCGTCCATCGGCCGGAACACCAGATGCTTCATATTCCTCTTGTGTAATATCGCCGCGATTGCGGGCAGCTTGCCGCGATAGATCGCGAGCAGTGCTCAGCATCCCTTCTTTGTCTTTTAGCCATTCGCGAAGCCACACATACCCAATCAACAGAACACCGATCATTTCGATGAACATCCCAGCGATGTTCAGTCATGCATTGATCATCTCGTCAGGTTCCTATCTGGCAGCAAGTTTTATTAGCACTTCTCTCCACAGGCGCTAGGGGGTTTTGCGGGTTTTGCGGGTGCTATACAAACCCTTATTTTCTACTTTTTATTATTATAATACCTCTTTTTCCCCGAAACGCGCCTTGGCAGGTAACCCGCAAAACCCCTCAAAACCTGTGGACCTAAACGCAAATGCGTTGGACCTTAGGATTTACCTCATAAGTGGTTTTCGGCCTGCCACCTTTCGGGTTCTTTTTGACAGTACTGCGCAGCCAGTTACGATCTTCGAGAAATTCGAGCGCTCTCACGATATCGGCGTTATCGGCAAGACCGGCCCAATCCTTATCCTGAATATCTTTCACCGAAAAGCGCACTGGCAATGCGCCGCTCTTGATCTTCCCGGCAAGCCCCTTCGCAGCCATCCGCTCTGCCGATACCGCAGAGGCATATAGCCTGTTGGCATGGCTTTCGAGGAAGGCTGCCCACCCGATTGCCTTGGTAAGTGCTCTTTCCGAAATTGCGCCGTGATTGCCATCAGCGAGGCCAATGACGAGCGCTAGTGCAGGAACAAGCCCACGATACTTGCTGAGATGAGCTTCCATCGCGGGATGAAACTCACCCGATATGAGCCGGGCCTCATGACTTTCGAGCCAGGTTCTAAATGCCGTCTGCGCCTCTTTGCCGAACCTCAGATAAGGCAAGCGGTCAGGCGTCCCACCCGAGTGCCTGTCTTGTGTGGCGCCCACTGCTTCTGGAGCGAGCTTGTCGAGATCATCAAAGACTTGGAAGGCCCGCTCTTTTGCTCCCTTGTTTTCCGGCCGGTCAACATAGGGTCCTGGCTTATCCAAATCAGGCCAGACAGCCAGCTGGAACCTTTGCAAAAGCCCATCGTCGCCTTCTCCGCCTTTAACGGCACTGTACACAAATTGGCTGATGCGTGCCGGCTGTGTGGACCCTAGGAGTGACAAGCAAAGAGCGGGAATATAGATGTGCTTGCCCCGGCCTATGCGATCGATGCGGTGATCACTGGTGCCGTTCCAGCCCTGTAAGTAAAAGGTTCTGTCTTCCGATCTATCGTCACGGTTCAGCGACCTTAGAAGGCCGATGATTTCATCGTGCAGGCAAAGCAACCCGTTCTGGTTTTCAACAAGGAGTTCACCCAACGCCGCCACCGATGTGTCGCTGGCGATATACCTGCGAAGTGTAGGCTCTCTCGGTTCATTCGATGTGCATGGCGCTGGCAGTGGCTCATCAGGATTGTCTTTGAGTTTTCGCTTATAGTGCTTTTCGCGCTCCGCTTCCCTCAATGCTTCGTATTTCTTCTGTTGCGCGTGAAGCGTGCGGGCAACTTCATAGCCTTCTTGTGCGAGAGCGGAGAGCCTTTTCAGCGGCCGGACACATTCTTCCAGAACCGGTGATTTTTTGGTGCCGGGCCTCGCGATTGAAAGCCCCCATAAATTGGCGGCCTCCTGCCAAGCATCGTCCTTCTCTTTCGGCCGGATGGCTACCTTCCTGCCAAGCGTGGCGCCAAGCGCAACCATGCTGGCGACAGCTGCAAAGTCAGCGGGCGCCTGCATCCGGGTAACGACATCTTCAGCCCACGCCCGGATACGATCGGGCAGAAGCTCGAAATTGAACGGCAAGACTGGCGGCAGACTGTTCGGAAGCGGTTCAGGGTCTGGCCAGTTGTCAGCCTCGTCTATGGGCTCTGCTTCATCTCTGACATCGGCGTCTTTCTTGGCGCCTTCGTTTTGCCATCGCGCGTAGACCCTCAGAACTTCTTTATCCACATCGGCATAGCCGCGCTCAGCGAACTTTTCGACGCAAGCCCTTCCGTCGACTATGACCCGAACCTGCTTGAGGCTGTAACCAAGCTCGAACAGGCGCGTGATTACATGACGGGAATGACGGTAGCGCTGCCCTGCGCCGGGCACTTCTTCAGGTCCGAAATCGACCTTTGCCCGTATCGGCTAGTCAAGTCCGTTGTAAAGCGCTTCACCGTCCAGCTCCTGCCAGCCCGCAAGTTCGGCGCGTGCGGCCTTCGCCTTTTCTCTTCGTTCCCGCGCCGTACCTTCTTTCGCGGCAAGTTCTTCTACCTGCGCCTTGATTTCCTCAAAGTCATAGACCCGCGTTTCATCGAACTCGACGATGCTTGCACAGGTAGCGCGGCGGCCTTTGCTGCGCTTTCCTGCATCAGGAAAATTCGTTGTCCAGGGCAGCCGCATGATGCGGTCGCAATTGAAGCAATTGTCAGCTGTGAAGGCCTTGCCGATCGCCTGGTTGATTGTTTCGAAGACCTCATAATCTTCCGCGGTTTCGAGGGAATGCGGCAGCTCGAGGTGCCAGTAGGCATGAATGCCGCCGCCGCTGTCGATGATGATCGAAGGCGGCAGCGTAAGTCCACCCCAGTAGTAGGGGCCCTCAACGGCTTTCAAGCGCTTCACGATGGCATTCTTGGCCGCCTGCACCAATGCTGCGTTCGTGTGGTCAGTGCCTTCTAGCAGGTCAATCTCAGCCCACAGCCACCACGAGCAAGCCATGTCCCCCTTCGAGGTCTTTTTGCTGACCGGCCCCTTGGTTTCGGCAGGGTTGAAGTACAGGTTGTGGAATTGAGCCTGGCGCTTTTCGATCCACGCCTGCATGGCGTCTTCCTGGCCAGCGTGGAAGGTGACGGTCTCAGGTGCCGAGCCTTCGTAAATGGCGCTCAGCACCCAAGGGCCTGACGGCCTGAAGCTCTTCAGGAATTTGACTGACCAAGCAGGCGAGCTAAAAAGGCTGATATCGTCTTGAGACCAGTCGTGGTGTGTGGACTGCTTGTTACTGCGTGACATATTACGCTCCTCTAAGTTTTGGAGCGCAGCCACCCAAGAGAACCCTTGCAACGATAGTGGAATTTTACTATGTTCGCACTGTTGGAATGTGTTCTCTTCTGGGGCTGCGACCCCGTTGAATTTAAAGCCCGGGCTTGCCACCCGGGCTTTCTTATTTGGTCTTTGATGCGTTGCTTGACTTGTGGCCTGAATGCAACGTTCACGATTTGTTCGCCAAGCGCTAGAGCTCGTCGCCACTCACGTCCGATCTGTGGCTTTCGGCACAGCGATTGAAGATTTCACCAAAGCGGTCATCCATCTCGCTTTTGCCTTCTTCGGTGAAACCCGGATGATGCCAGTAGACGGTCGCATCGGCCTTTTCTTCATCACCGAAATACTCAACGCTCACAGTTCTTACGTAATAACGTTGACTGTCCTTTAGTCCTCTCAGCGCATACAGCACGCCATCGATGCCGTGCCTGGCGCTGTCCAGGCCAAGTGCATTGCCTACGTTTATGAGCGTGCCTTTGTACATCACGGTCACGTCATACCTTCGATCGTGATATATTCCGCTTGGGTCCTCTTTAGCTTTCCAGTGCAAGAGAGTGACCTCGGAGTGCTCTAACGCGGCCCAATACGTCATCTCTTCGCCTTCTATTTCTTCAAACATTTGTCAGTCCCTTTGCTTTGGAGTGTCTGTTCACGATTTGTTCACTCAACTTCAAAATCCAAAAACATCTTTGTTCAAGGCGCCGTCGATATCGGGCGAGATGCGCTCCCGGTATTCCTTGATGTTGAGAAAGGCTTCATGCACGTGCTTAGGGTCGAGCCCATCGCGCACAACGATCGTGTGAAAGTCGATGAAGAGCTGAGCAACGCTTTTCATGCCCCTCATCTTTTGGATGCGCGTCTCGCAGGCGCCCCCGGTGCATGCGTAGGGCTTGGTCCAATCGGGGGCATAGCGGTCAGGCAGCAGGGGTCCTACTTTGATTTGCCCGGATGCTGTCCAGTCGAGCCAGGGTTCCCGCGCAGGCGTCCAGGCAATGAGCGCTTCCTGAGCCTTGAGTAGCGTTTTGCGTATGGCACGCCCGGCATCGTCCTTCACCCGGTTCAACTCATCTTCCGGCCTCTTCAGGCGTTTGACGATGCCTGCAATGAAGCTTTCTTGCAGAATGCCGAGTTTGACCATGGCACGAAGCGCTCTCACTACTTTGAGATGCTCCGGCGTGTAGTCGTAGTAGAAGTGCTGATCACACTTGATGTTGTGAACCCACTCATCCCGGTTCGCCTGTTCCCATCCGCCGCCTGGTTGCTTGCTCCAGATCGGCTCATAAGACCTGTTGAACGCGACAATCCGGCCGTCTGTGCACTGCCAGGTTCCGTAGGCTAAATCGCCTCCCCTGATACCGTATCCGGTTGATTAGTTCGCCTCGTTTGGCTTTGGCCACCAATGGAAGAGCGTGCTAGCCCGGATCGCATCGCGCTGCTCGATCAGGGCGACGCAGCGCTCGCTGACAACCCTTTCGAGATCCTCGATCGTCTCGAAATAGGTATTGACCAGCGGTTCATCGACGAACTCCCAAAGGTGC
>JBAUNL010000798.1:0-1783 GCA_049579205.1 Rhodomicrobium sp. | reverse complement strand
GTATTATGCAGATACGAAGATCGACGCATTCTCGACGCCGATCGCCAAGGCGCAGCTTGCGGCAGGTCTCGCCATGCTTGGCGACAAGGAGCGTGCGGCGCTGACATTCGCTGCTGCGCTCTCCTCCCTTTCGGGCCCGGAAACTCGGGTGCCAGCCGCAGGTCGGACGGATTACGGCACCCAGCTTCGCGATGCTTCAGCGGTGCTCGCCTTGATGGGCGAAGGCGGTGCGGCGACGCCTCAGCTGCAGAAGGCGTTCAGCATGGTAACGGCACTTCGGGCACAACAGAGGGAAACAACGACACAGGAAAGCCTTTGGCTTCTGCTTGCGGCGCGGACGCTCGATGCGCAAAACAAGGATCTTAATCTGGAGGTGAACGGCCTGCCGGTGAAAGGGTCAATTTCAGACGGTCTTGAACGGCAGCGATTTCACGGCTCCCTCAATCCAAATCATGAATGTCAGCGCGATTCTGCCGAACACGGCTTCCCAGAGCTTCGAGACGATGATGACCAAGGATCAACTCGCCCGAGATGGTCTCGTTATCCGGAATAAGAGCCCGCAAGCTGTTCCGGCCAGCGTTCTTGTCACCGGTGATGGCCTGGAGCCGGAGGCTGCCGCCGAAAGCGGCTTCAATATCGAACGCAAGACCTATGCGCCCGATGGCCGCGAAGTTGCCTTCGACAAGCTGAAGCAGAATGACCGCGTGGTGGTGGTACTGAAGGTGACGGAGATCGAGCCCAAGCTTGGACAAATCGTGGTTGAGGACAGACTGCCGGCCGGCTTCGATATCGAGAACCCGGCGGTGCTCAAAGGCACGGACTTAAAGGCGTTCTCTTGGCTGCCTAGCACCTATTCGCCGGTCTTCTCCGCGTTCCGCGATGACCGGTTCGTGGCGGCTTATTCGCTCTCTGATAGCGGACGGAAAATTCCCGCACAGATGACAATGGCTTATGTCATGCGAGCAGTAACGCCGGGCTCCTACACTCATGCGGGCGCACGCGTCGAAGACATGTATCGGCGGGACCGCTTTGCCAGAACATCTGGCGGCAAGGTCGAGATCACCGCCGCGCAGTATGAAGGTACGCCACTTGCAGACTTCACACCTCAGCCACCTTGGTCTCTAGATTCAGAAACACACAATTCAGGATCCATATCATTGGGATGTAAGCCAGCGCTTGACCGGCATGATTCAGATCCAGTAGTTGAAATGCACATAACAGGCGAATTTGTCCCAAACACAATGGAAATTACATCCCTCAATGTTATCCATGAAACTTGGTCAGGGCGAAAATATGATCGTTCTGAACAGTATCATCAAACAAGTTTTTTCCATGTTCCTCATAAAGCAGAGTGGGTATGGACCGGTGTACAAATACGTGACCTCCGCCATACCGTTAAAGGTAAACTATGGCATTCCAACAACGGCTGGCACTATTCAGAGAGCCATTTTCAAGACGGACAATTGGTTAATGTCGTCGCTAGTATGTCTTGCTACTCTAACTAACAAAGAAATATGGAAAAGCGCCCCAGCTTGATCACGGGAGGGAGTGTCGCCGCCTGCCAAAAAAACAGCCTATCAACCACAATTTGTTAACGATTACCGATACTTAGGCTCTTCGCGAACAAGCGGTGCAAAGCTATTATCAACGACCTATGGTCCCCATGCTTTGCAAGCAATTTCGGATGACGGCGGCGCCGCGCGGGATTAAACTTCGCCGGAGTTCGCAGGTCGTGGCGGCGCCCGATTGCGAGTCCGCCTGGCATGCCGAATGGGACGCCGAA
>JBAUNL010000797.1:0-3503 GCA_049579205.1 Rhodomicrobium sp. | reverse complement strand
CCGTTTGCGCCTTTTGTAACTTGGCTATAGACTTTGCCCGTGTCAGCGGCTGCTGGAAATGCCGCTGCACCTTTCGGGCTCATAAGGAACAGGCCAAGAGCGGCCGTTGCACAGATTGCAATGTGAGTTTTTTGCATGCCGGGACCTACTTTCTGTTTTTCGGGTCCGGACCGAGACTCCCCTTGCTTTCCCAGGGTCAGTCTAGGATTGATCCGTTAACAGGAAGTAACCACTTTTGGGCAGCAGCAATTTTCGCAGCATTGCTGGTCAGCTCTTCGCGTAAAATCAATTCATCCAGGCTAGCGTCAGCTTCCTTGGTGAGTAGCTTTGACAAATGAGGTCCTGGCATGGGAGAGAGCGAAACAGCGCAAAACCATGATGGAACTTGGGCATTGTGGATCGGCCAGACCTATATAAAGACCGATTTCATAACAATAGACGCGGCGCTGAAATGGGCACAGGAGCACCTGGCCGAGCTTCAAGATGAAAAGGCCCAAGAAGAAACTATCGCGGCGTGCGGTCTAAAAACCTTCGCTGCCTGCGCGGCTGGCCCTGCTAATTTTCTGCTCTCCCGCCAAAGCTTCTGCCCGCCCGGCGGGCATCTACGCGGCTCTGAAGTGTAGACGTGAATGACCTCACCCGCCCCGTCGTAGCGTCGAAGGAGATCCTCGAAGCCTTGGAGGCCATCGGAGATTCTAAGGGGATGGACGCGCCCGCCGGCATTGCGGAGCTTTCCCGCAACAGCCCCTATTATGGGGTTAGTAGTATTCGTGCCTTAGAGATCATTCAGGCACCCCCGCCGACGTGGCCAGAATTATGTGCTGCTGCGACAAAGGTCCGACTCTTCGCGTTTTGCCGATCGCGGTTTCACCACGTCCCGGGCGGCTGCAAACGCGACTTCGGCTTGTCGATACAGCCCTAGTTCTAGACCTATCGCCAAATCGGTTTCTGTGATCGTTGAGGCCACGTTTCCAATGAGGTAGCGCCCAGGTCGCACTTGGCGGGCGGGCGGCGGTCATTTTAGTCTTTTCGACGAAGCAGGCAGGCCACCTCTGGCAGCGCGCAACGTTTTGTTCACTGACGAGGCTCACGCTCGTCCCATTCGGCACCAGCACCAATTTCTGAGAGCGCGCCATGACCGATCAAACACCAGCAACGAAGGCCGACATTGAAAAGATCGAGGGCAAGCTTGATGATATCCTTTGCGCTATGGACAGAGTTTTGGAAGCGCTCAAGCCATTACGGAGGGAAAGCGAAGCCGAAGCCGCGGAGTGGAATAAGGCGTTCCCCCCGGCGGGCAAGTTGGACGAATCCGGCGACGGTGGCGGGATTTGATTTCGCGCCACGCTCAGCACAGACCGAGCTCGTCACAAGAGCCGGCGGGTGGTCGCTCCCTTCGTCGCGCATCTTGTGAGGTACGTCTTACGACCGCGTCGCAACATTCCTCCTCACGCTCTTGTGCCAGAGCCCAGTAGTTAAAGCAGATTTGGAGGGCAGCTTTTCGTGGAAAATCATACGCTTGCGGGACATCTAACTGGAGTGTGTATAGGTTATTTTTGGCCACCAATTTGCACCCTAAATACAGCAATATGTGTATAAAGGTCTTAGTTTAGCTTTACTCTCTTTGTAGTTTGCGATTCCTAGAAACGTCCAGATCATATACTCAAAACTTTCTTCCAAGCCGAACTCATGGCTTGGACTTGTCGATAAGATCAAGGGAGTGAATCATGAAACGCGCAACACTATTCGCGGCGGCGGTGATGCTTTCCGCCTCAGTCTCTTCCCTCGCCTTGTCCTCCAGTGGACAGGCACAAGGCTGGCGCGACTCTATCGCAGACCGCCAGCAGCTGCGTGAGCTCCTTGGGGACCGCCTCCAAAGCCGGGAGGACCTTCGCGACCTGTTGATGGATAGGCTCGAGCGCCGGGCCGCCCTGCGCGACCTCATCAGGGATCGCCTCGAGCGGCGTCAGGCTTTGCGCGATCTCTTGAAAGGCGGAACCTTTGAGCGCGGCGGGCTCCGCGACCTCCTCACGGACCGGCTTGAACGCCGTGCGGCTTTGCGTGACTTTCTTGGTGACCGGCTGGAACGGCGCCGTGATCTCTATGATCTCGTTTCGGACCGGCTGGAGCGGCGGAATGACTTGCACAACCTCCTCCCAGACCGGCTGCAGTCGCGCGAGGATCTCCGGGACCTCATCCTGGATCGGCTGGAACGCCGCGCTGCGCTTCGGGCGCTCATCGCTGACCGTCTTGGGGGCCGGGGAGAGATGGGTGAGGAGGAATATGGTGAAAAACCAGCGATCGATCGCGAGGCTGTGCGCGAGCTGATTTTGGACCGCCTGCAAAGCGGTGGCGGGCTGAGCCGGGCTCTGGACCAGCTGCGCGACCGCCTAGGTGAGAGCGAGCAGTAAGCCGACGAAGTTTGATATGGAGAAGCCTGATGAATAAAGCCATCATGCTTGCGGCTATCCTCGCGCTTGGCCCGCTGCCCGCGCATAGCCAGAATGTGCAAGACAAGGCAGGCGGGGAAACCCAGGCAATCGGCGAGGGGGCCGCAAGACAGGGTGAGCGGGCCGGAATCGGAGCCGTGCTCGATTTTCTATCCCGGTCTCAGCTCAAAGACAGGCTTGCCGCTGCCACCGGCCGGGTCCGGGAAGCCTGCGGGGCTGACATTGAAGAGCTTTGCGGTTCCGAAACTGAAGGCGGTGGCAGGATCGCTGCCTGCGTGCGTGAAAATGCGGATGAGCTCAGCACCAGATGCCGCATAACGCTGGCCCTGGCTGTGCGAGGTATCCAGAGGGAGGTCGCAAACTTCGCCGATGAATGCGGAAACGCCATTAGGGCCCAATGCGGGGGGGCGGAGAAGGTCGGGGAGTGCGCAGAAAAGAAGAGTGCCGCCATTTCTCCTGCCTGCCACACCATGGTAACCGCCCTGCGCCAAGCTAGCACCAAACTCTCAAGCCTTAAGGGCGTGACCGTGTTCAGCTCCGATGGCAAGGATGTCGGCCGCGTCGTCGACGCTGTACGCGGACCCGATGGCAAGCTGCAATCGGTGCAAATCCAGATCGGCCAGCTTTTGGGTCTTGGCGATAAGGTCGTATCGATCAGCGCTGACCGGCTTCAGGAGCTTGGTAATCGCATTCAGTTGAGAATGAATGCTGACCAGCTCCGCTCTTTGCCGGAGGCCAAGAGGCAGGGAGGCTAGCAAAAGCGAGAGCCTGGCCGCTTTCCACCTGGGCTCGCCTGTTAAGGGCTGGCGGCTGAACCAGCGCCGCAGAAGGAAGACAACCGAAAACTGCATGGTGCCATCTGGCCGGCAAACGCAACCTCAGGCCTGCCTGATCGATGTGGGAGGAACGCGACTTTCGGCAGAGAGGGATAATACCGTATCCGGTTGATTAGTTCGCCTCGTTTGGCTTTGGCCACCAATGGAAGAGCGTGCTAGCCCGGATCGCATCGCGCTGCTCGATCAGGGCGACGCAGCGCTGGCTGACAACCCTTTC
>JBAUNL010000796.1:0-4151 GCA_049579205.1 Rhodomicrobium sp. | reverse complement strand
AAAGGGTTGTCAGCCAGCGCTGCGTCGCCCTGATCGAGCAGCGCGATGCGATCCGGGCTAGCACGCTCTTCCATTGGTGGCCAAAGCCAAACGAGGCGAACTAATCAACCGGATACGGTATCATTCCTCCTAGTGACGGACGATCCCGAGGGCGCGGCTCAATAGTCAGGGCCAGGAGTAGTCTTTGGCCGCCAGTTGGATCATGCTGGGGCGCTCGATGGCAATCAACTGCCGACCTTGAAAGCCGGGAGTTGTTGTCCAAGGCGCGCAGCCATTTCAGCACCCGGCGCTTGCAAGCCGTTCAACGGCCGCACCATCACCTCAAACTCTACGATCCTGCCTTGCGCATCAAAGCGGATGAGATCGATACCCTTCAGCTCCTTCTCGCCTACGCGGGCGCTGAACTCTAGTACGACGTTCAGACCGTCTTCGCTTACCAGCTGGCGATGATAGGCGAAGTCCTCAAACACTTGGATGACTGTGGTCAGCGCAAGGATAAGGGCGGGTGCCGGCGAGTATGCTTTGAAAGCGATCGGCGAGCGGAAAACAGCCTCCGGGTGCACGATTGTGGAGAGATCGCCGAGATCGCGGCTGGCGATCATGGTGTGCCAAAGCTCGACCGATTGAGCGGCGGCAGGATGCAGACGTACAGACAATTGAGTCATTACGGCCTCTTCATCGGAGTTGGTTTTACACGCATTTTGTAAATTGCCGTGAGATTTCACGGCGCGGCGTGGCGGTTTGCAAAACTCGCTCCGATGTCTCTTAGGTCCGCAATACCGGACCACCAGCTTGTCGTTCGCGAACGTCACAATGGGCCAGAAGCGGTCCAATTGCTGCTAAAAATGGCAGGCCCGCCTTCATCACGTAATGCCGCGATGTCGCAACCCGGGTAAGCCGGTGACTTAGTCTAGAATTTCAGCGTGGTCCGCATCCCAACCACGGCTGCATTCGAGATTGGAGAAACGCTGCCCTGGTCGAGCGGATTTGGCACGTGCCCGCCGGGATGAATGATGTATTGGATGTCAGGCTGCACCCAAAAATTGTCCGTGATCTGCATCTGGTATGTGAGCTCGATTGCCGCTTCATAATCGCGGATTGGCATCGGCATGCCGGTTATCGCCACCTTGTCGCGATCGCTGGCAGCCGCCTCGGGTGAGATGCGGCCGTAAGCGAAGCCGAAACCGAGGCTGTCGTTTGGCCGCGACTCGATGGGCGCCTTAAGTGTGAAGCCGGTATCGTAATAGAAATCCGCGGGATTGCGGTCGCTCGGCGTGGCAGCTGCGCGTGCGAAAAAGTTCAAGCTGCGAGCGCCCGAACGCCAGAGCACCTGGTCGACCACACCATAGATCGCGAAGTCACCGCCATGTTGGAACGGTTGAGCATTCGATGCCGCAAGCAATCCGCCCTGCACATCAAAACGCTGGTCGGCGAACACGCCGGTGTGAACCCATCCACCAAGCTTCACAGTGCCGGGCAGATCCCAGATCGTCGATTGGGAGCCTGAGGGTTGCTGTGCCGACGACAGCGGGAACGTGCCTTCCTGATGCGGATTCCCCTGACCGCCGCTCGGCTTCTGCTGGTTGTAGGCGTAGGCAATTTCGGCGATCAGCAGTGGCGGATCGTTCACCCGAAAAGCGAGCCCCGATGGATCCCGGTCTACCGGGTTTCCAGGGCCGGGGCCGGCCGGGTCGCCGTCGAAAATTGCCGCCCTCAAAGTAAGCTGGTCACTCGTAGAGAACGCCACCCGTGCACCAAGCGCCGCTTCGGGGTAGGCGGGGCCTCCGCTCGGAAGATCCTGCGCAGGAAGCGCCGGCCAGCCGAAGGTTGAATTGACAAACAGATTGGCGTTCTGGCTCACAAAAAATTCTTGCGCCGCCGTGAATTGGCCCAGGCGCACAGTCGTGTCGCTGCTCAATTTCTGTTCGATCCAAAGGTTGAACAAGCGGGTGGAAGGCTGGGCCTCGATACCGCTCACCGTCATGAGATTCCCGATATTGTTGACGCTGAATTCGGAGCCGTGGATTTGATGAATGCTGGCGTGAAAGGTTGCGCCGGACCACCCCGCAAGCTTTTCAAGATCGGCATCGATGATGGTGCCAAAACGGCCATCGTAGCCCAGACCTTGCTTGATGCCTCCCGAGGGGTTTGCAAACGCATCTCCGTAGTAGCTGAAGGTCAATTGCAAGCCCTGCTGCGCGAGCTGCGAACGCAGTCCTCCAACAGTGGTGATTTGTTTCAGAGCCTCGTACGGAGAGAACTGGGCCCCCTCCAACGATGCTTGATCGGAGAGATCGCTTGCTGCGGCCCCTTCAGTGAGTGCGAACGCCGGCAACAAGACAAGCGCCCAACTTACGCCACCCGCCCGCATGAACTTCCCACTCAAACTACCCAAGGATCACATCATGCCACCGCCAAGCTTTGGATGTCGATGCCTGCGGTCTTAAGGGAACCACTTGTCACCCATCTCTGGCCTGACGCCTTGGTGACAGCCCACTTCCTCATTGGGTCAATCTCTTCCGAAGTGGTGACAGAGATCCAGGCCGGGTAACCCGCCGGCTGCGGAATCATCGATTTTCTGAGCAAGCGCATGTGCGGCCAGGCCTGTGGAGAAGTCACCGCTGGGCTCGTGCAAGCGGAAAAGCTTAGTATGTAGGCGGTTATGCTCCCTTCCGGCTGGATCGGTAGCTTACCTCGACTAGCGGTCACGGCGTCTCTGAATGCGCTGCTCTTTTGGTCGCGGCGTATGACTCCGGGAAATTGCGCTCCTCCCATAAGCAGCAGGCCCCATGGGTTAGGGTTCTACTTATATAATTCCACGACGCATGTCATGTTTTCCTGGGCGTAGCCTTCGGCGATGGCCTCGCGAAAGACGTCGCGGGCCGTGCTTGAGAGGGGCACGTGAGCTTTAATCGACACCGCCGCTTCTTGGAGATAGCTCAAGTCCTTCTCCATCAGCTCCGCTGCAAAAAGAGGCGAAAAATTCGCTGCAAGCATATTCGTGGCAGCCGCCTTGGCAGCTGGACTACAGACTTGCGTTGAGGTGATGATGTCCACGGCTTTGGCCAAATCCATGCCGGAGCGATTAAGCAGGCCGACCAGCTCTCCCATTGCCGCGACCTGAATACCAAGGAGAGCATTCACACTGAGTTTCAAGGTAATGCCGCCGCCTGCCGGACCGGCGTGATGTACCGTGCTGCCCATGACCTTCAGGATAGGCTCTGCTTTCCCTAAAGCGACTCCGCTGCCGCCTACGAGGTAGACGAGCTCTCCGGCCTCGGCCTGGGGTCTTGAGCCGGAAACGGGCGCCTCCAGAAATTCGATGCCTCTGCGCTCGAATTCCTTGGCGAGCTCTCTGATCCAACCCACGCTAACCGTGGAGCTTTCGATGCCGATCGCCGCCTTCGGAAGACTCGAAAAAGCGCCGCGGGCGGGATCGAGCCAAACGTCGCGCGACGCGGTGTCGTCACGCACCATGCTGATTGCAAAATCGACGCCTTCCGCGGCGGCGCCCGGCGTCTGGGCTAAGCTGGCGCCGCGCTGCATGAGCGCATCCGCCTTTTCAGGGGTCCGGTTCCAGACGGTTAAATGATGGCCAGCCTTGAGGAGATTTGCCGCCATCCGCGATCCCATCGCACCCAAGCCAAGAAATGCAATTTTCGCCATCGTGTCCCCCGCGGCAACGCCCCGCTCACGTTCGGTCCAATATCAAGCTCTGCGCTTGGAACATTTGTGCGCGATTACCAATCCGCAAGCCGCCCGCCGCCGTCGCAAGCCGCCGTCGACCGCAAATATCTCCTCCGGCGCGATGAAAGAGGACTTTGCCTTATCGAGCGGGAAGGCGGCGAGCTGGGAAGTTCCGCTGGCTTGCCATCCAAGCCGATCATGGGCGGCGGCGCTCTTCCACCTTATTTCATGCAACCGGTATGCTGCTGCGGCTAAGTCAGAGCCTAATGTGCTGTGTTTCAGCAGAGATTCAACGAGTCGGCTTACCCTTCGGCTGCAGACGAAGCTGAGATCAGGCGTTTTTGACAAAGCGGGCCAGGAGCGGTCACCCCGGAAAGCCGGCTCAGCATGCTGTTGCTTGAATAAAATTCGGCGAGCCGGCAACTCGATAAGCTTGTTCTCAATTAGATACAGAGGCCTCACAC
>JBAUNL010000795.1:0-4232 GCA_049579205.1 Rhodomicrobium sp. | reverse complement strand
GATATTCACCCGCTGCATCTCCACCGGCACAGCTTCGAGCTCGTTCGCGTTCACGGCAAGCCGACGGCGGGCGTCATCAAGGATGTGGTGATGCTGGGCGGGTTTCAGGAAGCGGAGTTTGACTTCGTCGCCGATAATCCAGGGCCAACCCTGTTCCACTGTCACCAGCAGTTGCACATGGATTTCGGGTTCATGGCGATGTTCAACTATGCGTGAGGTTTCGGGATCACATGACGAATGAACACGGAACAACCCGATGACGATCGCCACGTACCCAGAGGAGACTAAAAGCAGTCAAAGGGGCTCACCGCTCGAAGTCCTTTTAATCTTCCTCAAGCTCGGCCTCGCCTGCTTCGGCGGCCCGATCGCGCATATCGGCTATTTCCACGACGAGTTTATGGTGCGCCGCCGCTGGCTCGACGAACAGGCCTATGCCGATCTGGTGGCGTTGTGCCAATTTCTGCCCGGCCCTGCTAGCAGTCAGGTTGGATATTCCATTGGGCTCATGCGGGCGGGTCATCTCGGCGGTCTTGCGGCATGGGCCGGCTTTACGCTGCCGTCCGCTATTGCTCTCGTGCTCTTCGCCTACGGTGCGGATGCGTTGAGCGGCCCCGCTGGCGTCGGGCTGCTGCATGGCCTGAAGCTCGTCGCCGTGGCGATCGTTGCCCAAGCCGTTTGGGGCATGGCGCGCACTTTGTGCCCCGACCGGGAGCGGGCTTCCATCGCCTTGATCGCCACGCTCGTAATCCTATTCAGCGCTTCCTCGGCTGCTCAAATCGGTGCGATCGTGTTTGGCGGCGTTGCCGGGCTCTGGCTCTGCCGAGAAGGACCCAATCCTTCGGCCGGTCACCTCCTGGTTACGGTCTCGCGCCGGAGAGGGTTTTTTGCCCTGACCGTTTTCTTTCTCCTCCTCGTCGGGCTGCCGATCCTTCGCGATGTTGCCCATTCCGAAGGCTTGGCCCTTTTTTACGCCTTTTACCGCTCGGGCGCGCTGGTGTTCGGGGGCGGCCACGTCGTGCTGCCGCTTCTCCGCGAAGCCTTTGTGACGCCGGGCTGGGTTAGCGACGACGCCTTCTTGTCTGGCTATGGCGCGGCCCAAGCGGTGCCCGGACCGCTTTTCACCTTCGCGGCTTATCTCGGCACCGTGGTTAGTCCGGAGCCGCACGGGATTGCCGGTGCCGCAATGGGCCTCATCGGGATTTTTCTTCCCAGCCTGCTGATCCTCACCGGCGTGTTACCCTTCTGGGACAGCTTCCGGACGCGCATATGGGCGCAGGCGGGGATGCGGGGGGTCAACGCCGCCGTGGTCGGCTTGCTAGGCGCTGCACTCTACAATCCGGTCTGGACCAGTTCCGTGAAGACCGGCGGCGATTTCGGC
This sequence comes from Rhodomicrobium sp., assembly GCA_049579205.1. Classification (GTDB taxonomy): domain Bacteria; phylum Pseudomonadota; class Alphaproteobacteria; order Rhizobiales; family Rhodomicrobiaceae; genus Rhodomicrobium. The sequence goes on along the minus strand of JBAUNL010000795.1, from coordinate 2,854 downwards.
ATTGCGCTCACCGGATTCGTGCTCCTCACCGTTTGGCGGGTGCCGCCACTCGTTGTCGTCATCATCGGGGCGCTAGGGGGTATGATTCTCGCGCACGCCTCATAATGAAGGACAGTTGGATGTTTGAGAACTGGCGATGAAAGTAAGCGATCAACCGCATTTCAACCGGCGGGAGTTTCTTGCGTCTGCCGGGCATGGAGGCAAGACCCTCCTTGCCGCAAATCTATTACGAGCGTGCCCCGGCATTCTTGCCGGAGGCGTCACGCTTTTGCCTAGCGGGGCGCTTGGCCAAACCAGTGACCAGCTGGTTCAACCGGAGGCGATCGGAAGCCGGAACGGCGTCCTCGATGCGACGCTGACAGCAGCGCCGGGTCAGGTGCAACTCGGCAGCGCCACCTTCCCAGGGACCCTGTATAACGGCTCTTACCTGCCGCCACTCCTCAGAGCGCGCACGGGCGATGTGCTGCGAATTACGTTCAGGAACGGCTTGCCCGACGATCCAAGTAATTTGCATTTCCACGGTATGAGCGTCTCGCCGAAAGGGAATAGCGATAATGTCTTTGTCCATGTTCACCCCGGTCAGGAGTTCAAATACGAGGTGAATATTCCGGCCCACGGCCGCCAAGGCCCAGGACTGTTCTGGTACCATCCGCATGCCCACGGCTTCGTTGCTAAGCAAATGCTGGGCGGAATGTCGGGCGGCCTTGTGATCGATGGCCTGGACAGGCTTTTTCCGGTTCTGCAAGGCCTGCCGGAACGGTTTCTGTTCATCAAGCATGTCGAACTCGCGGAGCGCGAGGTCATTTCCATTAACGGCCAGATCAATCCCATGGTGCCGATCAAGCCGGGCGAAATCCAGTTCTGGCGGCTTGCCCATATCGGGGCCACGCTCTTCATAAAATTTCGCATCGAGGGCATGCCTCTTTATGCGATCGCCACGGACGGTCATCCTTTGTCCCGCCCGCGTAAGATGACAGAGGTCTTCATTGGACCTGGCGAAAGGATCGACGCGCTCGTAATCGGTCCTCCGGCCGGCGAATATGCCATGCGCACTATTCCCTTTCAGAACCAGGCCTGGAGGGCGCCCGATCCGCTACAGCAAATAGCCACCATCCTTGCCTCGGGAGCGCGTCAGCCCGGCGGTGAGGCCGAAATTATGGAACAGCATCTAAAGGAGGCGCGCTGGATCGACGAGGTGCGCGCCACACCCATCGCCCGGCGCCGGACACTCAGCTATTCGAGGACGGATGACCGGCAAATGTTCATGATCGATGGCCGCATCATGGAAGAGGACAGGGTCGATCAGACCGTAGATTTAGGCGATACGGAAGAATGGACGATCGTCAATACCGACCAGCAATATCACAGCTTTCATATCCACCAGACGGCGTTCCTCGTGACCGCAATTAACGGCGTTCCTCAGAACGAGGATAGCCTGCACGATACTTTTTCGGTGCCGCCTGCGACAGAGATCGGCCCCGGATCATTGAGGGTGGTGATACCCTTCACCGATCCGGTGATCGCCGGCAAATTCGTCTACCATTGTCACGCCGTCGATCATGAAGACAAGGGCATGATGGGCGTCGTCGAAGTTAGGCAACGGTCATGACTTCGGCAATCAGGCACTATGCAACTGGGCTTTCAAGGAACACGTTCCTTCTCGCCTTCGCCAGCCTGTTCGCTGACATTTCGACCGAGATGCTCTATCCCATCTTGCCGGTTTTTCTGACGCAAACGCTGAAAGCGAGCGGCAGCATCGTCGGCCTCGTGGACGGCTTTGCCCAGGCCGCGCAGAACATCGTGCAGGGCTTTTCCGGGGCCTTGTCGGACAAGCTGCAAAAACGAAAACCTGTCGCGCTCGTGGGATACCTCCTGGCGGCGGTGGCCAAGCCGCTGATGGGTCTGGCCACCAGCTGGCAAGGCGTGTTTGGCGCGCGGTTGCTCGACCGGCTCAGCGCCGGCACGCGCTCGGCGCCGCGCGATGCCCTCATTGCGTCTTCAGTGGAGGAGAAAGACCGTGGCCGCGCCTTCGGGCTTGAGGGGGTTGGGGACAATGCGGGCGCGTTTCTCGGGCCACTGCTCGCAGTCTTCCTCCTCTATGCGCTGCATATCGGCATTATTTTCCTGATCGCCTATCTCGGCTTCGCCCTCACCCAAAGCGTTCTTCTGATCGCGGCGCTGTTTGTCTTTTTACGGATTGTATCAGGGGATATTCCGCGCTGTCGGCAAAGCCTATGCCGCAGATTTCGTGCCGGAGCGGCTACATGCCAGCGGTATTGGCTGGTACAACACGACCGTCGGCCTGTTGCAGCTGGTCGCGAGCGTTGTTGCGGGACTGCTCTGGAATCGCGTCGGCCATGCGAAAGTGTTCTACTACGGTGCAGTCTTTGCCTTTGTTGGCAGCATAGGGCTGTACCTGTTGGTTCCGGGGGAGCATGACCGGTGCAGCACGGCGGCGGTCAGATGACCGAATCGGTTGCCTACAGCGCCCTCCGAAAAACCAGGGACAAATTCGACCGCTGTTGTCGGCAATTCTGTTAGGATTTCAAGCTGCCAAATGGCAGCTTTGAGGCCAAGTTCAGAACACAAAGCTTGCATTTTTAGAGCGCGAACAGATTCTGCTTATGGCCTGTTCCTGCCGATCGAGAATCTCGGAGAAGTGGACAGCTATGGGATCCGAAAGCAGAACAACGCGTTAGCAGCACCACCAAAGCCTCCGAAGTCTCTTCAGGGTCGAAGAACGAAACCGCTCTCGCGGTAGGCGCTGCCTCACGGACGGCATTTGATTTTGAACCAGCATCACAAGGCGAAGGCTCCGATTGAGAATGAGGCGTCAACCTCACTCACAACAGGA
>JBAUNL010000794.1:0-2296 GCA_049579205.1 Rhodomicrobium sp. | reverse complement strand
GATCGGTGAAGTTCATGAGTGTGATATAGGTTGCCATTTGGGGTTTCCTCCAGCCCCCTGGCGTCTAGCACAATCATTCTATCATGGCGGAGTAACTGGCGTCGAAAATCTTCCAGGAGGTCGGTAGCGTAAGGAGAACAGCAGCTAGCCAGCCGGCTCTTCACGTTGTAGAATTATCTGGTCAAAAGCGGGCGGGCGGGGCTTAGGTTATACAGGCCGGGAGGCCACCATGGCCGTTATAGCGATGACGCGCGAAATGGGTACGCTCGGCAAGGATGTTGCTGCCGGGCTCGCGGAGCGGCTCGGGCTCGACCTCGTCCACCACAATGTGGTCAAGCAGGATATCGTTGCGAGTTCCGGCTTGCCGGAAAGCGACGTGCACCGCTTCCTCGAAGGCGAGACCTCGCTGCTTGACCGCTGGAGAATTGACCGCAGGCGCATGCGGTGCTCTACTGCCCGGGAGATTCTGGAGCTCGCGGCCAAACGCAATGTGCTGATCCGCGGCTGGGGCTCCGTCTATCTGCTACGATCCGTATCGCATGTCTTGAGTGTGCGATGTGCCCCCATGGAATTCCGGGAACAGGTGCTCATGCGGCGGCTTGGCCTGAAGGACCGTGCGGCGGCGCGCCGGGAGATCGAGCGTGACGACGCGGCCCACAACGGAACCATGCAAAGGATGTTTGGGATCGATTGGACCGATCCCGCGCATTATTCCATTGTGCTCAATACCGCCCGCATTCCGGTCCAGGAATGCGTCGATTGCATCGTTGGCATGGTTCAGACGCCGGCCTTCGCCGAGACGGAGCAATCCAAAGCGGAATTGATGAACCAGCTGATCTCCGCCCGGATACGTTCCGCCCTTGACCGGCACTTTGGCAGCGATGCAGGCGCCCTTGTCAAAATAGAGGTGAACGCGGGCCAAGCGGTTCTCACCGGCCAGATGGTCGACGCACACTATATCGCAGAGGCCGTGCGCTTTGTGAGATCTGTCGAGGGAGTGACCGGCGTCGAAAGCCGAATCGTTCCCCTCGGCTTCCAACCCATGGAGCTTTCGTAAGTCGGGCGGAGGCGAAAAACAGGTGCCCCTGTAGCAGCTTTTCTTTCAGACGTGAACAGCCTCGCTCCTTGCCGCCCGTTCCGGCTTCCTTGGCGGCAGTATCGCAATCTCGCAAGCACTCCTAGCCAGCGGTTCCGGTCAAGCGGGGCAAAACATCTGTAAGGAGTATGGTAATGTTGAGTACAAGAATTCGTATGCTAGGCGCGATCTGGTCGATAGTGGTAGCCGGTTTGGGACCAGCAGGGGCGCAGACGCCAGTACCCAAAATCACCGCGAGCATGCTTCAGCATGTGCCACTTGGGGAGCTGCGCGGAAAATGGGATATGAAAGCAACCATGCTGGTTATCGAACCCGGCGGGCAGATTCCTTTTCACGTACATCCGGGAGCTGGGATCCGCTACGTCCTGGAAGGAGCCATAACCATCAACTGGAAGGAGGGCAAGACCGAGACCTTTGAGGTCGGCTCGACCTATTTCGAAGGACCAGGTGAGAACCATCCCGCTGGCATGATGTCAGCAAGGAACAGCGGCCAAGGGCTATGCCGGGTGGTGATCGTAGAACTCGTTCCCCAAAAGTGAGAGGGAATGGGCTAGGCGGGAGTATCGTCTCCCCGGCGCCGAACCCGCGAAGGCATGTTAGGCTTACATAACAGGGGGGATCAAACGGCTAAGCCGGGACATCGTGATCATCAGCACATTGCGGATTGCAAAAATCCACCTCATCAATGAGGGCCAGCAGGTCGTTTGCCTGCCAGGTACAACGCTCTTCGAGCTTGAAAACCTATTGCATCCGCTCGGACGCAATCCGCATTCGGTGATCGGCTCCTCCTGTATCGGCGCTTCGGTCTCCTGCACCGGCTCGGGCGAATTGATGTCTTTCAATTGCACTTGATCGATGCTGATCCCCATTGCATATTTGGTCGAGAGCGCCTGCATTTTGCTCAGCGCTTCGGCTTCGATCTGCTGGCGGCCGATGGTAATCACCTCGTCTTTCAAATTTCCACGGAAGGCTTTGCCTCCTTCAATCAGTCGCGTCCCCCAGGCCATCTCGTCAAAGAACTCGTACAGAACGCGTTCGACGCGCTTGGGGATGCGTCGGGGACGGTGTCGCTGGATTACCGGCATGATGGGCGCCACTTCCATGTCGAGTGCCCGCGACAGCGGCGATGGCATCCACGATCTCTCCGCCATGCGCGTCGTGTATCTCACTTTTAAGACCGACAGGCATTTAAAGCGCGCT
>JBAUNL010000793.1:0-7246 GCA_049579205.1 Rhodomicrobium sp. | reverse complement strand
TCAAATGCGATGCTATCGCCGTCATGATCTTGCCCCCGCAAACGAATCATGACCCTTCCATATAACTGCTTCGAATCCCGAGCGGAATCCCATGCGCGCGGCGACTCAATCAGTCGGATTCGGTTATCAGATTATCTCGATGCGCGGGATTTGCAGCATCGCACGGCAAGCCAGGAGGACCTCCTGCTCACCGCCAACGTGCGGTTTTTGAATAGGGTCGCCGAAAATTACGGCCCAAAAGGCGTGGCGGAAATTTTGCACTCCGAAGCCCAGAATGCGCTGCTCTCAGGGCAAAAGCCCCCTTTCTGGTACCGCAGCAGCGCACCCGCCGCAAACCCTCCCTCGCCCGGGCTTATGGCGAATATCGGCAATCGCCTAGGCGGCAGGCCATCAACTGTTCCAGATCCCCTTTGGGCGAGACAGGCAACAGCTTACGATCGGAATGAGCGCTATCTCGCGGGACAAAGCATCGATGCCGGGCAGGCTTTCGACATCGACCAGCACGCCCATGATAGCGCCGTCTCGGTGATGGGCGCCTTCGAAAAGAAGTTGCCGGGTGGCGTTAAGATTGGCGTGCTCAACCGTATCGAGCCCACAGGCGATCCGAATGTGGTCAAGGGGCTATTTTCGGACGCCCCCGACTTTGCGAATTATGTTCGCCGCGATCTTGTCAGCGACGCCGCCGCCGTCTGGGACCCGGCCACGCGCCGTATCATGATCGCGCGCTACGGGACGGGCGGCTTCCGCTCTTTTGGCGGCTTTGCCGAGGGCGTCGAGGGTGAGATCCACCATGAGCTCGCCCATGCCATGTCCGCGCTTCAATTTACCACTGCTCAAAGGGATGCCCTCCTTAAGGATGCCAACGCGCTTGGCGTGCTGGACGTGCCATTTCGCCTTTACAGCGCTCTAAAACGCGGCTCGTCTCCTTCAGAAGGGGAAAGCCCGGCGTCTCTTCGCGATACCTACGCGGAACTCTACAAGATCAGAGACCCGTCGATGAAGCAATTCTTGCTCGAGGAAGAAGCCATCGCGGTCATGGCCGAATACTATCATTTCGGCGTTATCGAACCAAACGATTTGTTCAAGACCTCGAGGTCTCTTCTCGACAAAATATTGTCGATGAAAGGGACGAAAGGCGATTACGAAATCAAGACTTCGAACGCAGCGGCCGGACAATTGCCCGCCATTTCGAGCGAGAACGCCCGGCTTCTGACGTCATACCTGCGAAGCAAGGGGGGAATTCAGCCGAGCCCCGAGGTTTACGAAGCCAACGCGCACACTATTCCCGAGCTTGTCTCGGACAAGGGCATGGCGCACCACGAAGCGCTAAGCGCAGTGGCGAATGCACGGCATTTCGATCATTTCGGCGAGTTGCCGGACGTCCAAGGCGCCCCAGGCCTTCCTGAGTTCTACCGCCTGCTTAACGGCGCGGTTGCCGCGGAGCATAACCGCGTCAGGAACGAAGCGCTTGCTAGCCACCGTTTTTCGCGCGCGATTTGGCAGATTTCCTTTCCACTTATCCGGCACGACGTCGAAATGGGCCGTCCCTGGGAAGCGCACCGCTTCATGGCCGGCCTTGGCATCCCGGAGCACCTGCGGACGCCGTACATCTCAGCCCTGCAGAACCATATGGCCAGCTGGCCACAGCAGCAACAGCAGCAATCCTCGGCGTCCTGAGCACCTATCCATGAAGGAGTAACATTACTCGTAATCGGGTAGTGGGTACTTTTGAAAAAATGTTACTCAATCCCGATGTGCAGGCCGCCTGTCACTGTGATTGACTGTTCATGTCCCTTACCAAAATCGTAGGTGTAGGCTGGCTCGACGAAGAGGCCGACATGCCGCTCCGGCCACGCAGCATACACAAACTCCACCGCGACTTCGCCGGCAATGGAATCGGCTGGTTTCGATCCGTTAGTGCGATGGATCCATTCCGGCCCAGCGCCGATCAAAAACTCAAGGCGGTCTGTAAGATCAAAGGGCTTCTTGAATAGGAGTTCGGTGTCAATATCAGCTTGGCCGTTCGAAAACAGGGGCATCACGCCCACTTCGATTTCTAGCCAATGCTCAATAACGGTATATTCTAGGCCTACATCAGGGCCAAAACTGGAGTCGCCGTGTTGCAGTCCCCATTCTCCGGCGCCGCCCATTTCAACGACGAAAGACGGTTCTTTGTCTTCGGCTAGCGCCTTCGGCGTAAGCAAGAGCATTACAGCAATGATGCCGATGCATTTGTTCATTCATTGCGCCGTTCTTTGGCCAGGCGATCTATCTTATTCATGTGCAGCCGTCTAACCTTTAAGGCTGGCGATAACCAAACAATTGATAATGGAACAGTAAGAGACTCACGCTAGATAGAGCAAAAATACCCGCTACTCGAAATCGGGCAGTTCGATCTTAAAGCCATTATCCCTTGCGGCGGCGACGTGGAGCTTTTGCCTGTCCTCACGCGAAAGCTTCAGGACATCAGCAACGAGGTCGGCCCACCGGGCAGACGGCGCCTTTTGTCCGTTGATCACCTGGTTCGTATAGGATTGCGATCGCCCAATCGCATAGGCTAAGCCCTCCTGAGTGAGATGGCGCTGTCTCAAAAGCTCGGAGACCTTTTCGCCGAATTCTGAGCGCTTGCCAGCCATCGGGCGTTCGCCTTCTAGAGCGTGATATCAGCGACGATCTGGAACTTTTCATCCGCGTCGTCAGCGCTGTTTGCAGCGTCATCGAATTTGTCGCCAGCCTCGCGCTTCTGGCGCTTGGAATAGGCGGTGCTACTCATTCCACTGAGTGCGTAGAGGACAGTGTTTTCAGCGGTGGCGCTGAACGCGGCACGGGTCGCAGCCGCATCCTTGCTGTCATAAGAGAGCGTTTGATCCATGGAGATACCCATTCTCGACGCTTGGCTGTAGGCATCGATGCCCGCGCCCATGAAATTGAACTGCCAGCCTTGCTCGAACTTTTCCTTGATGAGCGCATTGAGCTCATCCCAGCCGTATTCGATCGAGGCATTCTCCTGGCCATCGGTTTGGATGCAGATCACAATTTTGGTCTGAGGGCTGCCATTGACCGATTTCTCGACGGCCTTGATGGTTTTGTAAGCAGCATCGATGAGGGGGGTCGAAGCGCGCGGCACATAGGTCTCCCTGGTCAGCCTCGGGATCTCCTTGACCGGCTCGTTTACGTGAACCTTATCGACGCTCATGCTGTCGAATTGGATCAAGGTGAAGTAGAGGGAGTCGCCATCCTGCTTTAGCGTGTCGAGATAAGTGTTGAAGGCACCGATCGTGTCGTCGCGTACGGATTCCATGGAGCCGGTGCGGTCGAGGAGAAACGTTACCAGCGTCTTTGACATCAATGCCTCCATATTGCAAAACAGCGATATTGCTATCTGGCGATCATGGGACGCAGCTTCAAGCCTGGGGGGATGGGTTTCTTTTTGATGACTTCCGGGGCTACCGGCCGGCGGGGTCTTTGAAATCGCTACGGCACCCCATGGCAAGGCCACTCGGAAAAGTTCGCCGTCCGGGGGGCCCGCCTTTCGCTCTCTCAGTGGGATATGGTATTGTTCGTTTGACCGTTTCACATCGTAAGGACGCGCGGCATGCCAACCGGAACCGTTAAATTTTACAACTCAGCGAAGGGCTATGGCTTCATCGAGCCAGACGACGGCGGGAAGGATGTGTTCGTGCATGCGAGCGCTCTGGAGCGATCCGGTATGCGCGATCTCCGCGAGGGCCAGAAGGTTTCTTTTGACGTCGAGGCTGATCGGCGCACTGGCAAATCGAGCGCGGCAAACCTCCGGGAAGGGTGATCGGCCCGCGTTTCCCGCACCGGTTAGAAGCCTGCAAGTATCGCAATCAAGGCATAGAGCAGGAAAATTCCAAGGAAAACCAAACGGACGCCCAAGCGTTGGGCTGGGCTTTCCTGGTAAAAAAAGCCGTCTGGAACGGGAGGACTGGACTCTGTTCGAAGGGCCTTCGCCACTGTTGCAGCGCTTAGGGGCGTGCCTGCGGCTTCGTCATCAGTTCCAAGCGGAGCAGCGGCGGGGTCGAGCGCAGCGACTTTATCGAAGGCAAGACCACGGTCGATGTGGATGCGTAGAATATCGGGATTTCCGGGTGTATCCACTGCACTCTCATCCGTGGTCGCGCTGGCTCTCCCAAGCGCAGTCAGCCACGTTGGACGCAATCGAAGACTGCCCTAAACTGTTCCATTTGCCGGAAGCGCGCCGCTCTACCGAATTTGGCCCAATGCTTCTCGGCGAGGGGCAACGCATCCATCGCCTCCAGCGAGGCCACCTGAGCAGGCGCACAGGCAAGCCGAAAGGCAAAGCAAAGACGGCGCGAGAAATCGTTGACTTCATTTGTGCTTATCCCGAAAGCGCAGCCGCTATTGCCATGTAGCACGATGCGCTGATCCATTTTCCTGCACAATCCCAACCTTGACACGGGGTTCGTGGGGCCCGATCCGACACGACACGACCAATCTGGCGCAGGCTCCGAGGTCTTCCTGCGCACGTTCAGATATCGCGGCCGGGCATTACGCGCTTGCAACGATTTTGAGTGCCGGCGTTGAAACTGACCCATCCTTGATCGCGGCATCGAGGTAATAGACATTCCCGCCGGTCTTTTCCTTCTTCTTCCAGGGACCGCCCCGGCCGAAGGCTTGCGGCGACATGGGTGTGACCTCATTCTCAGCACACCACTTCGCATAAGCCAGGTAGACCGCTGAGCTGGCCAAGCGTTTCCCCCGCCTCTCATCGGCAAAGAACCGCTCACGCGCCTTTGTAGGCGTCTCATGGGCAGGAGCGGCTTGCGGAGTAGCTTTTGCAGGTTTCTCCCTGCGGCGCGGCGTATGGCCAAAGGCAAACCACACCCCAAGCCCGCTGCCCATCTCGATTGCGATGGCAAGAACAGCGAGTGAGAAAAACGAAATCAGCCTACGGTCAACATTGATCGCATTGGCCATGCTCGCCACTTGCGGATCGGCTTCTTTCGTGGCCTGCTTCAGATCGACCTTGCTTAAGGCTTGCTCGGCTGTTGCAATCTTGGCATCCAGAGCCGCCGCACTCTCCGTCAGCGCCTTGTTCGCTTTCAGCGCGGCGAGCGAGCCAAGAGCTGAGCGCTCATCCGCCTCGCGATCCCGGCAGCGTTGGCCCCTTTTCTCGCATTCGGCCTTGGCCTGATCACCCGCCATTTTCGCAAGGTTTTCTTGTGCTTCCACCGCTTCGGCCGTCGTCGGCGTAAAGGCTGGGATCTCGCTGCGCTCTTCTTTGATCCTTTCGAGCGCCGCCTGCCGCTCCTGCCGCGTTACCGCCGCAACTTCCTTGCCGCTCACATGCTCGGCGAGCTGCACCGCTGCGACACCATAAGCACACCACAATGAGAGGCAGGTAAGCCAGGTAAAGACGAACCATTCGGCCGCTGCCTTCGCGTGCTTACGGTCCGCCGAATCCTCAGTTGCCATCAGGGGCAGCCCTGCCTTCAAAAGATCGAGGGCGACCGCGACCAGCGCGTAAGTCCACTGACTTGGAACAGATGCTCCTCGCGTCCAGCCGAACTCGAAGGCAAAGGCCGCCGAGGCCGCGACGCAGCCAAGCACTGGCAATCTGAAGAATGCGCGGATCATGCTTGGCGGACCTCGTCAGGACGAATTCAGGAAGCTTCTATGCTTGGAACGCGGCAAGCAGGACAAACTCAGCACGATCAGGAAAGAGAAAAACCGCTGTCCTATCTGATACTTGTGCAAAAACGGCAGGACAATCGCCTAGATCGATTTATCGCGCTTGACCGAAGCTATGTCAATATGTAAACCATCATGTAAACATGGAAGAGCACAGATTATGCGCACCTGGGTAATGGTCTCCGAAAAGGGCGGCGTCGGCAAAACAACCATCGCCACCAACCTTGCCTGCTATGCCGTGCAATGCGGCGAGCGTGTGGTGATCGCCGATCTCGACGGCCAGGGCTCGGCTCCAGGCTGGCATGCGATCCGGGGCGGGGATAGTCCAGCCGTCTTACCGGTGGCCCCTGAGAACCTGCAGAAGGTCAAGGACGGGGCAATCGCGCTCAATGTCTCGCTTTTGATCATCGATACCAAGGGAACACTCGCCGCGCCAACCCTTGCCGCGATCCGGGCTGCAAGCCTCATTATCTCGCCGGTGCGCCCAAGCCTGTTCGATCTCCTCGCTCTTAAAGATACGGTCCACCTCATCGAGCAGGCTGGCAAGCTTGAAGCTGCTGTCTGTGTCGTGAATGGCATCACGCCCGGGAAGGGTCAGGAGGCGGCCTATAGCGAGGCGGAGATCGCCGCAACAAGCTTTGGCGTCAAGGTTTCCCCCTCACCGGCCTATCTCTGTCAGCGTACCGCCTATGTAAAGGCGATCGGCGCCGGCAAGGGCGTCACTGAATCGGAGGCGCGCAGCCTGGCTGCGCAAGAGATCCGCGATGTATGGGGTTTCCTTAATACGCTCGATCCTCTGGTGACCGTGAAGGAAAAGGCTGCGTCATGAACGAGAAAAGCAAGACCCTGCTTGAGCAGCTTCAGGCCGTCTCAGGAAAGACAGCGACACCTCCAGGCGGCATTCCGGCCACGAATTATGATCTGCCGCCCTCCAGGCGCGGCAAGAAAGCCGTCACCATATGGGTTGATCCGCTTGTGGCTGAGCAGCTCAAGGAGATTGCTTTCCATCATAAGAAGCCGCAGCAGGACCTCTTCCTTGAGGCGCTCAACATCCTGTTTGCAAAGTACGGGCGGCCGGAGATTGCCTAAGCCACCATATTCGCGGGAGCGCTGGGCGCAAATCTGTTCCGGTTTCGGCGCCGATCTGTTTCAGGTGCGAGGCCTGCCTTCAATGACCCGTCGTCTCCCGGTAGAACTCGATTTGTTTCGCCTTCGTCAGTGCGGCGAGCGTCCCTAAGGAAAAGGCCACGTTCCGTGCGCCGCTCGTAAAGGTGCGCAAGCCGATTCCGAAGGCGAAGAGCATGGGCGAGACGAGCACCCGCGCCGAACCTAAGAGGAAGCGTTTCACCAGCTTCCAGGGCCTCTCAGCAACAGGCCTACCCATAAGACGGGCTTCCCGGACGCGAGCGAAACCTGCACAATAAGCCTTGCGCAGTGTTGCCTTCGTCGTGATGCGTTCCCAAGGAACGGTTTCGAATGTCAAAGCCTCGCGGCAGAAGACGATCCGGCATCCACGCTTTTCGACGGCGTCAAAGAAAGTTATGTCCTCGCCGCCGAGGAGCCGCAGCGC
>JBAUNL010000792.1:0-2224 GCA_049579205.1 Rhodomicrobium sp. | reverse complement strand
GACCATGGAGGCGGCGTTCTGCATTGAGGCGCTGGAGGAAGCTCTGGAAACGGCTTCCGTCCTTGCGGACCCGCCAACGAACCGGCCCTCACGCCGCGCACATGTCTCTGATCTCGGCCGCTTTTATTGCCCTGATCGTTGGCCCGGCACTCGATTACCGCTTGGAGGGGCCCACCGTACCGCCTTATGTGGCGCTTCTGGGAGACGCTCTGATCGCACTCACCTATCTCGCTTTCTATTTTGTGTTCAAAGAAAACTCCTTTGCCTCGGCCACCATCGAATTCGACCCCGGCCAGAGAGTGATATCAACTGGCCCCTATGCGCTTGTGCGCCATCCGATGTACGCCGGTGGCCTTCCCTTGCTGGCTGGCATTCCTCTCGCGCTTGGCTCGTGGCGAGGACTGCTCATGTTGATTCAGAAACCGGACCCATCGCAGCCACCCACCTTTGATGCACCGCTCAAGTATACACTTTGGGGTCTGGGTGTCAGCCCGCATGCCATCACCTCCCAGTTTCGGCTTCGCCTTCCGGGACCTCAAGCTAGACAAATAAATAAGCCCGGCGCGGATCGTTCCGGCCGGGCCTTTTCTCAAATCATGGCGCTGCTCTAGCCTAGGGGCGGGCACGCTCTGGTAGGCGGACGCCAGCATGCCGCTCAACCCAATTGCAAAGCGTCTCCACGTTATTCTGGTTGTCCAGGAGCGCCAGCACAACGGGCTTGAGCTCGGGATCGGCTCCGCTGATCATAAGCCTCTTCCCAGCCAAGCGCGTAGTCTTCGTCACTTCCCGGAATGAGGGAAGCCTCAGTGATTTCAACAGTTTTGGCATAGGCCTTCGCGATCTCGCGGCAAACGTCATTTGTCATCAGATACAGCCCTACAAATTGAAAGCAAAACTATGCGCCGCCGGCCCTGGACGAGGCTATAGCGCGACCGCAACTTCCTGACTTTTTAGGAGGTGCGGCCATTCTCGTTCAGCTGCCGCTCGGCGTCTCGCTCATGGGCGATGCGGTTGGAGATGTCGTTGAGGCGGGCGGAGGCATCTGGGTCGCCGGCACCCCGGAAGAGGCCGCCTACGGCGCTTACGAGTATGTGAACTTGCGATAGAAAGCTCATGGCTGACTTCAGCATCAGCTTCAAATCGCTCCAGGTGAAGAGGAGTTTGAGTCCCGCCGGGAAGTTGCCTTTGCAGTTATCGGCCTTCAGGCGTCTGATTTCGATCCGGGCGGCACCATGGGGTGCGGGTTGCGCGCTGATCAGCGCCGCATTTAGTCCCACATGGGAGCATTCTCTATGCCAATGTCCTTTACTACCACTGGTTGGTTATCAATGGCGATAGGACCGTGGGTCTTGCGGTAGTCGACTGCGGCGAAGAAGAGCGGGTTAAGCAGCGTCAGCCAAAGATACACGATGGCCGCGCCAATACTGACTATAAGAGCAGGATGATCAGGCATTGTCATGGGACGGCCTTTCTAGGTTTGCATGATGAACTCGCACGCATCTACAAAGTTCCGGCGTCATCATTCGACGGCTCTCGGAGAGGAGCCCGCGAAGTTATATTACGTGTAGGATATGTCTTTAGTGTCTTCAGTTTGTGACGAAACGCGCCACAACTGTAACAAAACGCACTAGTTGCGAGAATTCGCGAACCTGTGCGACCGCGTGCTGAGCTTAATACTCAGGCATCTCCACCACGTTAATGACATTGGCGCGGCCAAGCAGCCTTAAAATCGAGGGTGCTGCAGTTGAGACACACCGCCTTGGCGCGGCGATGTGGATTGAGCGGAAAGCCTTCATGGCGCCGCGGACCTTGTCACAAGGACACATCAAGAAGCTAAAAATCGCACCCAGCATAGCGCTGGACAAGGTTCCCGTACCTTTGGCGTTAAGGAACCGTAACTGTAGCTCCCGAAGCACGCGGCCAGAGCTAGAGCCACCTCCACCTCGCGCTGAGATTTCCCCGCCAGCGGGAAAATTCGATGCTGAGCCATCCTTCGAGCGGACGACCAAAGAAGCGCTTTTACGCTTGCACCGTTACGTCCGGGAAGAACGTTGCGGAGCGCGTCCGTCCCCTGCTTGACGTCCGCCGCCAGAAGCTGAGCTCGCCGTGGCCTATTATTCGCGTTCGCCGGGGATTATTACCTTCACCCATACCGAGGTGCCGACTGCCCTCTCGGGCCAGGGGATCGGCTCAAGGCTCGCGCGCGGTGCTCTTGAGCTTGTAA
>JBAUNL010000791.1:0-3789 GCA_049579205.1 Rhodomicrobium sp. | reverse complement strand
GTGGAATCCCGGCACGAGGCGGTTTCGCAACTTCATGAGCTTCGACCGGCGCTGGCTCGAAGACCGCGGCTCGGAGGACAGCAACGGACGAACGCTTTGGGCCTTGGGCGAATGCGCACGCAGCGACGCCAGTTCCTCACGCCGGAGCTGGTCCGCCTCCCTGTTCGCCGAAGCACTACCTATGGTGGAGGCTTTTCTCTCGCCACGCGCTTGGAGTTTCGCCCTCCTCGGGTTGGATGCCTATTGCACAGCCGTTGCAAGGGATTCCCTTGCCGAACGCGTCCGTCATCTGCTGGCTGACAGATTGATCTCCATGATGACGGTTGCGGAGACGAAGGATTGGGTGTGGTTCGAGGATGGGCTTGCCTACGACAATGCCCGTTTGCCTCAGTCCCTGATCGTTACGGGAATTTCTACCGGAGTGCCCGCTTATGTCGATGCTGGCTTGCGATCCTTGGCCTGGCTCATGACGATACAGAAAGCGCCATCGGGCTGTTTCAGACCCGTCGGTACGGACAGCTTCGGCAACAAGCGTAAGCCGCCAAAGGCGTTCGATCAGCAGCCTTTGGAGGCCACTGCGACGATCTCGGCCTGCCTTGCAGCGTGGCGCGCGGACGGCAATCCCGAATGGAGGGCTGGCGCGGCGCGCGCATTTGCGTGGTTTCTCGGCAACAACGATCTGTCGATGCCCCTAGCCGATCTGGAAACGGGGGCCTGCCGCGATGGGCTGCATTGCGACCGGCCGAACGAGAACAGAGGCGGCGAATCTACCGTGTCCTACCTTCTTAGCCTCGCAGAAATTCGTCAGCTTGCACGCGTCAGCGAGGATCGCGCGAATCTCGCACCATTTCCCGCGTTGCGCGTCCAAATTTCCTGATACCCTACTCAAACCAACAGACCCCACCGTCAGACCACACTCAAACCAGCCGTCCCGAGCCAGCGGGCCGGCGAAAAACGAGGGTATTGTGCCAAAAGCTACGTTCCTGAACCGTCAGGCTCTCTATCTGCGCCCCGATCCGGCCAGAGTTGTCGTGCGCCCGTTCAAGCCAGCGGCCGAACCGCGGGATCTAAACCCCACCGACAAAACGCGGGCGAATCATATCGTTGACCGGGTGCTTGGGCTTGACCCCGAGATGGCGCACAATCAATTGGCTGAAGTTCTTGAGAATTTTCAAGGCCGTCACCGCCATCTGCTGCGCACGTTTGAAGCGCGTGCCGCCGAAATGGAAGAAGCCTTTGCTACGCATGCCGTTTTCACCCCCATACAGCGTCAGCTGATACTGGGTGACATAACTCAAATCTACCCGGATTGCTGACTCATGGTCCCCATTTACAATTGCGCTCTGAATGAAGTGCCATCAAGATAGCCGGACAGCGTGCCGTTTCTTGGTGAAGTGAGCAGTTATCCGCCTTCGTGTGAAGGCTGCCGGGGCGAGCCTTGAGGGCAAGACGACGCCCAGGGTCCACGCGATTGCAATAGGGGTGCAACTTTCCCTGTATTTGGCGGTGGCTTTCCCTGTTAAATGCAAATCGCTTTCCCTGATATCTTTTGGTGAGCGAACGGGCAAGAATCCCCGAAACATCGGCGCCGGCGAGGCCCAAGCCGCCGCCATCTCTTCCGTCGAGTGATAGACACTTTATTAGACCCGAATATTCTGGAGAGAACCGCCGCTGAAGGGCCGTTTGCAGACTATTGGGGCTAAAATGGCCTCGTCCGTTATCGAGGGAGCAGCGGAATTGCAGATTAAATCAGAAGCTCAGTCAGGGTCGGGCCAAAAGCCGCCAAACCCCGGATAGGCGCCGGCGGCGGTGCGGACATTTAGGCCCGAGAGACTAGGAAACTTGCCAAAAATAACGCGATGTTCTACTTCGCTGGGACACTTAATCCTCTAGAGGCCAGCCAATGAAGTTCACCGCTTTTAACGCCCAGGGGCAAATAGCATTTCTCTCCTGTACACGAAAAACCGCCAAGCGGACTGCATTGCGAACAATAGCTGGCACAGTAATTAGAGGAGCCACTCGTGCAGGTGCCCCCCCTTCAGCCCATACCAGGGATGGTATAACCGCCGCAACTCCCAGAGAACAAACGAAGATCGAATGTAAGCGCATTTTAATGTCTCCAAACAAGCGCGGCCAATTGTGCGGACGCGACGCAGCGGAGGCTAAGGCGAGTGGTTCGGCGCAAAACGCCAAAGCCTGGCGCAGTAATGTCAACGGTAGCGGTCTTCCCTTGGATGATCAAAAAGAGTGGTCTGACACAAACTCGTTAAGAGCGCGATGCGCATTGAGCCGGGCTGGCGGCTATCCGTGGCATCTCGTGGCTAGATCGGTGCAAGTTGGCGGTGTAGTCGATGCCCGCTTCGCATGTTTCGTGATGGGCCATTGACTGGAAATAAACGCACCAGCCCAGTGTAAAACCTGGATCACTCTTGTTTTTCGCCGACGCGGCGTATTTTTCCTGGACATCCCTTTAAACCATTCTGGGTTGCAATTTGCCGCTCCGCCTCGATGGCGAGCGGAGAAACCAAATCTGAGCGTCGATCGCGCGTGTGAGTTTGCCGAATAAGGCAGCCGTCGTCTCGTCGTTAAGGGCGGCGGCTTTTTCCTGCGCTTGCCTTGCGGAGTTCCGGAATTCAATCACGGAGATCTGCTCCTCGTCGCCAGCGGCAACAAGCGGATAAGGATCGAGGAAAGAGCGCGCTGGCGTCCTTTGAATCGTGGCTTGGGCGACGGCGCCGAGCGCACGCAGCCGCATGGCAATGAGGTCGCAAAATTGCTGGAATTCAGACGCGGTCGCACTTAATTCCCGTGTCTCCGCCAAGCGCGAGTCCTTCGCATTCCAGAGCACATGCCTAATGCGGAGTTGAAGATCGATAGCGGATTCTCTTCGTTTTCGATCGCCGGAACGTTGCGCCTTGCTTCCATGATCGGGCTCCGTAGCCAAGAGAGAGGGCTTCGCGATCGGCGGGAGGCCGCCATCGCGGCGGTCTCCTCCTTGACACGCGACGCCTGTTGTTAGAAATGGCGTCCCTTTAGCACTGCATCGATATCCCGCAGAGCCTGCTCCTTATTCAAACCGTATTTTGCCTGGACCTGGGATACGAGATCATCCTTGCCCTTTAGGGCAGAAAGCTCCTGTTCTGAGAATTTCCCCCACTTGGCATGGAGTTCATTCACAATAATCTTCCTGTTTTCCGGTGAATTATCCTGATTTTTCGTTGAAGCATTTTGCATTTATTTTCTCCTTAGAAATAAAACATGATCATCTGAATTGATAATTACAATAGACTCTGGCATTTTTATTCTCAAAGTGACCAAGTTATTCTTGGTTTTCTCTCTCCAGAAATGCGGATTTACCTGAGTTTCCAATGCTTTTAATCCGCAAAATAAACTTGTTCGCCGGGTTGGCGTTGATCATTTGATGGAATTGCGCGGCGGTTCCGGCTGCCGAGCGTCATTGCCTCTCCTGGAATGGATCGCGGTGCCAGCGGCTTTTGTCAGCGCAGCATAAAGAAGATCCGTTCCAACTGCCGTGAGAGGAGGTACCCCGAATAGCAGAATGAGCAGCGGTGTCATCAAAGACCCGCCCCCCATGCCGGTGAGACCGACGACAGCACCGACCACAAATCCCGACAGCGGATAGAGCCATTCCATGGCTGGCATAGATACGGCATTGCACCTTAGAGCGGTTTGAGATTTCTGTGAATCGTGGATTCCCAAATCAGGGTTCATCTGATTCAAGATCCCTGCTGGAGCGGGAGGCCAGCTGGGATGACCAAACCATATTCC
>JBAUNL010000790.1:0-4068 GCA_049579205.1 Rhodomicrobium sp. | reverse complement strand
GTGAATGATTGGGTGGCAAGCATTGGCCTCGATCCTTTGCAATTCGGAACGCACTCGCTGCGCCGGACGAAGGCTGTTCTGATCTATCGCCAGACCGGCAATCTGCGTGCTGTGCAACTCCTCCTGGTCACACCAAGATCGAGAGTACGGTGCGGTATCTCGGAATCGAGATTGATGACGCCATCGAAATTGCCGTGAAGGTTGACATCTGATCGCGTTGGCAGAGCCCGGCGACTCTGACACCGTGATGTAGCTTCACAACCAAATGCCGAAGTCCCGCAATTGACTTCGTCAGCCCATATTAAAGCGGTCTCGATGTCCTCAAATGTATAAGGGCGCTGGAGCTAACGCCGCTTGCCGAGAACGACGACCGCAACGATCCGAAAGCTTCGTCGGCCTGCCATCGCGATGGGCCAGATGCTACCGTTGCCGATGAAGTGAGCTGGCTTTCGCAGCTCGTCCGCTTGTCGATTGGATGGCCGCCGTTTGTCGGTTACAAAAGCTGGCAGAGGAAATGCACACAAGAGGAAGCCGCAAGGGCGACGGAGAAGTGGGATGACGCGGTACCTGATCTCGTTTGACGATGGCGCGATGGTTATCCCTGAACAGGAGCTGCCAGCAGTTGGCGAGGCGGCGCATGCCGTGGTCCGAGCTGCTCAGGAGGCAGGGGTATGGATCTTTGGCGGCGGGGGGGTGGTAAGCCAGAGGGCGAGCATTGTAGCCACAGACGGGACGGTCACTGACGGGGCCCTACCCGGAGACCAAGGCGGTTATCGGCGGGTTCGTAATAATCGATGTGTCCTCACGCGAGGCGGCGCTGGAGTGGGCTGCCAAGTTTGCTGCCGCTTGCCGCTGCGCGCAGGAGGTTCGAGAGATTATGTTCGACCCGCTCGTCTGACGCAACGTTCAAGAGCGGACAGCGTTCTGCCTCCCAAGCTCAATGGTCACGGCTTCAGCATTGGGTCAATCGCTACCGAAGGGATTTCTATCAACGTCCGCAATAACCTAAGATCAGACCATCGGTGACTGACGCGATGGGCCAAAAGGAGACGAAGCCAAGCGCCAATTAGCTACCGGCAGGCACATTTTTTTAGGAACGCAACTCAAGCCGCACATAGTCGCGCTACTTTTCGCCAATGTAGAGCAGACGTGGCCGCCCGATCTTTTGCTCCGGATGGGCGATTATCTCTTTACACTGTGCAATCCAGCCCGCGGTGCGTCCCAAGGCAAACAACACCGTGAACATCGAAGCCGGAAAACCCAGCGCTTTCAACGTAATTCCCGAATAAAAGTCGATGTTAGGAAATATCTTCTTCTCGATGAAAGCGAATCAACCGCCGAAGGGAATCACAATCCCCCTCTCTGGAACCCTTCTCGAAGAGAAAGCGGTCGGTATAAGTTGCTTACCGGATGTCTACGGCTTTTCGCATTTTCAGGTGTCGTCGAGCATGTCTGCAAACGCGCGCGTGAACCTGCGTGCAAGAACTCGCGCGTCAGACTGGAGTTCGCTTTCCGGCTTGGGATTGATCTTCGGCTGGCGGACAATCACTGCCACGGTTAGCTCCCCGCCCCCCACATCTTGCTCTCGCCAATGCAATGTTGCCCGGATGTGATCGTCGTCAAGTGGGGTTAACGAGACAGTCAAGCCTTTACTCATAAGATCACCTTCGATGGCTTCGCGGCAATTGACCTTCCAGCACTCATCGGTGGCAGGTCTTTTTGCGCCTGATTCTGGAACTAACGCAAACCAGCCGTACGTCGCGCCACGTGCGGCCGGCTTCCTATTGTCAGACATAATGGGTGCGTAGGAAATTGGTCGAGAGGGTGCTTCGGAGGTTTCAGCTGTTTTCCATGGTCTGAAGCAGCTCGGAGGTCTTGATTGTCGCGAAATTGGAGAAGGTGTCGGAGACCGCGTATGGCAGGATGATCTGGTCATTGTGGCGCATGGCTCCACATGTGTAGACCACGTTGGGTACGTAACCCTCGCGCTCGGATGGATCGGGCCGGACCAGGGGCTCGGCGGAGCGTGCGAGAACCTTGGAGGGATCGCGCTTGTCGAGGAGAACCGCGCCGATCGAATATTTCCGAACCGGACCCACGCCATGGGTGAGCAGTAACCAGCCTTCATCAAGCTCGATCGGCGACCCGCAACTGCCGATCTGTACGAATTCCCACGGGAACTTCGGCTTCAAAATGGCTTGGCCGCCGTCCCAGGTGTTCAGATCGTCCGAATAGATGAGGTAGAGGTTCTCATTGTCCTGGCGGCCGATCATCGCATACTTACCGTTGATCCTGCGGGGAAATAGGGCCATGCCTTTGTTTCGCGCGGCGGCCCCCTTCAAAGGCGACAACTTGAAGGAGACAAAGTCCATGGTCTCGATCAACTCGGATCGAATCGCCATTCCGGTGTAGGCTGTGTAGGTTGCGTAGAAAGTCTTCCGGCCGCCATCGTCGAATTCCACGAAGCGGGCATCCTCGATACCGTTCGACTGAGATCCGGTAACGGGAAAGATCACGCGCTCGCTGATATCCTCATCAGGCTCGAACACCACCTCGACATCTTCCCCATACGGACCCGGCACCCGATATCGTACTTTGGGGATTGAGGCAAGACGTGCGCTCGGATCGACGCTTACGCTGCCATCGGCCGCAACCGACCCAGATCGAAACGTCAGGGAAGAAACATGTCCTTCCCCGACGGCGCGAAGACTGAGGATGAAGCGGCGCCCGCCTTCCGGCGCGCAGGACTGATCGGGATGCGCGACGATACTCGGATTGTATAATGCCGCCGCTTCAAAGGAATATTCATGCACAAAATAAGCGCCAATCAGCTGACGCTGCGTAGCGGTGAAAACAGCGTGGGCAGCAAAGGCTTCTTCCATTTCGGCGGCACGCGCTTCAAACGTGCGCAGCAGATGGCGGTGACGGCCTTGAAAATTCTCAAGAACTTCAGCCAATTGATTGTGCGCCATTTCGGGGTCAAGCCCAAGCACCCGGTCAACGATATGATTCGCCCGCGTTTTGTCGGTGGGGTTTAGATCCCGCGGTTCGGTCGCTGGCTTGAACGGGCGGACGACGACCCTCGCCGGATCGGGGCGCAGATAGAGAGCCTGTCGGTTCAGGAACGTGGCTTTTGGCACAATACCCTCGGTTTTTGCCGTCCCATCGGGACGGTTGGTTTGAGTGGGCCTTCAGCAAATTTGAGCGCGCAATGCCCGAAAAGGCGCGAGATTCGCGCGTTCCCCGCTGCTGCGAGCCAGCTGGCGAATCTCTGCGAGGCTGAGAAGGTAGGACACGACGGACTCGCCGCCTCTGTTCTCGTTGGCGCGGTCGCAATGCAGCCCATCGCGACAGCCACCCGTTTCCAGGTCGACTAGCGGTATTGACAGATCGTTGCTGCCGAGAAACCACGCGAAGGTGCGTGCCGCGCCAGTCCTCCATTCGGGATTGCCGTCCGCACGCCACGCCGCAAGGCAGGCCGAGATCGTAGCAGTGGCTTCCAAAGGCTGCTGATCGAACGCCTGGGGCGGCTTGCGCTTGTCGCCGAAGCTTTCCGTACCGATGGGTCTAAAAAAGCCTGAAAGCGCCGTTTGCAGCGTCATGAGCCAACGCAAGGAGCGCAAGCCAGCATCGACATAAGCGGGCACTCCCGTAGAAATGCCCGTAACGATCAAGGACTGGGGCAAACGGGCGTTGTCATACGCAAGCCCATCCTCGAACCACACCCAGTCCTTCGTCTCCGCAGCCGACATCGTGAAAATCAACCTGTCAGCCAGGAGAAGACGGACGCGTTTTGCAAAGAGATCGGTCGCAATGACGTCGCAATAAGCGTCCAACCCAAGCAGGGTGAAACCCCAAGCGCGTGGCGAGTGAAAAGCCTCCGCCGCTGGCAGTGCTTCGGCGAACAGGGAGGCGGCCCAGCGCCGGCGGGTTGGACTGGAGTCGCTGCGTGCGCATTCGCCCAAGGCCCAAAGCGTTCGTCCGTTGCTGTCCTCCGAGCCGCGGTCTTCGAGCCAGCGCCGGTCGAAGCTCATGAAGTTGCGAAACCGCCTCGTGCCGGGATTCCAC
>JBAUNL010000789.1:0-3369 GCA_049579205.1 Rhodomicrobium sp. | reverse complement strand
AGCTAGGCCTCGGATCCAAGGCCATGAAGCGGATCACGGAGCTGGCCTACGGCCAACAGCGCATGACCGAAATCATGGTGGCGTTGAGCCTGAAGCCGAAGGTGTTGCTGCTGGACGAACCCGCCGCAGGGGTTCCAGCGGGAGATGTTGGCACCATCATCGATGTGATCGAGGGTCTTCCGGCGGATATCGCGCTTCTCCTTATCGATCACGACATGGATCTGGTGTTTCGCATCGCGCGCCGCATCACTGTTCTGGTCGAGGGCCGGGTCCTCGTTGAAGGCTCTCCCGATGAAATCGCGCGAAACCCAGAAGTGCAGAAAGTCTATCTCGGTGAGCGCGGGCTGCGATGATGGGGAAATCCGCCAGCACAGACGGTCTCGTTCTTTCCGATGTCAGCGCCGGCTACGGCGAGATGATGGTGATTGAGCGTGTGTCGCTTGCCCTTCCGCCGCGATCGACGTTGACTGTGCTGGGCCGCAACGGTGCCGGAAAGACAACGCTGCTTGGCACTATCATGGGCCGCACTCAGCTCCACGCCGGATCCATCAGCTTCGGAAATCGCAATATCAGCTCCCTTCGAATATATCAGCGCGCTGCTTTAGGCTTGGCGCTTGTCCCGCAGGAGCGCGAAATCTTCCGCTCGCTTACCGTGGAAGAGAATCTAACCGTTGGTGCAACGGAAGGCCGTTGGACCTTGGCCCGCGTTTATGATTTCTTTCCCTCTCTTGCGCGCCGGCGCCGCAGCCATGGCGATCAGCTTTCCGGTGGAGAGCAGCAAATGCTGGCCATAGGGCGAGCGCTTATGGGCAATCCTACGTTCCTGCTTATGGACGAGCCACTCGAAGGCCTGGCCCCGGTCATCGTGGATCAGGTGCTCGGTAGACTTGAGCAGCTCAAGCATGAAGAAGACCTGGCAATGATCCTTGTCGAGCAGCACGCACATTTGGCACTTGAGTTTGCCGACCACGCCATCGTGCTCGACCGCGGCGTGATCGTCTATGATGGGCCAAGCCGGGAATTGGCCGAGGCACCGAAGCTAATGTCCGATCTCCTGGGAGTTGCCCGCACCGCTTAGCGGGCGCAAGAACCATCACTACCGCGCGAAGAGGAAAAAGCATGCCCACAGAAATCGAGATCTACAATCCCCGCGAGCTGGGGGCGCCGATGGGACAATATACCCATGTCACGAGAGTCAAGGCGACCGAGTTCCTGTTCATCGCCGGAATGCTTTCAGGCGGCGCGGCAGGCAATGTGATCGGCGATGGCGACTTCGGCGCGCAGGCACGGCAGGTTTTCCGCAATATCGAAGCGGCACTGAAATCGGCGGGCGCCTCATGGGCAAATGTCGTGCAGTTCACGACTTATCTGGTGCACTCTCAAGACATTCCCCGATTCATGGAATTTCGCCTCAGTGAGTTCCCAAAGATGTTCCCTGATGGGAAGTATCCCCCGAACACACTTCTGATCGTTGACCGGCTTGTGAAAGAACCATTCCTTGTGGAGGTGCAGACGATCGCGGCGATTTAAGCACTTGGCGCGCAAGAAGTCTTTGATGCTGACTCTTGTCGAAATTGAAGGCACAGCATATTGCGTTTCCTATGCGGCCTTTCAGCGTGTCCTGGCGCAGAGCCCTGGGTTCCAGCGCATCATGTTCTGCTATGCTCAGGCTTTCATTGCACAGATCGAACAGTCCGTCGCCTGCAACGGCATACGCACCAACGAGGAGCGGGCCGCGCGCTAGCTCTTAATGTCCTATGACCGCGCCGAAAACGGCACCTTCTCTTCGACTCAGGAGTTCGCTGCCGCGGTCTCTTGGTGTGGCCGACCGCCAGGGGCTGGAAGAGCTGGCTTGCGAGTGCTACCAAATGTGCGGGCGAATATCTGGCGTGTTTTTCACGTACCTAAACTGCAAATAGTTCGCGATCTAAGGCCCCGCTCCAACAGATTATCCTTTTAATTCAAAAGCTTCCGCGGCGCCCTCCTGTCCGCCCGCGTGTTATTCCGCTAACTGAGGAGGAAATATGAGCCGAACGCGTAGATGGTTGCGGGATAACAGCCTGTTTTTTCTTTCCCTGGCGGTGCAAAGCTTCTCCGGCTTGAACCGGCAAAATGAGGTAGCTCGCGGGCGTTGCTTCAGTTGGCTCAGCTTTGATAGTCAATCGCACGGATTATGACGCCGTTTCAGATCATCGCCGTAATTGTCACGCTGAGCGCGTTTGGCGCCTACATCAATGCGCGCTACGTCAAGCTTCCGGCGACGATAGGGGTAATGGTGTTTGCCTTTGCTCTATCTCTGGCGATGCTTGCTGCGGGTAAGTTCGGGCTCGTGGACTTTTCCGCCTATCGTTTGCTCGTGGAGCAAATCGATTTTTCGGATGTCCTCTTCCACGGCATTCTCTCGTTTCTGCTCCTTGCCGGCGCAATGCACATCAATCTGGATGACCTTAGGAGCGTCCGCTGGTCTGTCGCCCTTCGCGCGAGCCTTGGCGTTCTGATCGCCAGTTTCGTGACCGGAACGCTGTTCTGGTACGCTTCGGGTCTTGCGGGCTTGCAGCTCCCCTACATCTACGCGCTTCTCTTTGGGACGCTGATCTCTCCCACCGATCCAATTGCGGTCCTGTCGATCCTGAAAGAAGCCGGAATCCCCAAAAGCATTCATACGAAGATCGCGGCCGAGAGCCTCTTCAATGATGGCGCCGGCGTCGTCGCCTTCATCACTGTGTTAAGCGTGGCGACTAGGCCGGAACAGCCGGATGTGCTGGAGGTCGCCGGGCTTTTCATTCGTCAGGCGCTTGGCGGAGCGGCGCTGGGGCTTGTTTGCGGGTGGTTCGTCTATCGCTTATTCCGCACCGTCGACGACTATAAGGTGGAAATGCTTCTCACCCTCGCTCTGGCCACCGGCGGTTACGCGCTTGCAGAAGAGCTTGATGTTTCGGCCCCGATATTCATCGTGACGGCAGGGCTCATCATCGGCAATCAAGGACGAGAGTTGGGCATGTCTGTGGAGAACAAAGGACGCCTCGATGTCTTCTGGGAGGTTGTCGATGAAGTCCTGAACGCCGCACTTTTCATATTGATCGGGCTCGAAATCGCGGTGATCAGCATTCACTCCCAAAATGTCATATTGGGCTTGCTCGCAGTGGCCGCTGCTTTGATCGGGCGCTTTGTCAGCATTGGGCTTCCTGTCGCGGTAGCAGGCTTCTTCGCCAAGGCGGAGCGCGGGACGATCGCGGTCTCCATCTGGGGCGGCTTGCGGGGCGGGCTTTCCGTGGCTATGGCTCTTAGCCTTCCGCCCGGGCCCTACAAAGAAATCATCCTCCCCGCCACCTACATCGTTGTGCTCTTCTCGATTCTCGTGCAGGGCCT
>JBAUNL010000788.1:0-6573 GCA_049579205.1 Rhodomicrobium sp. | reverse complement strand
AGTGGGTGAAGGGCACCGCGCTCATGCCTTACCTGAATCCGCTGTCAGAAACGGAGAGGGAGGCATTCGTCGCAGCTTACAAAGATGAACTTGCGAAGGCTTACACGGTCATGGATTCGGGCACTGTCCTTTTGCCGTTCCCGCGGCTGTTCATCGTCGCGACGCGTTAGCATGCGGGCCTCCCGCGGCAGCGCGGTTAAGGCGAGTCTGAAGGCGTTCGCGCAGCTGTTACCCCTATCAAGCTATCTCGCGTAACGAGGGGTACCAACTTTTCCTCGGTCCAGCCTTCTGTTCCTGCAGGCTGCAAAGGCAGGATCATATAACGCAAATCTGCGGTGCTGTCGTGAACGCGCACCTCGACATCGTCGGGGATCACCGTACCGAATTCACGGAGCACCGCGCGTGGCTCGCGCACAGCCCTTTTGCGGTAAGCCGGGCTTTTGTACCAGGCAGGCGGCAGTCCGATCAGCATCCTTGGATAACATGAGCAAAGCGTGCAGACGACGAGGTTGTGGATTGAGGAGGTGTTCTCGATAACCATCAGCTTCAGGGTTCCGACGTCGAAGCCCATTTCCAGAGCCGCTGCGCTCCCGACTGCGAGTAGGCGAGCCTTGAAATCAGGATCGGTCCAGGCCCTAGCGACAAGCCGGGCGCCGTTCTCGGGCGTCCGCGAGTCCATGGCCTCGACCGCCCTGCGGACAGCATCCGCGCTGAAGAGGCCCTTTTCTATAAGGAGCTCGCGCAGAGCTATTTCCATGGCACGCCAATAGGTCAGGCTGTCGTCGTGGTCTTTCGCCGCGGGGCCATGATTATGAACATGACCGTGATCACTCGACATTGGCGTTTCTAGCTCCTAGCACCGAGGTTGGAAGCGGGTGTTAGCCAGTGCTCATACAGCTCGATTTCGAGCGTATCCTGAGGCCCACCCCGATATCCCGGCCAAATGCTGGCTTGGTCGAAGCGCACGCGGTAGAGCATCTTTTTGGGAAAGCCCTTGCGGCCATAGGCAAGCTCTTCCGGATTCGCAAACTCGCCAACAACATGACAGATCTGCCCGGTTTGGCCCATGATGTAATGCGGGGTGCGGATATGCCCCAAGGGAAACATCCTTGTCACGGTAACGAGATCGCCAACTGCGAAGGGAACGCGCGAACTGCTCACGGGAGGATCTCTTCCCTTATCTTCACTTCCTCTATTCGCCGGCCAAGTTCCTCGCTGGTAATGACGCCGCGCTCAAGAAGCGTGTTCGCGATAGCGGCAACCCAGCGCTCGTAATAGCTCATGGCCGAATAGGCTTCGGGCCCAAGAGCTTCGATATTTTTCCGGAGCTCGTCCGTAGTGACGAGGCCGATGCCTGGGCGCTGGAGCAGCATCATCATGGCGTCCACCCGCTTTTCCCACAGCACGTGCTCCTTCTCGGAGCGATCCACTTCCCCAGCTGTGAGCCCACCCATATCATGCGGCTTTAGCGGCGGTTCTTGCATACCATTCTGCCCAGCGTCATTTGGGCAAACATTGTAGCAGACAGCATCGAACACGCATAGCGATGCCGCCGGGGGGCCTGCGGGTCTAGATCTCCCTACACAGCGAGCGAATGACGGGAATCGCCGAGCCAGTAAGCGTCGAACCAAGTGCAAATCGTCCGCACAAGCACCCGCCCGCGCTCCGTGCAACGGAAACCGTCGCGTGTCCGCTCGGCAAGGTCATCTTGATCCATCTCCAGGAACGCCTCAGCCTCCATCACAAGCATATCCGCAGCCTTTCCGAATTCGGCTTCAAGGGCACTAGCCGAGAAAGAGAAATCGCACATAAGCCGCTCGATAATGCGCGCCCTCATGTGGTCCTCAAGCGAAAGAGCGATGCCCCGCACCGTCGCGATACCCTTCTCCGCGATCCGGCGCACATACTCTCCAACAGGCACCGCATTCTGAACATAGCCTTGCGGGAGCTGCCCGATCGCAGAAGCGCCAAGCCCGATGATCGCGGCGCTGTCATCGGTGGTGTAACCTTGGAAATTCCGCCTCGTAGGATGGTTTGCCAGTTTGTCCGCCGGCAGCGCGAAGTGGTCTATTCCGACTTGTTTGTAACCAGCGCCCAAGACAATTCTGCGCAGCAACTGTGACTGCCGAACTCGTTGCGCCGCATCAGGAATGGAAGCCTCATCGATCATTTTTTGATGGCGTGCGCGTCCCGGCACGTGGGCATAACCAAATATGGCAATACGATCCGGCCGCAACAGAAGAACCTGTTCTATTGTCCGTTCGAGCGTTTCTTGCGTTTGCTGCGGAAGTCCATAAACAAGGTCGACGTTGATCGAGTTCACCCCTTGAGCACGAAAAAGGTCGATGGCCCGAGCCGTTTCTTCCAGAGTCTGTGCTCTATTGATGGCCTGCTGAACGACGGGGTCGAAATCTTGCACGCCGATGGAAACACGTGTCACCCCCGCGCACGCGAAAGCCAGGATCGTTTCCTTTTGCAGATTTCTTGGGTCGATCTCGACCGCAAACTCGTCGAGATGACAAGCAGCAAATTTTTCTCTTAAAACGGCCGAGAGGCGCTTGATATCGTCGGGGCGCAAAATGCTTGGCGACCCGCCGCCCCAGTGAATTTGTCTAACCTTCACCCTATCCGGCAATAGATTTGCTATATTTGCAATTTCTTGCTCAACCGATAATAGATACTGCATGATCGGATCGTAGCGCCGAACGGCTTTAGTGGTACAAGCGCAGTACCAGCACAGCTCCCGGCAGAATGGAATGTGGACGTAGAGCGACAAGCGCGCTCCCGTCGGCAAGGCCCCGAGCCAGGATCTATAGGTTTCGGGACCAACAGCGTTTGAAAAATTGGGAGCCGATGGGTAGCTCGTGTATCTCGGCACCGGCCTCGCATGTTTAAGAATTAGATCTGGGTTCACAGCCGTTCCCGCGTCACCTAAACATTTTGGACCAAACGTGTTCAGGCGGGCGAACAGGTGCGCATTCCCAGTAATCGGTATGCGGGGCACCAGCCAATCAGAGCAGTCAGGATAGGAACGACTCCGATCCAGCCAATCCACGACCATCCTACATCGGGCTCGGCGATGGCAAACGCGATGAGTGCAATGCCTACCACGATCCGCAAAATGCGATCTAAAGTGCCAACATTCCTGGTCATAGCAACCTCCCTGTCTTGCGGGAGGAAGCTTAGCCCCGTTCAGAGATGCCGTCTCGGAATCTGTAACAAATCTGTGGATAGTGTCTAAGAATTTTTTGGCTCGTCCTCGATTACGTCCGCTTCGGGGCGGTCCCGGCCAGAGGCGTATTCGTGATGCCAGCGGCCCGCCGCGTCCTCGAACTCGATGTCCTGAGATGTGCCCGGGACCATTTGCTCCTTCGCCGCAAGTTCCGCCGCCTGGATCGCCGCTTCCCTTGTCGGATATGGTTCCGAAAAGACGCCTTTGAGCTTGTAGGCCCAACCGCCGTCGTGCTCCACGATCTGATAATGAACCTTCGCCATGCCGTTCCTCTCTGAGGATTTCTGGAACAAGAAGGGGCCGGCGCGCAGCCATTTCAAGACGGCTAGCTCTCGCTGACCTATTCGGCCCGGCCGCTTGGTTTGAGGATTGATTGCGCTTACTATGCGGGCGACAACTCCGGCGGATCGCTAACTGTATCCGCTGTATATGGTTTGCATAGGTGAGGTCTTGTTCAAGCATAACGCTGGTGCTGGGCGGCGCGCGGTCTGGAAAGAGCGCGTATGCCGAACGGCTGATAATGGCGCTGCCTCCCCCGTGGGTCTATTGTGCAACAGCCCAGCCTTTCGATAACGAAATGCGGGAGCGGGTAGCGCAGCATCAGGCGCGGCGCGGCGAAGGATGGCACACCTTAGAGCAACCGCGTGATATAGCCCCGCTGATCCAGAAAAGTGAGCACCCATTGCTGGTGGACTGCCTTACGCTTTGGCTGACAAATGTGATGCTGGCGGGCATGAACCTTGAGACAGAAACCGAAGCACTTCTCACTGCAACGCGTTCAGCAATTGTCCCTGTTGTATTTGTCTCGAACGAGGTAGGGCTCGGTATTGTGCCTGACAATGCGCTTGCAAGAGAGTTCCGCGACCATGCGGGCCGCCTCAACCAAGCCGTGGCCGGCATCGCGAACCGTGTAGTTTTTATGGCCGCCGGACTGCCGATGGTATTGAAAGATGAGTGATCCCAAAATGCAGCAAGGTGAGCTTTCGCGCCATAAGTCGAAGATGGAAAAGAGGAAAGCCGTACAGGACGCAGAGGTAGCGTCCAAAACCAAGGAGGGCGGCCTACTGATCGTGCATACCGGCCCCGGCAAGGGCAAATCCACGGCCGCCTGGGGGCTTGCGTTGCGCGCCCTGGGCAATGGCTGGCGCGTGGGCGTGGTACAGTTCATAAAAGGCGCCTGGGAGACGGGTGAGCGGTCCGCTTTCGCCCGTTTTGGCGATCAGGTCTCCTGGCATACTCTCGGCGAGGGCTTCACCTGGGAAACTCAGGACAAGACCCGCGATATAGGCGCCGCCGGCGCGGCATGGGCCACGGCCCGCGAACTGATGGCAGACCCAAGCATCAGCCTCCTGATCCTGGACGAGCTCAATATTGCTCTGCGCTACGATTATTTGCCGCTCGCTGAGGTCATCGCTGCACTGGTAAGCCGGCGTCCTGATCTGACCGTTATCGTAACCGGCCGCAACGTTAAGCCGGACCTTATCGCGGTTGCCGATTGCGTGACCGAGATGGGAACCGTGAAGCACCATTTCGCGGCCGGCTTCAAGGCGCAGGCCGGGATTGAGTTCTGATTTGGGGAAGCTGCTATGACCGCACCTCGGCCGAGACTGATAGTCTTCAACATCTTCGCGAGCCTCCTCTATCTAGGTCTGGCGATTCTTGGTTCCGGCGGCTTCTCCGCCTTCTTCTCCCATCCGCCGCTGATTGCGGTCACGATTATATTCTTCGCCTTATTGGCAGCCGCGTTTTTCACTGCCGGGAACCTAAGCTCCGGCGAGCGCGAAAATCGCTCCAACCGCTGGGTCATCGCTGCGTTCGGCGTGCTCGGCCTTTTGATGGCATACCTCCCAGCTTATACGGACCGGATAAACTTCTGGACGCTGGACGGCGATGCTATCCGCTGGCTTGGCGTCTTCTTCTTTGCTGCCGGAGGCGCGCTCCGGATATGGCCAGTGTTTGTGCTGGGCCCCAGGTTCAGCGGCCTCGTGGCGATACAGCCCGGGCATACCCTGGTCGCGAGCGGAACCTATGGCATTATCCGGCACCCGAGCTATCTGGGTCTGCTTATTAACTCCGCTGGCTGGGCCCTGGCTTTTCGTTCGGGAGTTGGTCTTCTGCTGACGGCGCTGCTCCTTCCCCCTCTCCTGGCCCGCATCCGAGCCGAGGAGAAACTCCTTGCTTCCCAATTCGGTCCGGAATATGAGGCCTATCGCGAGCGCACTTGGCGGCTTATTCCTTGGCTTTATTGAAGCTCGCTACCCGTCGGTTGTGCTCCTTTTGACGCCTCTTTGCAGAAGACCGGCGCGCTCAGCAAGTGCTGCGGGGACCGGATAGAAGCCCCATGTGCTTGCGTGAACGAAGAACTGGCTCTCAACCTTATCTGGCTCTTGCCTTCTATAAAAAGCGGCGGAGCATGAGTTCCAGGCCCAGAAGCAGCAACGCAATCAGGAACCAGCGCCGGAAGGCGGCAAGGCTGATCCGCTCGCGAATGCGCTGGCCGATCCACATGCCCATGAGCGCAGGCACAATCGCCAGCGCGGACGCGGCAGCATCGCCAAGGTGAAAAGCACCGCGGCTAGTAAGGCCTATTGTCAGAGCAATTGACGAAACCGTGAAGGTAAGGCCCAGAGACTGGATGAGATCGTCTCTGAAGAGGCCAAGCGCCTGCAGATAAGGGACGGCAGGGACGACCGAAACGCCGGTTGCGCCGGTGACGATCCCGGTCGAAAGCCCGATAAGAAGGGGGAGCCGGCGTTTGGCGTTGGGTGAAACCCGCCAATGCAACTCGAGCAGCCCGAGCGCGGCATAAAAAGCAATCGCCGCCCCCAACGCCGTCTTCGTCCAACCCCCGGTGTCTGCGGTAAGTAGCCCGGAAAAGGCTATTGTAGCGGCGAGCAACCCAGCCAGCATCGGCCAAAGCCGGACAGCCAATCCCCGGAAGTCGGGGCCGGCCAGCAACTGCCACATATTCGTGACGAAGGACGGCACGATAAGCAGGGACGCCGCCGCCACCGGGGGCATGATCGAGCCGAGCATCGCCATGGAAACGGTGGGCAATCCCATGCCGATCACGCCCTTGACGATGCCGGCGAGGAACAGGATGGTGGCGATCGCCGTGATATGTTGGGCGGAGGTGCCGATCATGGGCGTGGTGTAGCGCAGGCTGCAAGGAGACGGCAATAGGTTGCCGGCTCATTCCCTTACGGAATACAAGTCATACCAGCGCGCTGAAAGATTGATTCGTGTTGCCCCGGTGCGATTCCAAGGCGTGGGCAAATCATGATTGCCTGTCCTCGATGATTCGGAGGAGGGCATCATGACGGCGCTGACAATCAGGAAAG
>JBAUNL010000787.1:0-74426 GCA_049579205.1 Rhodomicrobium sp. | reverse complement strand
GATATTGGCAAGTAGCGGCGATGCCACTGAGCCTTGCCCCGTTCCCCTGTCACTGACCGTCACGGCCCCGTCTTCCAGAATACCCGCTTTTAGCCATTTCTGGATCAGGCGGATGATGCGCTTGTCGCCAACCCGATGCTCCACAAAACGAATTAGCCATTCCTGGCTGACCGAGTCGAAGAACGACCGGATGTCGGCGTCAAGTATGTAGTTCACCTTCCGCTTGCCGATGCCCACCGCGAGTGCGTCCAGCGCATCGTGCGCTCCCCTTCCGGGACGGAACCCATAGGAGAAGCCGAGGAAATCTTCCTCGTAGATCGCGTTCAGCACCATAACGGCGGCACCCTGGACGATCTTGTCTTCCAGGGCGGCAATCGCCAAGGACCGCTGCCGTCCGTCCGCCTTCGGAATATACGTCCGGCGCGACGGCTGGGGGCGGTAGGCCCCGCGGTGGATGCAGCCATGCAGATCGAAGAGCCTTGGCTCAAGGTCTGCCTCGTACTCCTGCCATGTCACGCCATCAACCCCCGGGGCAGCCCTACGCTTAAGCGCGTAGAAGGCGACTTCCAAGGTCTCAACGCTAATGTGGTGCAGGAGAGCGGTGAACTTCTCCTTCTTCCTTTGCCTTGCGGCATTCCGCACACGTTCCAGCGCCTGGGACACGCTTTCCCGGATCTGAGCCCGGCGCGTGCTTTGCTGACCCGTGTTCCCCTTGGTCCCCGCCCTTGGCTCCACTGCCTCCGCCGCCGGTTGCCCAGAGGGGTTTGTTCAGGAATCCGGAGGCATGCTCAATCCTTCCTTAGCCGTTTCTCAATCCAAGGTCTGAGCCCGGTTGCAAGACCCGGTGGCGTTGCTTCGCCCTGCCGTTCCAAACTCACATACGGTCGCCGATCAGTTTCGGCCGCACCAATATCCCGCTTGCGTGCGGTAAGGACCCAGGGGGACGTGACCAGTCTACTACCCGGCATTGAAAGCCATGCGACGAATCGGTTCGTCCACCTTGGAACAGTGGCACTGCGTCGAGGATGACCTGACCGCGATTCCGCTTTCAACCCATAGTAACCGTTGGGCCGGCACTTAAACTCCAGGAATCGGCGCGATGACAAAGAAAAGTGCTAATGCCGCCGGCAAAGCCTGCGTAAGCAGGATCGAGGCCTTGGCGGTCGCGGCGCCAAAGATGCCAGCAATTATCACACAAGCGAGGAAGAAAATTTTCAAGTCCTCACGCCCAGCCCAAATTCCCCATGTCAAGCCGGCCGCCAAGAACCCATTATAAAGGCCCTGATTGGCGGCTAGCACCTTCGAGGAGGCTGAAACCTCTGAGGTCATTTTAAAAATTTTACGGCCTAAGCGGCGATCCCAAAAGAACATTTCCAGTATCATGAAGCCGAAATGGCTGACTGCCACGAATGCGGTTAAAACAGTTGCTATCAAGCTCATCAGACTTTTCCCTATAGCTTAACCATGCCCTCAAGCAATGCTAAAGCGCTAAGGTGTGCGTCGCGAGCGGAAATTAAGCCACCGCTTCACGTTCCCGTTAGAGCCCTAATAAGAGACATTCCCATCCACAGCTAAACTTCCGCTCCCGGCCCCTCAAGTATGCGTCAAAGCTCCGATCACTCTACAGAGACCCCCGGCCTATGTCGCCGAAGACCAATACTCCGCTTGCAGCGCAAAGAGGCTGCTGAAGGAAAAGGTGCCCATGTCGGTTGCTAGGTCTGCGACCAACCCATAGCGACTTAATGTGCCCGGTTCCAAGCGTCAGAATCCGTCCATTAGGATCGCGGCACTATTGCCAGTTATCGGACTCAAACCGGGAGAGCGCCGCTTCGTCGAATTGATATCCAAGGCCAGGTTCAGTAGGCAGAGCCAAACCGCCGTCCTGCACTTCGAGCTGGCGATCGATAATGTCGCGGAAGTTAAAGACCCTATTGTCGGGAAAGAATTCCACGAATCGCCCGTTTGCCCCGGCCGCAACAAGATGGACATGCAGATCGTGAAACCAGTGCGGGCACATGGTTACGCCGTGGCAATCGGCCAACGCGGCGATCTTGCGATATTCGGTGATGCCGCCGCAGACCGCCGCATCAGCCTGGAGAATGGATGCGGCCTGCTTATCCAGCAGCTCCTTGAACCGCCAGCGCCCAGCCTCGATCTCCCCAGTGGCGACGGGAATGGAGATAGACGCCGCGAGTTTGGCGTGGTTGTCGATCTGGTCCGGGCTGAATGGTTCCTCGATCCAGTAGGGGTCGTAGGGCGCGAAGCGCTCCATATAGCGCAACGCCGCCGGAACATCGGACCAGGCGTTGTTAGCATCGAGCATGAGGGGAATGTCCGGCCCGATAGCATTCCGCGCCGCGGCGACGCGCGCTTCTTCGGACTTCAGGTCGCCCCGGCCGACTTTCATCTTCACTGCCGGAAGCCCGAGCTCCACGAAGCTCGCCATCTCTTCCCCAAGCATTTCCGGGGTCTTCCCCTCCAGATAATAGCCGCCGCTGGCATAGGCCGGAACAGTGTCTTCATAGGCGGCGCCGAGATATTTGTAGAGAGGAAGGTTTGCTGCACGGGCATTGCGATCCCACAACGCGCAGTCGATCATGCTCAGCGCGCGCATCACGGAGCCTGCGCGGCCGTGGAGCAGCACCTCCTGATACATGCGTTTCCACAGAAGCTCTACCGACGTTGGCTCCTCGCCCACGAGCAGCGGCGCAAGAAGTTCCCGGATTGCAAGCGTTACTACCTTGCCGCCCGAATGGCCCGCGTAACAATGGCCAATGCCCTCCAAGCCGTCATCGGTCCGGATTATTACAAGGCTGTAGTCGCGCGCCGTGACTTGGCGCTGCGAGAATGCGGTGGCGTTTTGGAGTGGTATTCGGACGCTGCGTGCCTGGACGGAAACAATCTTAGCCACCTGCAGACCTCTTTCGCGCGTTCCAGCGCAAGTGCGGTTTTAAAATCCTTTGCGTTAAACTCGGCCGGCGCCGCTCGCAAAACACAACCGCTACCCGTCATCCTAGCTTCAGACGATTACAGCTGCCACAAAAGCGAAGCAATGATATTTGGCCCGGCGATGCCCAAGCGTCTCTTCAGCTGGACCGTAGACCCTTTCTCTTCGGCCAATAAAGGAAGCAAGGATCGTATGTCGAATGTATCCGACACTGCGTGCTGGGCGGCGTTATATAGGGCGCTAGAGTCGAAGCGGCGCGATGCTCTTTTCAAGGACCCTTTTGCTGAACGTCTCGCGGGTGAAAAGGGCAAGGAGATTGCGGCGCACGCACCACGGCTTGTGCGCAACGGCTGGCCGGTCATTGCCCGCACCGTTTTGATCGACCGGTACGTGCAAGCAGCTATCGCGGAAGGCTGTGACTGTGTCCTTAATCTCGCGGCAGGGTTCGACATGAGGCCGTACCGGCTTGCACTCCCGGCGTCGCTTACTTGGATCGAGGCCGATCTGCCCGCACTGATCGAAGAGAAGCAAAGTGTTCTTGCCGGATTAAAACCATCTTGCCTACTGACACGGCAGAAGGCCGACCTCGCGAATGCGGCGGAGCGTGCGGCATTTTTGGACGAAGCGCTGCGCCGCAAGAGCAAAGCCCTCGTGATATCGGAAGGCCTGCTCATGTATCTGAGCGAGGATAACGTACGGTCGCTTTCGCATGATCTGATGCGGCCTCAAGTGGCGTGGTGGGTACTGGAAACGTTGAGCCCCATGGTTCGTGAAGCAATCATGAAGAGCATGAGGTCCGAGTTGACGAACGCCCCCATGCTGTTCGCTCCGCCGGATGGGATCGCTTTCTTCGAAAGGTTGGGCTGGAAGGTCCTGGATGTGCATTCAATCCTGCATGAAGCGCTTCGACTGCGGCGCCTGCCCTTTTTGTTGAGCGTGGCGGCAAGGCTGCCTCTGCCGCAGCCTGATCCGCGAAATGTTGCCAAAGCACGCTGGTCTGCCATTGTAAGGCTTGGCCGGTAAGTCTTTTTAAGTGCCCCAAAGCCGACCACGGCGGAAGCGTTTGAGCCTATGGCCTAGCTGTGTCTGGCGTGAGCTGCAAACCTGGTGTCTCCCTCCCTGCGGCTTCCTTGACGATCCCGCCGTCATTTCCCCTTGAGATCATGTCCGCGGCTTTCTCCGCGATCATGATCGTTGGTGCGTTCGTGTTGCCGCTCACGAGGCGAGGCATGATCGAAGCATCCACAACGCGCAAACCTTCCAACCCCCGCAGCTTCAATGTCTCGTCCACAACCCCCATTGGGTCCTGGCCCATCTTGCAAGTGCCCACGGGGTGGTAGATCGATTCAGCGGTCTGCCGGTGATAGACATCGATCTCCTCATCGGTTTGCACTTTCGGCCCGGGCAGGAATTCCTCGCCTCTGTATGGGTCGAAGGCCTTCTGACGGAAAACCTCGCGCGTGATCTTGAACCCCTCGCGCAAGGTGCGCAGGTCTGCTTCGCTCTCGAGATAATTCGGCTGTATTGCCGGATGGGCAAGAGGGTCAGCTGATTTGAGCGTGATCTCGCCCCGCGATTCTGGCCGCTGCATATTGTAATAGGCCATGAAACCGTGCCGGTAGATCATTACGCGGCCATGATCGGCATAAAGCACCGGCACGAAATGATATTCGAGGTCGGGCGCGATCAGTTCCGGCTGGCTTTTGACGAAGGCGAGAGTTTCCAGCCCCATCGTGGCAGCCGGGCCTTTGTGCGTAAGCAGATAATAGAGCACATGGCGAGGAAGCGCCGTTGGCTTGAGCGCGGAATAGAGCGAGACCGGCTTCGTGCAATAATGCTTTATAGCGCCGTGCAAGTGATCCTGAAGGTTTTTGCCAACGCCGGGCAAGTCGTGAACCGGCTTAATGCCATGTTGGCTGATTTCATGCGCCGGACCGATCCCCGACAAAAGAAGAAGCTGTGGGGAATTGATCGAGCCGCCACATAGAAGGATTTCCCGTTCAGCCCGCAGGGTTTGTTTCCTCTTATTGCGGATGTACTCCACGCAGACTGCGCGGCCGCGTTCAACCACAATCCGTGTCACCTGCGCGCGCGAAATAACTGTAAGGTTCTTGCGTGGGAGCACAGGGCTAAGATAGCTCACCGCGGCACTCGCGCGCCGGCCGTTGGCAACGGTGCAATCTATTGGGCCGAAGCCTTCCTGCTGTGGGCCATTGAAATCGGGCGTGCAGGGATAGCCCGCTTGATTGCCCGCCTCCAGCCATGCCAAGTTCAGCGGGCCATTGATGGGTCGTCTCGACACCTGCAGCGGGCCGCCTGTCGCATGATATTCGTCGCCTCCCGGGAGGTAGTTTTCCGCCTTTTTGAAGTAAGGCAAAACATCCTCCCACGCCCAGCCCCGATTCCCCAATTGCGCCCACATATCGTAATCGCTGGGCACGCCCCGCATATAGATCATGGCGTTGACGGAGCTGGAGCCGCCTAGCACCTTCCCGCGAGGCCAGAAGAGCCGGCGCGCCTGCAGTCCTTTCTGTGGCTCGGTGTGGTAGCCCCAATCGAACCAGCCGGTTTTCATCAGGGCCGCGTAGCCTCCTGGCATATGGATCAGGAAATTCTTGTCGGGCGGCCCCGCCTCAAGTAAAGCTACCTTGATGGATGGATCAACCGAAAGGCGGTTCGCCAAGACACAGCCCGCCGACCCTCCGCCAATTATGACGTAGTCATGGAACATTGGACGTCTCCACCGATAGCTATGCTTTTTCGGTAGAGTGCGGCTAGATAGGTGAAAATGCAATCCTGCTCAGCTGCCTGATTTCTGGGCAGCAATTCCAGATCCCATCGCGCAAATGATGCTCTTCAAATCAAGACGCAATTGAGTTGAGGTGCCACAACAGTTGCAAGAAAAAGAAGCAATAGGCGGGCAGAAATGGTGCAGATCGTCTGGAAGTGGTGTATCTTGATACACAAGCTCTCATATGCGGGAGGAAAAGAAGAACCGTCCAAGCGGCACAACTCCTTCCCAGACCCTAGCAAGAGTAAGGCATGATCAACGGCTGGGTCATTATCGCCGGTTCGTTTTTGTATATAGGCGCCCTATTCTGCATCGCCTATTGGGGCGATCGCGGCGGAAAATGGCAGTCGAAGCTGGCTGGCCGCCCGTTTGTATATGCTCTTGGTCTCGCGGTTTACTGTACTTCTTGGACTTTCTTTGGAAGTGTAGGCTCCGCGGCGCAAAAAGGGCTTGATTTCATCGCCGTGTATCTTGGCCCAATTGCAGCATTTACGCTCGCAATACCGCTTTTGCGTAGGGTCATCTTACTTACGAAGGCGCAGAATATCACGTCGGTGGCCGACTTTATTGCCGCCCGCTACGGCAAGAACCCGGCCGTGGCTGCCATTGTGACCGTCGTTTGCGTCGTGGGTGTACTGCCGTATATCGCGCTGCAGCTAAAGGCCGTCTCTCAGTCGATCGCCCTACTTCTCGGCCATCCAGCTTCCGATGCGAACGCGGTTACGCACCTGCCCTTCGGCGACATGGACCTCCTGATCGCCCTCACGCTAGCCACGTTTGCAATCTTGTTTGGCACGCGCCACACCGATGCAACGGAGCATCAGCGTGGCCTTATGCTGGCAATCGCTGTCGAGTCTGTCGTCAAGATCGCGGCTTTTCTTGCGGTAGGCGCCTGTATCGTCTTCTCGCTCTCCGGCGGGGTTGGCTCGCTTGTTGAGCGAGCGCTCGCAAAGCCAGAGATTTTAAACCTCTTCAGCAATGGAATCCACGGTGGCACTTTGCTGACCGTTACTTGGCTGAGCTTCGCCTGTATCTTCCTTCTTCCAAGGCAGTTTCACGTCACTTTCGTTGAAAATGTATCGGATGATGAACTGCGCAGAGCCGTCTGGCTCTTTCCACTCTACCTGATTGTAATCAATATCTTCGTTGTTCCCGTCGCTATTGCAGGAACTCTGGCCTTTCAGGGCACCTCAGTGCCAAAGGACATGTATCTCCTGGCGCTGCCATTCCACAACGCCAGCCATGTCTTTACATTTTTTGCGTTTCTGGGTGGACTTTCGGCAGCCACCGCGATGGTGGTCATGGAGACTGTCGCGCTCTCGATCATGGTCAGCAATGACCTTGTGATGCCTTTCATACTCAAGCAAGGCTTTATGGGACGGGAAGGCCGCCAGGACATGAGCAGCCTCCTGCTTTACGTCCGCCGGGCAGCAGTGCTCGGGATCATCCTGCTCGCATACTGCTTCTATGACAGCATTGAGAAGGCATCGCTTGCTGAAATCGGACTTTTATCTTTCGCCGCGATAGCGCAGCTTGCTCCGGCCTTCTTCATCGGGTTCGTATGGCGGCGGGCGACGGCGCGGGGCGCCGCTGCCGGCATTTTGGCCGGTTTTGCCGTCTGGGCATATACGCTGCTGCTTCCGCGATTGATTGGCGACACGGCCTTCGGCGCTGCGTTCTTGAAGGGCGGCCCTTTTGGGTTGAGCATCTTCCGGCCGGAGACTATCTTTTTCCTCCACTTCGATCATCTCACTCACGGCGTGGTCTGGAGCCTCTTCGCCAATATTCTCGCCTTTGTGTCAGTTTCGCTGTTGCGTCCGCTGGAGCCCATTGAAAGACTCCAGACTAACATTTTCGTGGATCGCGGCGCCGAGCAGCCTCACGCTCCGGCATTCAAGCCTTGGCGCACAAATGTCCCAATGGCCGAGCTGATGGCGACGGTCTCGAGATACCTCGGGGAAGAGCGCACCGGCCGTGCTTTTGCGGATTACCTCGCGGTAAGGGGCATAAGCTTGCAGGAGGCGCAAGGGGATATGCACGCAGTCAAGTTCGCCGAAAACTTGCTGGCAAGTGCAATTGGCGCTCCTTCATCCCGCCTCGTAATGTCCCTTATGCTACGCCGGCTCAACGTTGGCAGGGAATCCGCTTTGAGGCTTCTCGATGAAGCCTCGGAAGCCGTGCAGTACAACCGCGATCTGCTGCAGACGGCGCTTGATCACGTAGGTCAAGGCCTTGCCGTTTTCGACAAAAAGATGCAGCTCATCTGCTGGAACCGGCAGTTCCGGGAGTTACTTGCCCTGCCGCAACAGTTCGGCCGAGTGGGCACACCGTTGGACGAGATCCTGAGGTTTATGGCGAGCCGGGTCCAATCCAGCACGACAGCGGTGGAGGAACTGGTTACAGACCGGATTACAAAATATCAGGTCACCATGGAGACCTTCCACGAACGATCCATAGAGGGCCGGGTCGTCGAGGTTCGGATCAACCCATTGCCACTTGGCGGCATCGTGGTCACCTACACAGATACGACCGAGCGAGAGGCCGCTGCAGACGCTCTCGCCCGCGCCAATGAAACGCTCGAAAGACGCGTCGAAGCCCGAACGGAGGAATTGGCTATCGCGAAAGCCAATGCCGACGAAGCCAACCTGAGTAAAACCCGCTTCCTCGCAGCAGCCAGCCACGATGTCCTGCAGCCGCTCAATGCTGCCCGTCTCTATGCTGCAAGCCTTCTGGAGCGCTCTCCCCCACCTGAAATTGCCCGGCTTGCACAGAACATCGACGCCTCCCTCGACGGGGTCGAAGAGATCTTGAATGCGCTTCTGGACATTTCGCGCCTCGATAGCGGAGCCATGAAGCCTGAGTTTTCGATCTTTCCGATCAAAGATTTGATCGAGCAATTACGGATCGACTTCGAGCCGGTAGCCAGAGCAAGGGGCATTACGCTTTCCATCATGCCATCCTCAGCTCTGGTCCGTTCGGACCGTAAGCTCCTCAGACGGATCCTCCAAAATCTCGTGTCGAATGCGCTCAAATATAATAAGGAAAAGGGCCGCGCGGTTTTGGGATGCCGGCGGCGTGGCCGCACCCTTTTCGTTGAGGTGCACGACAGCGGCAGCGGCATTCCCCTTCATCAGCGCGAAATAGTCTTCAAGGAATTCAGCAGGCTTGAACAAAGCGCAGGGGTGCCCGGCCTCGGCCTCGGGCTTTCCATTGTAGACCGCATGTGCCGCGTGATGAACCACGAGGTTGAATTGAAATCGAAGGTCGGCCGGGGTACCGCATTTTCCGTGGGGGTGCCGTTGGCGCGGTGGTCGGGCACGGAGCAACCAAGGCCTTTCATTCGTCCCGCCCCCTACGGAAATTTGCGTGGCGCAATTGTTCTCTGCCTCGACAATGACCGCAGCATCACCGATGGGATGAGCACTCTTCTCGCCGGATGGCAATGCCCCGTCATTACTGCGGTCGATAGCGCAAGTGCCATCGACCAATTAGAGGCGAACCGCGTAACCCCAGATATCGTCATTTCCGATTATCATCTCGACCGCCAAAACGGGCTTGAAGCGATCGGCGACATAAGCGCAGCGTGCCGCGCCTCCATCCCAGGCATTATCATTACAGCTGACGGCGCCCCCGAAGTCCGCAATGCGGTTATAGCTTCGGGCTACGCCTTCTTGCAGAAGCCCATGAAGCCTGCAGCTTTGAGAGCGCTGATGTCCCAGATGATCATGCAAAGGCGTGCTGCGGAATAGCCGGCCTCCCGGCAATTGTTGATGCGGAAGCCGTCAGTGAAGGTCAGTGGCGTCACCCAAAGGCGGCCGAGCCGCAGGGTAATTATCGAGATAGGCTATCAAGAATGCCGTTGATCGCTTAAGCTTATCTCTATGTTCGGGCGCAAGGGACGCAGAACTTGCCATGATCGTGAGTTCATTCAGCATGCTGCCTATGAAGTCCGCGATCTCTTCCCCTGTGGCATCAACGGTCCGTGCTGCTTTAAACTCTTTCGAACCATGTGTGGACATAAAATATCCCCGCCGACCAGTTACCTGAGCATGATCCGCAAAAGCATGCCTTCGGGCTCGACCCCGAAGCGGGCATCGCTTTTGCTAGTATAAACAACTACTTATAGCTGCTTCTGATTTCACCAAAAGCGATTACGCTCTGAAGAGCTTATTTTCCATTTCGCCTTAAAATCGCAACTGAATTTTAACGATCTTTTCAAAAGGGCGTCGTTTGCACGGCGTAGACTGTGCGGATTTCGAGATCAGGCTGATGCTGAGCATCGGACGTTGACTGGTTCATCTTCTGTTCGATAAAATACAACCTGTCCGTATTTGTTCCGCTCAAGCTTCGCATTGTGTTCCGCTGGAGCGAGCGTATGTTTTTCCCCAGCCTCATAGGCGAACGATAAGAGTCTTAGCTCAAACTGAGACACTACCTGTGGAACAAATATATTGACGGCAATCAATTTTTGGTCCAAAAAGAGAACAAACCAAGATCAAATTATGTCATGGGTGCCAATTCCAAGCTTGAAGCACTTAGAAATGAAATCCGTGCCCTGCAAGCTATTTGGTTTAATAGCGAGCGCATCGTTTGATTGTTTGGCCTAAAACCTTAGACAAATACCGCAGAGCAGAATTCAAAAGGAAAGCAAAGTAATCCACGTGGTCAGCCGCAGTCTAGGCGACTGTGCAATCATGCTTCGAAAACTTGCGTCGGGCGCCCCTGAGGCGTTGCCTACGCTTCGGCAGGAGTGTGAGCAAGGCTACTCACGGCTCCCCAGGAGATCCTGCGCTACAAAAAAGTGTTAATTCGATCGGGACTGATACCTTAAAAAGCCGCGATTTTCGATAACAGGACCGTAGAACCTTTCGCGGTAGCCATGAGTTTAGGTACTGCTGCCCGCGAACCGCTTCAGCTGAGCAGAGCGAAGGCAAATCGCTGGCGGGCGTCAGCCTTCGCAAAAGAGGGAAGAATGCGCCTAAAATCACACATCTGGGTGAGCGCCTATTTGCGGCGTCTCAACTCCGCCTTCATTTCTGCCGCCTTGGTGCGCCGCGGTGATGCAGATGCGGGAGCAATCTATATAAAGATCGCTCGCCTTGATGGTACTTGTCAGGTGTACGCGCCGCTGTCAGCACAGTTCGCCGAAATGCTTCCCAGCGACGCATTAATTCTAGATGAGGGACGGGCATGGCAACCAATCTATCCGCAGTCCGGTACAGAATTGGATGCGGATGCTTACCTTGCCCGCCAAGCAAGCCGCGATCCGGACATCTGGATTTTGGAAGTCGAGATTGCCGAAGGCCGGCAGCTGCCTGGGCTGAATGCACTTGCGCTCAGCTGAGAAAGAGGGATTAGCGCCTTCTGTGCCGGCGCGGACGCCTTTGCCGCAGATCGCCATTCTCGGTGGGCTCAACCGTCTGCGGCTCGGCGGCTGCGACGATAGGTTCAAGCGGCTTTTGGATCTCGCAGCGTGCCTGGCTAAGCTCTCTTATGGCCTGTGCCCGGAAGCTTTCGCCGCGTAACGGCGCACGGATTGCAATGATCCCGGTTTGGCTCGGTGACACAATAATATTCTGGTCCTCACCTTCCTCGGTCTTCTCTGTGCTCGCTTCCTCTGGAAGGCGATCGCGCCTGAGTATCAGCAAGCGCACTTCCGGCTTTTTTGAATCGGCGCCCGTCACGAGATAAAAATTCTCGCCCGACCGGGTGGAGACGGCGAGCGACCAGGGCCCTTCGGGCAGCGGGGCTCTTACGACGACGTTATTGTCGGATAAATCGAAGAGACAGTAAGCGCTGATCACCTCAGGCGGTGTAAAGGGAAGCCGGACTCCATTTTTCCCGTCAGCAATAACAAGTGTATTTGTTTTCATCACGCTCGACAGCCGCGCCCACGCATCGCCTTCCGCGACGAGTGGAATCCCGAAAACGCAAAGAATGTGAAGGATCCCCCCGGCAACGACGCCACCCAAAATCCAAGGAAGGCGTCCCATTATGAGCACTCCACCAAGGAAATGTCTGGCAGATCGCTGGAATCGGCCTTGAGCAAGTTATCCGGATTAAGCGGCCTCAAAATACTAAGGCGAAGAATAACGCGGTCTCCTCGCGACTCCGGCAGCCAATTCCCCGGCTGCGCCTCCGGAGAGAGCCGGATTTTGAAAGACCCATCCGGCGCGGTGAGTATGTTAGCGCTGGAAAAGCTTGACCGCCCAGTCTTGCTGGACATGACGTCACCGGTGGATTTGAAGGCGGCAAGTTCCCACCAGAGGGCAGGCACGGAATTGCCTCGGATTTCGTAGCTGCAATCACCCCACAGACGCGAGCCTGCGCTATCCCGGGTAGCGGTGAACGTCATGGCACTCGCGGCAGTAATTGGGAGATCTCCTGATCTCGCAATATGGGCCAGCGTGTAGGGATCTGCATCGCTTGTCCCCTCACGGAACCAGAATGCCCAGGGGCCATAGCGGGTCGCTGTAGCAAAA
Organism: Rhodomicrobium sp.; assembly: GCA_049579205.1. Lineage (GTDB taxonomy): Bacteria > Pseudomonadota > Alphaproteobacteria > Rhizobiales > Rhodomicrobiaceae > Rhodomicrobium. The sequence continues at coordinate 62,206 of JBAUNL010000787.1, read as the reverse complement.
AAACCGTGGTTGACTGCACGCCAAGCCGATCCAAACCCCAAGATTAGGGCTATGGATGCAAAAAGAAGAAAGCGTATGAGAAAGGGCATGCGTTCAGGAACCTGCAATCGTTGGCTAGCCGTTATTGCGTGCGGACGCCCGGCTTGTCCAGAGACGCTCCCTTTTCAACGACGGTTCCCGGAAGCGGCAGTTTAGGGGCATCTTTCAAAAGTTTTGATAGCGACGTTAGTACTTTACGAGTGCGAGCCGGCATTCTTTTGGCGGAATCCTGTGTGGTTCCCGAAGAAAGGGAGGGCTCATCACGCCTGATTTCCGCAAGCCGCTGGCGCTCTTCGATCTGGCGAGGGTGCAGGGGCAGCCCCGGAATTTGAGGAATATCCATGCTTGTGTGAGCTGCGGCCATGTAAGCATGCCAAACCGGCGCCGCCATGTGGCCTCCGGTGGTCCCGCTCGCAATGTCGCTATAGTCGTCGTTCCCAAACCAGACGCCGGTCACATATTGCCCGGTGAAGCCCATGAACCAAACGTCCTTTGGGCCGGAAGTCGTCCCGGTCTTGCCACACGCATAGGTGAAATCGAGCTTCGCGGCTTGTCCCGTTCCCTCTTCCACGACTTTTTGGAGCATAGTGTCAAGGGTTTCGATATCTGCGCGCTTGAAGATCCGAGCTGCCGGCGGTTCGTCGCGCTCACGCGAGTAAACCACCTCATCGCGCGTGTTTCTGAGCTCCAAAATAGCGTAAGGCTTAACAGCCATTCCGCCATTGGCGAAAACCGCGTACCCTGCCGTATGATCGAGTGGCGCGATCCCGGTATCGCCGAGCGCCATCGAGCAGGTTTTTCTCACGGCTGTAAGCCCGATTCTGTGGGCGACCTCCAGAACCTTGTCGCGGCCGACCTCTAGCGAAAGCTTGACCGCAATCGTATTCACAGACCGCATCAGGGCCTCATAAAGGGTCATGGCGCGGCCGCTGACCCCACCGCCATAATTTACAGGCGACCAATTTCCGCAAGTCGGGGCAGTGTCCGTAAACACCTTGGTTGGCTTGATGCCGTTCTCGATGGCCGTCAGATAGACATAGGGCTTGAACGACGAGCCTGGCTGCCGCGCGCCATGAACGGCACGGTTGAATTGGCTGTCGCCGTAATCCCGCCCGCCCACCATGGCGCGAACCGCGCCGTCGGTATCCATCGAGACGAGGACACCCTGACTGACCCTTGCGCCTCGTCCCTGGGTATCGAGGGCCGTTTCGACAGCTTCCTCAGCAAGTTTTTGTAGTGGAACATCGACAGTTGTGCGTGCGGTCAAGACATACTCGCCCTTACCCCTCATAAGCCGCTGCACTTCTTCAAAGGCCCAGTCCAGAAAATAATTCGGCGCATAGTCCTGTTGACGGTCCACAATCTTTGCCGGGTTGAGACGTGCGCTATGCACTTGTCCCTCGGTCATAAATCCAGCCTCGACAAGGTTGGTTAGGACCTGATTCGTCCGGGCGCGCGATTCGACCGGATTTGAGTGTGGCGCATACTTTGTTGGAGCCTTGAACAGCCCGGCCAGCACTGCCGCTTCTGCGAGATTGATGTCCCGCACGGACTTACCAAAATAAAACTCCGACGCGGCTTCGACGCCAAACGTGCCGCCGCCGAGATAAGAACGGTCGAGATAGAGCTTCAATATTTCCTGTTTGCTAAGATGTGCCTCCAGCCAAAGCGCAAGGAACACTTCGCGGATTTTGCGCTGCAAAGAGCGCTCGGAAGTTAGGAATAAGTTTTTCGCGAGTTGCTGTGTTAGAGAGCTTCCGCCCTGGACGACCTCGTTTGCGCGTGCGTTCTGGATAAGGGCCCGAAAGGTGCCAAGAACGTCAATGCCAAAATGATCGAAAAACCGCCTGTCCTCTGTCGACAGGGTCGCCTTGATGAGCGTATCTGGGACCTCGTCAAGAGGCACAGCATCCGAAAACTGGATGCCACGCTTGCCGATCTCATTCCCATAACGATCGAGAAAAGTTACGCTGAACTCGCTGCCTGTTCTCCAATTCGGATTTTTAGTCAGTTGGATTGAAGGCAACTCGAACATCAAAATGATCGCCAATCCTCCAGTGCCGAGCGTTGCCGCCTCGGACAACATCTCAACCGCGAGCCGTTGAAACCCATGTATCCGGAACCGGGCAAAGAAGTTATTGTAGTTTGCCCACCAGTCTTTAAATCTGGCATAGAGGCCATAAAGACTTGAATCGATCCAGGAGTCGAGCGCAAGCCAGTTGAAGAAACGATTGCGCCGGTTCGGCTTGAAGATCCAGTCCCGCACAGGTGTTTGCCGCCTTCGTTAGTCGTGTTCACCGTTACTATGCCAAGAAACTATCTCGCAAAACAGTTAAAATGGAGGGCGCCGGACGCGGTTCCCCCAGGTCCAGCAAACATGGAGAGCGAGACCCCGTTTTGGAGGACCAAAACCCTCGAGCAGATGACGGCGAAGGAGTGGGAGTCCTTGTGTGATGGCTGCGGTCAGTGCTGCCTCATCAAACTTGAAGATGAAGATACGGGCGACATTGCGGTAACTCGCCTTGCATGCAAGCTCCTCAACATAGGGACATGCCGTTGCTCCGATTATGACAACCGCCGGACCCACGTAGAGGACTGCCTTCAGCTGACGCCGTCGGATGCCCATCACCTCACCTGGCTCCCGGGGACATGCGCTTATCGCTTAGTTGCCGAAGGAAGGGATCTGTCCTGGTGGCATCCCCTTGTGTCGGGAAGTCCGGAAACGGTTCACGAAGCCGGTGTTTCGATTCGAGGGGCAGCCCTTAGCGAAACAAAAGTTCGACAGGAGAGGTACCCAGCTCACATCGTTGGGTGGATTAAGCGGCGTAAGCGAAAGTGAACGCGTCATAGCCCAAAGGTGCTTGCGCTTTTTTTCTAAAGTTCGCCAGGGCCGCCTTTCCCTCCATGCCAATACACTTCCGATGTGGCTAGTGACATATTTTGCCACGAAAAAAGGCTATTAATATTCCTCGTGTTAATCGCAAATTCAGGGGAAGCGCTCACCCGGCTATGCAATGCAGAACAAGCCATGAAATATATTCTCCGCCTCATATTAATCGGCGTCATCGCCTTCACCGGAAATTGCGCGCACGCGAAGGATAGTTGCGCCGCGGCCTGGCATAAAGGCTTGTTCAAATCCCACAAAGAAATCGAGAGCGAGCTCCGCCAATGGCTTGCGCATGCAAAAATTCTTAGGCTGTCGCTTTGCCATTCGGGAGACGACCATTATTTCCACGTCACAATCCTAGAGGCGTCCGGAAAAGTCCGCGTTCTCCGGGTGCCTGCTCGATAATACTCGTGCATTGAGGGCAGCATGCGCATTCTCGTCATTGAAGACGATAAGGATCTGAGCCGGCAGCTTACTGCCGCTCTCAGGGATGCCGGATATGCCGCGGATGCCGCGTTTGATGGCGATGAGGGTTACTATCTCGGCGAAAATGAACCTTATGACACGATAATACTCGATCTAGGTTTGCCCAAAGTCGACGGTCTCAGCATCCTTGAGCGCTGGCGCGCGAAGAATATCAAAACTCCTGTCCTGATTTTGACCGCGCGTGACCGCTGGAGCGAGAAGGTGTCCGGGATCAACGCCGGTGCGGATGACTATGTCGCGAAGCCTTTCCAGATGGAGGAGGTTATCGCCCGCGTGCGTGCGCTCCTCCGCCGGAGCGCGGGTTTTGCCAAGGCCGAGCTTGAGTGCGGTCCTCTTCGGCTTGACACGAGGACGGCGCGGGTCACATTCGATGGCGCCGCTATCAAAGTGACGGGACTGGAATTCCGGCTGCTGTCTTACCTGATGCATCATCAGTCGCGGGTGGTCTCGCGGTCCGAACTCGTCGATCACCTCTACCAGCAAGATTTTGACCGCGATTCGAATACAATCGAGGTTTTTATCGGCCGCCTTCGCCGTAAGATCCCGGCTGACCTCATTCATACGGTCCGTGGGCTTGGCTATTGCGTTTCGGCTGCTGATCCGCGCAGTGATGTATCATCATGACAGGAAATTCTCTCGCCCTTCGCCTGCTGATTTCATCGGCAGCGTGGACGTTGATGATCCTATCTTTGACGGGAGCGATCCTGATCTCACTTTGCCGGGATTTTCTTGAAGAGAGTTTCGATCAACGCATAAACCAGTCTCTGGAAAATGTGATAGCGAAGACCGCGCCGCTAGGCACTTCGGACATCCGGCGCCCTAGCGACCTCGGCGAGCCGCTCTTTTACAAACCGCTTTCCGGCGCCTACTGGCAAATCCGGCCTGAAGACCAAGGAAACGACACCGCTCTGAAATCCGATTCCCTGGCTGACGAGACCTATAAAACCCCAAGTGAGCTTGGCATAAAGCCCGATCAGAAAAGGCTGCGGCAAGCTTATGTTGACGGTCCGGACGGCCAAATCCTTCGGGTTCTGGAACGCGACATCGATTTCGGTCAGGAGAATGAAAGCCGGATATTTTCGATATCCGTTGCTTTTGATACGGCCGAAGTCGACAACGAAACCCGATATTTGACGAATGTCATCATCTTTACCTTGGGGTTGCTAGGCGGCGGGCTTCTCCTTGCCACGTTTTTCCAAGTCCGCTTTGGACTGAGCCCGCTGAAAGATTTCGGTAAGAGACTGGCTGCCATTAGATCGGGGGAAGAGAAGCTGCTTGAGGGGACGCCTCCAGACGAGATCCTTCCTCTACAGGAGGAATTGAATGCGCTGATTAAAGCTAATTGGACCGTGGTCGAGCGGGCGCGCACTCATGTCGGTAACCTCGCACATGCCCTTAAGACGCCCTTAAGCGTCATCATCAATGAAGCCGCCTCGCAGACCGGCGAATTTCCTCAGAAGGTCTCTCAACAGGCATTGCTCATGAGGCAACAGATCTCGCATTATCTCGACCGTGCCAGAATCGCCGCGCAAATCCGTCCCGTCAGCGGCGTAACCGACGTTGGGTGCGAACTCAATGCACTCTCTCGTGCCCTCACTAAAATCTATGAGGAGAGAGCCCTTAATCTTGCAATCGACTGCCCGGAGGGCATCAAGTTCTTCGGAGAGAAGCAGGACTTCGACGAGATGGTGGGCAATCTCATGGATAACGCCTGTAAATGGGCCGAGTCGAACGTAAGCGTAAAAGTTGAAAGCCCTCAAAGTGCGGTGCCGGCGCAAGAGCGCACCTTCCGCCTTATCATCGAAGACGATGGGCCTGGCCTGCCTGAGGAGTTTCGCCGGGATGCGGTAAGACGCGGGCGCCGGCTGGATGAACGCGTGCCCGGCTCCGGCCTTGGGCTTTCAATAGTGGCGGACCTGTCCCACCTTTATCGAGGTAAGCTAAGTCTCGAAGAAGCAGCGAGCGGCGGCCTGAGGGCATGCTTGACCCTCCCGGCTGTTTGATTGACGCAAAATTGCCCAAAATCACTGCCTAGGCTTGCCTCTGACGTGGCTGGGAGGGCGCCTGATTCGCGCGCCTTGATGGGGAAATGCATAAGCTGGGCCTGATCGTTTTATCGTTGGCGTTCGCGGTTCTTGGAACCGGGTGCGCGACAAAAGAGGATACTGGGACGCTTTTTGGGGCTAGCACCGGAGCGTTAATAGGTAATCAGTTCGGTCATGGCGGCGGACGCGTGGCGGCCACTGTCGGCGGAGCGCTTATTGGGGGCTTCATCGGCAACCGGATTGGTAAGGCAATGGACGATGAAGACCGCAGGCGCGCCGCGGAGGCACAATACGCTGCCTTCGAAAACGGACAACGGTCGGAATGGCGCAATCCTAATACTGGCCGCTACGGCTATGTGGAGCCGAGGCCAATCTACACCTACCATGAGATGAGGTGCCGGGAGTTTGAGCAGACCATTTTCATAAATGGCCGGCCTGAAACCATGGTAGGCAGGGCTTGCCGGCAGCCAGACGGGACGTGGCGCGAGGTCTAATCCCGGACCGCCTCTTAGAGCTAGGCGAACCAGCCCTCATATTTCCTCGTCATTGAGGCGATTGCGGGCATTGTCTTGAAGCTGCTCGTTCTGAATTTCTCTGCTGTCCAAGCCTCTTACTTTTGAATGACGCGACTTGTCGCGGTTGGAAAGCACCATATTCTCGCCGATCATCTCCTTTGGCACACTGGCCGAGGCCCCTGTTCCAGGACCCTTTCCCTGAGACCCCGCACCGATGCGCTTCTTGCTTGCATGCGCCATGTGAAGCGTTTCTCCTTTTAGAGTTTTTCCTCTGCGGGACTGTGCTTCTGTGGCTTATGGTGTCCCTTGCCACCCTTGTTGTGCTTGTTTTGCCCGCGGCTTTCTTGATGGAGGCCGCCCCGGCTCACTGGGAATTCGCTCTCACGAACGCCGGCCCTTGGCGGCCTGAAATTCCTCTCTTCCGGCGGAGAGCTGTTGGCCGCATCCATTTCGCTTTTCTCTGGCACATCCGGCTTCCGCTCAAGGATGCGGATCTGTTCTTCGTGTGTCTTTCTGCCCTGCGTGGTGGTCTTTATCATTTTCGCCGCCTAATTCCTTCTCCGGACGGCTTCGCTATACCTCCATAGGCGTTCGTATCGTTGTCACGGTCGCCTTCGATTGTATTTCTGCCTTGAAGATCCTGGAGATCGTCAGGCGATATCCCCGCCATTGCGGCGCCCTTCGATCCCCCAATCATCGGATTCCTGCGCAGATCGGCATCCACGGTTTGGCGCTTGAGATGTTTTGGCATGGCTATCTCTTTTCATGGGCTTCAGCGGTCCTGCTGGTAGCCTTGGTTCGTGGTATTCAGTTCGCTGTTCCCTTGCTGTCCTTTTTGTCGGGGTTGAAAAGCTTCGCTCCGCCCCAGAGGGTCAACAACAGCGTCACAGGGGCGTTCCGTAGCGAAAATTGGGGTGACGAATAGCGACGTTTCAGGCCCGAGGTGAGAACCAGGCTCACCAACTAGACCAAGGCACTCATGCCGGGATATGGGAGTGTCCCGGCCCTGCTAAAGGTCGGCAGTTAAAGTACGCATCACGGCGTGTAACTCGGCCTTTGCCTCAAAGCCGATACCCGGGATGTCCGGGAGACCCACATAGCCTTCCTCGACCTTAATGCCATCAGCGAATCCACCGAACGGCTTGAATACATCCGGGTATGACTCGTTCCCGCCAAGATGCAGCCCCGCCGCGATATTGAGCGACATCAGGTGGCCGCCATGCGGAACAACACGCCGAGTGGACCACCCCTGCTCTTCGACCACCTTTAAAGTTCTCATATATTCGACGAGGCCGTAAGAGAGGGCGCAATCAAACTGTAGCCAATCCCGGTCAGGCCGCATGCCGCCATAACGGAGGAGGTTGCGGGCGTCTTGATGCGAAAATAGGTTCTCTCCCGTCGCCATCGGTCCCTCATAGTATTTGGATAGCTCTGCCTGCAGGGCATAATCCAAAGGGTCTCCAGCTTCCTCGTACCAGAATAGGTTGTAGGGCTTGAGGGCTTCGGCATAAGCAAGGGCGGTCGGGAGGTCGAAGCGGCCATTCGCATCAACAGCAAGGTATTTGCCTTCGCCCACGACCTCAAGGATCGCCTCGATGCGGCGCCTATCCTCCTCCAGGCCGGAGCCGATTTTCATCTTCACGACGCGATAGCCGCGATCGAGGTAGCTGCGCATCTCGTTTTGCAGCACCTGATCGTCTTTTCCGGGATAGTAATAACCCCCCGCGGCATAGACCCACACTTTGCTGTCGGCCTTGCCGCCGCGATAGCGGTTCGCGAGCAGCCGGTACAGCGGAACCCCTTCAATTTTAGCGACCGCATCCCAGACTGCCATATCGATGGTGCCCACAGCGACCGAGCGCTCGCCGTGCCCGCCGGGCTTCTCGTTCGTCATCAGCGTCCGCCAAATCGCAAACGGATCAAGGTTTTCGTGAGCCTCGTCGATCAGCGATTTGGGATCAGCCTCCATGAGGCGAGGGATAAAGCGCTCCCGCATAAGCGCGCCCGCGCCGTAGCGACCATTGGAATTGAAGCCGTACCCTACAACTGGCCTGCCTTCCCGCATCACGTCCGTAACCACTGCCACGACGGAGCAGGTCATTTTCGAGAAATCAATGTAGGCATTGGCGATGGATGAGGCGATGGAAACGGTCTTTTCGCGGATGTCGAGGATGCGCATGGTGGCCTTCACTGGTCTGTGAACGAGGTGTGGCTGCGGACAAACTCGGCTATTTCCGCAATGGCCCGGTTAGCGGCACCGATAAGGCCGCCATATTCAATGAAGCCGTGGATCAAGCCGGGGAATGGCCGATAAACAACAGGAACGCCGGATGCCGCAAGCCGATCGGCGTAAGCCTTGCCCTCGTCACGAAGCGGATCGTACTCCGCTGTCAAGACAAAAGCCGGAGGCAATCTTGTAACGTCCGGTTCTCGCAGGGGCGAGAGACGCCAATCGTGCGGATCGTATGTTCCGTCAGGCAAATATTTAGACGAGAACCACGCTATAGCGGCTGCATTCAAAGGCGGCACTTCAGCATTTTCAATGCGCGAAGGCCAGGAAACGCTTTCTGGTGTGCGGTCGGTACTTGGATAAACCAAAATTTGAGCGCAAAGCTTCGGCCCGTTATCTCTGGCATGAATGCAAACCGCGGCACAAATATTCCCGCCCGCGCTGTCGCCGCCGATCGCCAGACGATCCGCATCGATGCCCAAGGGACTCGCGTTCTTAGCTATCCAGGAGACTGCCGCGAGAACGTCGTTCAGGCCGGCCGGAAAAGGATGTTCGGGAGCCAACCGGTAGTTGATCGCGATAACCCGGCAGGGTGTTTGCGCAGCGATCGCCCGGCAAACCTTGTCATGAGTTTCAAAATCACCGATAACCCAGCCGCCCCCATGCACATAAATTAACGCTGGTCGCGTGTCGGGGACGCCTTCGAGGCGATAGAGCCGGAGGGGGATTTGGCCTTCGGGTCCGCTTGCCATAAGGTCCCGAACCTCCGCCATGTGCGCCGCGCCACCACCAAAAAATTCAGTTTTTTGGCGGTAGAAAAAGCGGGCCTCACCTACGGTTAGCTCCGAAAGCGGCTTAACCCCGGCCGCCTTCAATATCCCGAAAAGCTTGATAACGTCAGGGTCGAAGTTCACGGCAGCCCCCAATCAAATCCGGGCTACCATCCTTACGGTTAATGAAGCTCTACGGCAATGGGCAGGATTAAGCAACTTCCCCGTAGGAAGTCATAAGCGGCTCTCCGGCTTCCAACGCCAGCGCTAGCTCAGGGAAACTGCTGACGATCTTCTTCGCTCCGGCCTTTTTGAGTTCGGACTGTGAATGATATCCCCAAGTGACGCCAATGCCCGGAACGTTTGCACATCCAGCCATGATCATGTCGTAGAAAGTGTCTCCGATCATGATCGTCTCTTCAGGCGGCGTGCCTGTCTCCTTCATTGCCTGCAACAACATCGCGGGATGCGGTTTCGAAGGAGCATCGTCGGCTGTTTGAACGGTTGAGAAAAGACCGCCTAGCCCCTGCCGCAAGAAGAGCCGGTCCAGGCCGCGCCGCGACTTCCCCGTGGCGATACCCAAAGCAATGTCTTCTCTTGCGGCCAGGTTGAACAAAAGTGAGGCAGCTCCATGAAACAAAGGTTCCTCCGCGTGGCGGCGCAACCTATTGGCCCACTCACGATATCCAGTTAAAAGCAATTCCATTTCCCCATGCGCATGAACCGGCGCAAGTGTTCTCAGTGCCTCCGGAAGGGAAAGCCCAATTGTCCTAAGAATATCCTGCCTGTTTGGTGCGAGAAAGCCTATATCACGGAACGAATTTTGTATTGCTTCGACAATCAAAAATTGACTGTCTGCAAGAGTACCGTCGCAGTCGAAAACAATTAATCTCTTGTTTACGCTCATCCCGAGTTGCCTGCGCAGGTCTAGTTTTAGCGAAACCTCCGAATTATCTTCCTCGTGCTACTCCACGAAGGTTACGCCAAGCTGATCAAGACACGCCATAACAATAGGTAAATAGAAACTCGAAACTATAAATCATAATGTTTTGCATCGAAGCCCAGAAACTCAAATGTCTTTGCCATATGAGCTGGCAGAGGCGCTGTGACGTCAATATCTCCGGTTTTTGTGTCCCGAAGCGTCAACCGGCGCGCATGAAGATGCAACTTGTTTTCTATTTCGTCCATTGGCAAATCCGCAACATCACCATATTTTTGATCGCCTAGAATTGGGGTTCCTAGGATATGCATGTGAGCGCGGAGCTGGTGCTGCCGCCCTGTCACGGGCTTAAGCGAAACCCATGCCAATTGTTGCGCCGCCCGATCGACAACCGAATAATAGGTCGCCGCATGCTGAGCGGCATCCTGTTCTCCTGGACGGGCTTTGCGCACGCGGTCTCCTTCGGGACCGGCCGCTTTCACAAGCGCAGCCTCGACCTTGCCTTGATGCGGCTTTGGGATTCCCCGCGTGACCGCCCAATAAATCTTCTGAACCGATCGCGTCTGAAAAAGCCGGCCCAGTCGGGCGGCGGTTTGCCTGTCTTTGGCGGCGACGAGAATTCCTGTCGTATCGCGATCAAGGCGGTGCACGAGCCGCGGACGCTCCCCCCCGAAGCGGTCGGCCATACCTGTTAATAAGCCATCGATGTGGCGGACCGTCTTGGTCCCGCCCTGGACGGCGATGCCGAAAGGCTTATTGAGAACGATGACGTAGTCGTTCTCAAAAATGATCATGCGCTCTATGAAATCGCGGTCGGCTTTCGAAAGACCAGGAGGCGGGCGCAACGAAGGCACCGTTTCCTTAGGTGGCGACGCAAAATGCGCAGGGATCCTGATTTCCTGGCCAGCACTCAGCCTAGCATCGGCTTTTGTCCGCCCACCATCAACGCGCACCTGGCCCGTGCGCACAAGCTTTTGGACAAGCGCATGAGGGAGGGACGGATAATGCTTCTTGAGCCAACGGTCGAGGCGGAGACCATCGTCATCAGCCCGCACGGCATGCTTTTCAATGCTCATGCGGCTAATGTCGTGACTGCCTCGACCATTTGAACCTCCGGAAGCAGCCCGAGATTAGAGCGGATGGATCACATTCCGCATCGCGCCGATTTCCGCTATCTCGGTTTCCATCACATCGCCTGGCTTGAGATATTCCGGTGGCGTCCGTCCCATGCCGACCCCCGACGGAGTTCCGCTTGCGATAACGTCTCCCGGCTCAAGCGTTAGACCGCGAGACAGCTCTGCAATAATGCGCGGAACTTTGAAGTACATGTCCTTCGTATTCCCGTCCTGCTTCACAGTGCCATTGACACGAAGGATAAGCCGCAAATTATCGCGGTTGAGATCGCTAGCAGGAATGATCCACGGCCCCATCGGCGCGTGTCCATCAAGGCTCTTGCCCTTGAACCATTGGCCTCCATGCCAGTCCTTTTGGATGTCGCGCGCAGTCGTGTCATTCAAAACCGAGTAGCCGAAAATGTAGTCATCGGCTTCTGCCTCAGTAATATTGCTCCCGCGCTTGCCAATGATCAGGGCGAGTTCGACCTCCCAATCGATCTGCTGGGAGATCGAAGGATTATAAGGGATAGGTTCGAACGGGCCGTTCAAGGTGTTAACGGCCTTTGTAAAGAAGACCGGGTGATTGGGCAGCTTCTGGGCGGGATCGCGCATCTTGGCGCCTTCCTCGAAGTGCTCTAGGTAGTTCCACCCGACGCAATAAATGTTGCGGGTTAATTTTGGAATGGGAGGCAGGATCTTCAGATCCTCCAACTTGATCCCCGTGTGAACATCGCCGGATGCTGCCTGCCTCACCTCCGCGAGTGCTTCAGGACCGGCTTGAATCAAAGCCATCATCGAAGTGCCATCGAATCCGAGCGTGACCTTTGCGCTTTGAGCGGCACTGACTAGGTCGGCAACATGGCCGTCAGGCCTCACAATGCCAACACGGGTGGCTCCTCGCTCATCGGCATAACTCAACAAGCGAAGTCTTGTGTCGATCGGCACTTTGATTTGCGTCATCTTTTACACCTTCATAGCGGATCTAAATTGCACTTGGCGGTCTACGCCGCGAAAGACAGGCTTAGTCTCCCCAACCGGCGACAGCTTTAACCTCGAGATATTCTTCGAGCCCGAACCGTCCCCATTCCCGGCCATTTCCCGACTGCTTGTAACCGCCAAAGGGTGCGGCCCGTTCGTTGAAAGCGCCGTTGAGGTTTACATTGCCCGCGCGGATGCGCCGCGAAACCGTGCGCGCACGCTCGATATCGCCTGAGGAAACATATCCCGCAAGGCCATAGGGTGTGCCGTTCGCGATCCGGATTGCGTCATCTTCGTCCCTGTAGCCGATGATCGATAGCACGGGACCGAAAATCTCCTCGGTGGCAATTGTCATATCGTTGGTGACGTTCGCGAACACGGTCGGACGGATGTAATACCCCTTGTTGAGATCCGCAGGACGCCCAAGCCCGCCTGCGGCAAGGGTGGCGCCCTCATCGATGCCTTTTTTTATAAGAGCGTGAATCTTTTCCCACTGGGTGCGGTTCACTACTGGGCCTATGACAGTCTCTCCGGAGCGAGGGTCTCCAGGCTTCGTCTTATCGGCCACCGCCTTGGCGATTGACGCGGCTTCTTCCATGCGCGTCTGCGGCACAAGCAAACGCGTTGGCGCGTTGCAGGACTGTCCGGAGTTGTTGAAGCAATGCGCGGTGCCGCCACTGATCGCCTTCTCGAAATCCGCGTCCTCGAGAATGATGTTCGCCGATTTACCGCCGAGTTCCTGCGTCACCCGCTTCACCATGGGCGCCGCTCGCTGGGCAACGTCGATGCCTGCACGTGTTGAACCTGTGAATGAAATCATATCGAGGGCAGGGTGGGCGCTCATTGCAGCACCTACCTCTGGTCCGAGGCCGTTGATGAGGTTGAACACGCCCCTGGGCACTCCCGCTTCATGCAGAATCTCCGCAAACAGTAGCGCGGACGTCGGGGTATATTCGGACGGCTTCAGCACCATGGTGCAGCCAGCTGCAAGTGCAGGTGCCACCTTGCACGCAATCTGATTAAGCGGCCAATTCCAGGGCGTAATCATGCCCACAGCACCGACCGGTTCCCTCACGATCATGGCCGTTCCAAGCCGTTCCTCGAAGGGGTAGGTCTTCAAAACTTGCAGCGTTGTCTTCAAGTGGCCGAGGCCCGCTGCTGCCTGGGCGCGTTCCGCAAACGCAAGGGGCGCGCCCATCTCATCTGAAACGGCTTCGGCGATTTCTTTGATGCGCCTGTTATAGATGTCCGCAACGCGTTCAAGCAGAGCGATGCGGTCTTCGCGGGAGGACATGGAGAAGCTCTCAAACGCCAACCGGGCGGCCGAGGCAGCCCTATCCACATCGGCGGCACTTCCGAGTGCGATCTCATACATGGCCTCTTCTGTTGCAGGGTTCACCACTGACATTCTCTTGTCACTGGCAGGAGTTACCCATGCTCCATCAATATAGAATTTAAGGCGGTCTACCATTCCGAAACCTCGCGTATTTTCAAGCTGAAGCATTCAATGCTGTAAAATTCCCCATTTGTTTTCGTTAGCAGATGCTTTGAAAAGCAAAATTTAATCCGATCCAAGCTATAAAAGCGCTCCCAACTGAAGTAAAAGAATTAGAGCTTATAGGAGTGAATGGCCATGCGCACCGTTCGCTTGCTGGTTGTCCTTCTCATTCTCTTGTGTCTTGTGCCGCCATTGACCCTTGTTATGGCCGGAGTGGTTGCGCGGCAAGCGGGTTGCCAGCTTGATCCTGACGCTCCCGTTCCCTGTCAGATCCTGGGAGGAGATTATGGCGATCCCATTTATACGCTGACCCGCTTTGGCTGGTACACAGTGGAGACGCTTCCTATCCTCGTCGCTCTTCTCATAAGCTGGCTTCTTATTGAAGTCGTGCGAAGCATTATGTCGCCGCGAAAACAATTCCCGTCTCAGACACCGGCGAATTCGCGGAACCGCGTTCGCGGATCATAGGGGTGCTTGTGCCCCCATTCGCGCATAAAACGCTCTAACTCGCTATCGACATCAGCGGGAAGCGCGATTTTGAGGGTAATGAGCTGATCTCCCTGAACACCAGAGCGGTTATTTTTGACGCCCTTGCTTCTTAGGCGCAAAACTTGTCCGGAGGACGCACCTTTGGGAACCGACACAGTGACCCGGCCATCGATCGTTGGAACATCAATCCGCGCCCCCAGAACCGCCTCATCCAATGTAATAGGCACTTCCAAAGTTATATTGTCGCCCTCGCGTCCGAATAATGGGTGAGGCGTGACCTTAAGTTCGATAAGTGCATCTCCTGGTTCTCCACGCCCCGCGCCGGGGCCGCCTTTGTGCTTGAGCCGAAGCGTTTGGCCGCTTTCGACCCCAGACGGGACGGAGATATCAAGCGTTTCATTGTCGGGGAATTGAACCCTTTTCTTCACGCCGTTGACAGCTTCCAGAAAACTGATTTCGAGATTGTAGCGATAATCCATGCCGCGCATGGTGAACGCGCCGCTTGGACCGCGCCTTCCAAAGAGATCTCCGAAAAGATCGGAGAACTCCCCCGCGCCGTGAAGCCCTTCGAATCCGCCATCGCCGCGCATACCCCCGCTTCCTGAAGCATAGTCCCGATAGAAGGGATTAGCGCGCTCGTTGCCCATGGCATCGATCTCACCGGCGTCATAACGCTTACGCTTCTCGGGATTACCAAGAACGGCGAATGCGGCAGAAACCTTTTTGAATTGCTCTTCTGCCTTCGCATTGCCGTTGTTCTGATCGGGGTGCAGATCTTTGGCCAACTTACGATAAGCCCGCCGGATTTCATCATTCGACGCTGACCGTTTCACGCCGAGAATTGCGTAAAGATCTTGGTTCATGAAGCCCGAAGCCGTTGTGCCCGCTAAGATCGTTATGACCGAAATTCAGCCTAACAGATAGGAGCCGAGCTTAACTTTTCCCACGTTGATTTCTGTTTTCAAGCGCCGTTTAGAGTAGACTCCCGAAAAATGACGGTTTCGCGGGAGGCGTTATTCTTATCTCTGGAGTTGAGCCGAGTTCTCGCGCAACAATCCGAAGCCGGCGTCTCAACGGCTCGCTATCAAGTGCCTGAAGGTCCCTCGGGAGACCGAGAACAAGCTTGCCGCCGTCGTAGGCAAGCGAGGTTCGGGGCAGCACCCCTCCCATGGCCGCGGATATCGTATGGGCTAGACGCACGCACTGCCCTATAATTAAAGCGCGCTTTCGCTCCGGCCGAGGCACGAGTTCGGAAAGCTTAGGCAGGAGCTCGCCCATAAGCTTGCGCTCATAGCGATGGTATACGCATAAAGCGAGAAATGCGCGTCCCGGATGGTCGACGCCTACAAGCGCGGACTGGGCGACGAGAACAGCGCTTTGCTCGCCCCTGTAATCGGGATGCGCCCTCCAGGCGATGTCCGAAAGAAGGCATGCCGCGTGGCGGAGGCGCCTTTCTTCCGCATTCTCGATTGGCCCTGGTTTCGTGAATATCCCATCTGTCCATGTGACGAGTTCGCGCGCGTGTAAGAGTGATCTTGCTCGCAGCCTCGCAATATCGTCGCAGGCAGACAGCAGCGGATCTTTTGCCCGCTCGGCTTCATCCAAAAGCCGGTAAATGATGCCTTCACGGACGCCGAACGCTGAAAAAATAACATCCGACGGCTGCATCCTCCTGATGATGGCATTCAACAACAGGGCGCCGTAGGGTAATGTATCCTCGCGGCCCGTGGGGGCGCCTTCTAAACGCTTTAATGTGGCGGGGGAACTGTTCGCAAACCGCGCTGTCACTTGAAGCGCTTTCCGCGCATCGAGCGCGTAGCCGTGAACAGCGCTAAGGGCGTAATGGGCCTGACGCATGTGCATCTTCGCCAAAGCGCGCCAAGTGCCACCGACCGCATAAAATGGCTGGCCGCGCGCGGCATCGAACCATTTGAGCGGTGCCAGCGCCTCCTCGATTATGGGGATAGCCTCGCTTTTGTTGTTCTTTGTCCTATCCAGCAGTGCGAGACCACCGAGCGGGAGCGAAATATTGTTCTCGAATCTATTGCCTCTCAACCGAACCAGTTCCAGGCTGCCCCCACCCAGATCCCCGACAATCCCCGAGGGTTCAGTAAATCCGGCCAGGACGCCGGTTGCCGCCAATTCGGCCTCCTCGTCGTTGCCAATAACTTTGATTTCCGAGCCACAGGCCTCTTCGGCTCGAGCGAGAAACTCCATTCCATCTTCGGCCCAACGGACAGCAGCGGTCGCAAAGGGGTGAAGATCCTTCTTCCTTACACCGCAAGCGTCTGAAATTTTACGGAATCTTGCGATTGACGCGAGCGCCAAGGGGATGGTTTCCGCGTTCAGGCGCCCCGTCGAATTCAGGTAGCGCCCGAGACCGCACATATCCTTCTCCTGAAAAAGAGGAGTAGGTGAGCGGGCAAGCCCCTCATAAACCACAAGGCGGATCGAGTTCGAGCCAATGTCGATAACAGCAACGGGCGTGGAGCCTTGCAGCCGGCCTTGAGTCAAGCTGTCCACAGTTCACCTTAAGCGTGCGGCGCCGACGCAGTTGCGAAGCGGCGAGGGAAATTCTTCTTGAGCGCGCCCCCGCGCCCAGAAAGACTCGGGTTTGTCATGAAATACTCGTGCGCGCTGAACGGTTCCTCGCCCGGCTGAAGGTGAAACCGTTCCCATGAACCGTCGCTTCGCAGCTTCCAGCTTTGCAAATTGTCTTTAAGGTTCGCGATCATAATCTGATCGAGAATTTGCTCGTGGACGGTGGGGTTGGTTATCGCGGCCATCGCCTCCACCCGGCGCTCAAGATTGCGAGGCATCATATCGGCGGAGCTGATATAAACGTGGGCGTCCTCGGATGGCAACCCGTGGCCTGCTCCGAAGCAGTAGATCCTCGAATGCTCGAGAAAGCGGCCAATGATGCTTTTCGCCCGGATGTTCTCGGACAGGCCGCGAACGCCGGGCTTCAGACAGCAGATTCCGCGAATCACGAGATCGATCGGAACGCCGGACAGACTCGCCTCGTACAAGGCGTCGATAACATCCGTATCCACGAGCGCATTAAGCTTCATCCAGATCCCGGCTGGGCGCCTGGCTTTCGCATGTTCGATCTCTGAATGGATTTCTTCTATGATGCGGGCCTTGATGCAGTGCGGCGAGATATACATCCGCTCCAAATCGTTCGGGCGGCTGTAGGTGGTCACGTAATTGAATATTTTGGTCACGTCGCGGCCAATTGCCGGATCTGCGGTGAAGTAGGAAAGGTCGGTATAGATCTTTGCCGTAGCTGGATGATAATTCCCCGTTCCAATATGGCAGTAGGTGCGCAGCTCCCCATTTTCCTTGCGAACGACCTGGCCAAGTTTCGCGTGAGTCTTGAGATCAAGTTGTGTTAGGCCGTAGACGACGTGTACGCCGGCCTCCTCAAGCTGCCTCGCCCATTCGAGGTTAGCGAGTTCATCGAAGCGGGCCATCACCTCGATCATAACTGTGACGCTCTTGCCATCTTGCCGGGCCTGCCTCAGCGCTTCCACGACCGGGGATCGCTTTGATGTTCGATAGAGCGTCCACTTGATGGCGACGACATCGGGATCGGAGGCCGCTTGCCGCAAATATTGCAGTACGATATCGAAGGACTCATAGGGATGATGGACAATGATGTCCTTCGATGAAATTGCAGCGAAGCAGTCATTGCCATATTCGGCGATGCGTTCGGGAAAGCGGATTTCAAAGGGCTTATAGAGAAGGTCAGGCCTGTCGCTCACGATAAGTTGCGAGATATCGGCCAGAGCAAAAAGCCCATCAACTATTACGATATCGTCCGTGGCGATCTTCAATCCCTCGATGATGAGCTCCCTTGCGCTTTCGGGCAGCGATTCGCTCATCTCAAGCCTGATCACCTCGCCGAGCTGCCGCTGCACAAGGGCTCGCCGCAACACGTTTTCCAGGTCCTCGCTCTTTTCCTGGAACTCGATTTCACTATTCCGCAAGGGCCGGAAGAGACCGGCAGTCTTAATGCGGAACCCAGGCAGCAGCATATCGCCGAAAATTGGGATCACCGTCTCGATTGCGATAAAACGCGCGTCCGCAATGTCATCCCTACCCGTGTGAGGCAACCGTATAAAGCGATCTAAGCCATTTGGAATGGCGATAAAGGCGTACATCGAGCGCGGCTCTCCCTTATCTTGCCGTTCGCACTCAAGCACGAGCACAAGCTCCTGGCTCTGAATGTGAGGGAAGGGATGCGCCGCATCGACAGCCACAGCACTGAGCGCCGAAAAAATGCGGCGCATGAAATAGTTTTTAAGCCAGGCTCTGTCGGCATCTGTGAGGTCTGCGCCCGAAAGAAGCATAATGGACTCGGCTGCCAACTCCTCCTTAAGTGTGAGCCACCGCGCTTGCTGCTTTGCTGAAATTTTCAAAACCTCGGCGTTGATTTTCTGAACCTGCTGCTTCGGGGTGAGGCCATCGGGCGATATTTCGAAGATTTTCATCGCCGCCTGTTCATGCAGGCCAGCTACCCGCACACGGTAAAACTCATCCAGATTCGAGCCGGAGATTGCGAGGAACCGAACGCGTTCGAGAAGAGGATTACGCACATTTCCGGCTTCGTCGAGAACGCGTTTGTTGAACTCAAGCCACGACAGCTCGCGGTTAAAAAATCGGCCGGAGCCAAATGAGGCTATTCTCTCCCTGTATTTGGGAAGGGGCTCGACTTTGGCGACCGGCATCGAACACCTCCAAGCATGCGGCCTAGGAGCCGCAGGTAGGCCGAGGCTTAATTCCTATCCTGAAACATTGCAGGTGAAAACCGGCGGCTGCGCGTCTTTAGGAGCACTCGCCGCTAAGGATGGCGTCTCATTTCCTGCGCTGCAAGAGCTTCTTCATTTTTTCAGCTCTTCGATTTCGCATGGCCAGCCTTAATCCCTTGCGGGCGCATCTCCTTCGTGTTCCAGAACCTTGGCCACCAGTGCGCGCGTGATTTTCCGATGTTCGGCAAGCGCCGCCAAATCTAATTTTGCGGCAAGGTGCACGGCTGCGGCCATTGATCGCTCCATCCGGGTCACGAGGTACGAAATAACACCTGGCGCCACCTCGATCTGGCGATCGGCAAAGTGCTTGATAAGGAGCGCGGCCAGGTGCTCTTCGTCTGGTTGTTGGATTTCTGCCGTTGGATAGGAACGGATTCGCGATCGAAGATCGGGAAGTTTGAGCTTCCATTGTCCGGGCGCAGTTACGGCGGTAAGCAAGATCGAAGAGGAGTGTTCCCGCGCCAGGTTGAGGTGATGGAACAGCGCAGTCTCGGAAAATTGGCGAGTATCAATGTCCTCCAGGAGTACGGGCACGTAGGGCGCTTGCCACTGATGCTCGGCCAGCATTTCAGGATCAAGTAGTTGCGCCATCGAATGAGCCTGCCATATCTTGGCCAGGTGCGTTTTACCCGACTGCCGGGGACCGAAGACGATTGCCGCGGGAGCCCCCCACTCAGGCCAACCGGTCACGAGGCGCAGGGCAAGCTCATTCGCGGAAGTGATAAAAAAATCCGACTCGTCCCAGCTTTCCCGATGCGGCAAGTCTAAGACAAGCTGAGGTCCTTTCACGAGAGCTAGTCCTCTGGTACTTTCGCGGGGTGATTTGCCTCCCCGCGCTCTGCTACCTGGTCGTATACAGGGCTCTCATAGTACCTCTGCACAGCGTAGCGGACCAGGACTCCGATTGCGGCCGCGAGTGGCACAGAAATCAAAAGGCCGGTAAAGCCGAAAAGATAACCTGAGGCGATTAAAGCAAAAAGCAGCCAAACCGGATGCAACCGGACCTTGTTGCCGACAATGTTTGGCGTCAGCACATTGCCTTCCACCACCTGGCCGAAAATGAATATTCCGCACACAAGTGCAACTTTTGCATAGTCCGGAGCGAACTGGCTAAGAGCTACACCTCCCGAGACGAGAAATCCTCCGGTAGAACCCAGATAAGGAACGAAGCTAAAAAGCCCCGCACCGAGGCCGATCAGCAGCCCGTAGTTCAACCCGACAGCACCAAGCGCCGCCATATAGAAGGCTGAAACGATAATGAGCACAATCAGTGCGCCCCTAAGGTAGGCTGAAATCGTGGCATCGATCTCCTTCGCAAGAGCACGAATGGCTGGCTCGTGCCGCCTCGGGATCAGGCGGTCGATGCCGGCGATCATCTTATCCCAATCGCGCAAAAGAAAGAACGTGACCACCGGCGTCAGAAAAAGAAGAGCGGCCGAACTGAACAGGGCAACGCTGCTTTGCAGCAAGCCTTCGAGTTTGGAAATGAGCCATGGGGCTACATTTTGAGCGATCTGCTGTTGCATATCCACCGGCGCTCCAGCCTGCGACTCGCCCATCTGGAACCGCTTGAGATAGTGATTGTATTGATGAATCAGAAAAATACGAAGATCGTGGTAGTAACCCGGAGCCTTTTCGATGAGCTGGCGGAATTGCTCTACAATTGGCGGCACGATCAAGGCCAGGATTACGGCAATCACCATCACCACAACCGCAATGATGACAAAAGCAGCGGCTCCGCGATTTACGCCAGCCCTGCACATGAACCCAACAAAGGGATGAAATAAGTAAGCCAGAACAAATCCCGCCGCGAATGGCAGCAGGATCTCTGACAGCAGCACAAGGGCCGCGATTGTTGCGAAAAGCAATATTGCCCAAAAAAAGGTGACGGGCCGGCTGCGGAGAGTGCTGCTGGTCATGCGAGCCAGACTCCATGGCTTTCGTGGATGGCCCCGTAGACAAGCACATCCATCCGGGATCTGCACATTTCATACCGGCAGACTACCGGGCGCGTAAAGAGGAGCTTTAGGTCTCGCTATCTTTTGAGCTTACTGCTGCGATTCCACTGGCCGGTGCCGCGCAAAACACGAGGCATGACGGCTACAGCTCAATCGTCATCGTCGAGCTTGCCCATATGGTGCTGGGCGTAGAGTTGTTCGCCGAGCTTACCTACAAGGTCGAGCTGGGTCTCAAGGATGTCGATGTGTTCTTCCTCATCATGCATGAGCTTCTCGAAAAGATCCCGCGTCACATAATCCTTGACCGAATGGCAATGCGTTGCTGCCTCTTGATACAAGGCCCGCGCGGCAAGTTCCAGGCGCAGATCGCATTCAAGGACTTCTTTTACGGTCTGCCCGATATGCAGCGGGTCCAGCACCTGCATGTTGGGAAAACCTTCGAGGAAGATAATGCGAACCGTGAGCTGGTCCGCATGCTCCATCTCCTCGATGGATTCTTTGCGCCAATATTTGGCCAGGGATCGGTACCCCCAATTGTCCAGCAAACGGTAGTGCAGCCAATATTGATTTACGGCCGTGAGCTCATGCCGGAGCGCGCTATTGAGGTATTCGACGACTTTTGGATCGCCCTGCATCGCGTCTTCCTTTCATTCGCAAAAGCCGAATGTGGCCGGATTCTTTGTCCGGTGGAAGTAATAACCAAGCCGGGGGCTTTGCTCAATGAAAACGATTCAGGCTACTTTCGCTGCAGGCGGCTGCGCATTGGCACCCGTTGAAGCGGCCTCGTCCATGACTTGCCGGATTGACCTAGCGCAACGCCCGCACTGAGCTTTGCAGCCAAGATGCCTGTGTACCTGGCATGGAGTACGCGGCGGGTTTGGAGTGTCAAGAGCGTTGCGCACAGACTGGTCGCTCAGGACATTACACGAACACAAAATCATGGGGCCGGACTTGATGTGTTTACTCTAATAACTCAATTACCGAGTTTCTTGAACTCTTGCAATAGAAATCGCAGTCTATAATAATTCTAAGTCAGCTTTTGCCGCTTGCCCGGAATATTACGGACACGAGTTCTGTCACCTGCTTAATTATAATCATTCCAGACTTCGTTAATCTGTACTAACGCCTTCTCAAGCTGCGTTGGTTGCTGTTTCGTAGGCGAGAGACACCTCGAACCAGCCCTCCTCCGCAGATTTCATCTGCTTCACGAGCCCCGCCCGCTCGAAAGTGAGCGACTGTACTTTGGCCGGCTGGCTCTCATAGAGCGCTGTGTCCGCTAATGCCAAATCGATCGCCGCGATTTTCCTTTGAAGGGAAGCGATCTGTTCTTCCTGTTCGACCAGCCTCTTCCGCAAGGGAGCCAGTTCCGCGCGCCGCTGGGCCGACTGCCGCCGCTCATCCTCGCGGCTGCGTTTCGCATCGCCCGCGGCAGCTACACCTACATTCACGTTCTTGGCGATTGTTGCCTTTTTTGTCTTAGCAAGACTTTCCTGCCGGTAGCTTTCGAGGTCTCCATCATAAGGAATCACTGTTCCGCCATATGCGATCCAAAGCCGGTCGACCGTTGCCTCCAGTAAATGGCGGTCGTGGCTAATGAGGATTATCGCTCCCTCATAATCGTTTAGCGCGAGAATGAGTTCTTCGCGGCTGTCGACATCGAGGTGGTTCGTAGGCTCGTCCAGAATAAGAAGGTGAGGCGCATGGAAGGTAGCAAGTGCGAAGAGAAGCCGCGCTTTCTCACCTCCCGAAAGCTTTTCGCAAGGTGTATCCGCTTTATCCGCGCCGAAACCTATGGTCGCGACCCTGGCCCGCTTCTGTGCCTCGGTCGCATCAGGCATCAGCTCTGCAATGTGATCGTAGGCGGAAAGCTTGGGCCGAAGTTCATCGAGCTGATGTTGGGCAAAGTACCCATATTTCAGCTTTTTCGAAGCTCTCCGGAAGCCCTCAATCGGCTCCAGCTTTCCGCAAAAGAGCTTGGCAAGTGTCGATTTCCCATTGCCGTTCGCTCCGAGCAGGCCGATGCGATCATCGCAATCCAGCCGCAAATTCAAATTCCTCAAGACAGGCGTCTCGGGATTGTAGCCAACGCTTGCGGCTTCGATATGAACCAGTGGATTGCCTAACGGCCGTTCGGGCGAGGGGAAACGGAAAGGCACGACTTCGGCGTCGATCTCGGCAGCGATGGGCTGCAATTTTGCCAGAACCTTCAAACGGCTTTGCGCTTGGCGGGCCTTGGTCGCCTTAGCGCGAAACCGTTCCACGAAAGCTTCCAGCCGCCTTCTTGTATCGTCCTGCGACTTCTTAAGCTTGAGTTGCAGCCGCTGCTGCTCACGGCGAGTTTCCTCAAACCGGTCATAGCCGCCGCTGTAAAACGCGAGTCTTCTCTCATTGAGATGCAAAATGCCATCCACGGGCTTGTTGAGCAGGTCGCGATCATGGCTCACGATAAGCACGGTATAAGGATAGCTTTGCAGGAAGTCTTCGAGCCAAAGCGTGCCTTCGAGATCGAGATAATTCGTTGGTTCGTCGAGGAGCAGGATGTCTGGCTCGGCAAAAAGCGCCCCCGCGAGTGCAACGCGCATGCGCCAGCCGCCAGAAAACTCTGAGCAAGGCCGGTTCTGAGCGGCTTCATCGAAACCAAGACCTGACAAGATACGCGCGGCCTTCGCAGGTGCCGCGTGAGCATCCAGATCGGATAGCCGGGTATGGATTTCGCTAATGCGATGCGGGTCGCGAGCAGTGTTCGCCTCCTCACTCAATGCCGCTAGTTCGGTATGCGCCGCGAGAACAGTTGCCAAGAGTGTTTCTGAGCCCCCCGGAGCCTCCTGAGCGACATGTGCAATCCGCGTGCTTTTTGGAAAACTGATCGAGCCTTCATCAGGCGCGATCTCACCCGCGATCATGCGCAGAAGCGTGGTCTTCCCGGTGCCGTTTCGGCCAACAAGCCCTACCTTATGACCTGCAGGAATTGCCGCGGTCGCGTGATCGAACAGCGGCCGGCCCGCGATCCTGTGGCTCAAATCTTTAATGTGCAGCATTGGCGCAAGATGTTTTCTTTCGCCCGCGCTTGCAACCCTTTACGCGTTGCTTGGACATCGCTTTGCTGCGGCATTATTAACAATGTAAACGTGTGATACCACACTTGGAGACTTTCTAGCGCCCATGCGGATTTCGCTGCAATCGTGTATTGCGAAAAAGAGGAACTCCTAGCAAGCTTTGCCATAGTCAAGGAGACTTCGGATGCGTCTAGATCATCGGGCACATGGTGTTTATCCCATCGCCCCAACCCCGTTTTTCCCGGACGGGAAAATCGACGAGGCCTCGATCGAGCGTCTTTGCGAGGCCTATATCGCTTGCGGAGCGAATGGGGCGACTGTCCTTGGCATTATGGGTGAGGCGCAAAAGCTTGAGCCCACCGAAGCTTTAAAGGTCGCGACGCGGTTCGTCGAACGCATGGGCAGCTTGCCGGTCGTAGTAGGCATTTCTGCACCGGGATTTGCGGCAATGCGGTCT
Source organism: Rhodomicrobium sp. (assembly GCA_049579205.1). Lineage (GTDB taxonomy): Bacteria > Pseudomonadota > Alphaproteobacteria > Rhizobiales > Rhodomicrobiaceae > Rhodomicrobium. The sequence continues at coordinate 37,932 of JBAUNL010000787.1, read as the reverse complement.
CTGGCCCACGCCGCGACGGAGCGCGGTGCTGCTGGGGTCATGATCGCGCCGGTTTCGTCGCTCAGGACCGACGAACAGATAACAGGCTATTTCAGGCAGGCGGTCGAGGCTATCGGGGCCGATATTCCCTTTGTACTCCAGGATTACCCGCTAACGCTCACGGTGCAGATGACCCCAAAGGTTATCCGCCAAATCGTGGAAGAGAACCCGTCCTGCGCTATGCTCAAGCACGAAGACTGGCCTGGGCTCGAAAAAATCTCCGCCTTGCGCGCCTTTCAAGCCGAAGGCTCCATGCGGGCGATTTCGATCCTTACTGGAAACGGGGGGCTTTTCCTTGACTTCGAGATGGAGCGCGGTGCCGACGGCGCGATGACTGGCTATGCCTTTCCTGAGATGTTGGTTGAGGTTGTTCGGCTTCAAAAGGAAGGCAGGCGTAATGAGGCACACGACATATTCGATGCGCACTTACCGTTGCTGCGGTACGAGCAGCAGCCTGGGGTTGGGCTCGCTGTGCGGAAATATGTGCTCATGAAGCGCGATCTTCTTGCGTCGGATGCACAGCGGAAGCCTGGGCTGGCACTTTCAGCTTTGGCAAGGGCCGAAGTGGATTACTTAATGGCCAGGGTAGCCGCGCGAGACAGCAGGGTTCGCTCGTACCTTCAAGGGTGAGCCAGCGGCCATGGCAAGGTTGATCAGTCCAGGTCCGCCACTTTGGCGGGCCCGCCGCCATGAACCCGCTGGGCCAACGCAGCTTCAATAAATGCCGTCAGTTCACCGTCCAGAACTGCAGCCGGATTGGAACTCACGACGCCAGTACGCAAGTCCTTGACCATCTGATAGGGCTGCAGCACGTAAGAGCGGATTTGATGACCCCAGCCAATGTCGGTTTTTGAGGCTGCCGCTGCTTGTGCGGCATCTTCCCGCTTCTTCAGTTCCATTTCGTAAAGGCGGGCCTTCAACATGGCCCAGGCCGTTGCCCGGTTCTTATGCTGGGATCGTTCGTTTTGGCATTGCACGACAATCCCTGTCGGGAGATGAGTGATCCGCACCGCGCTGTCGGTCGTGTTGACGTGCTGTCCCCCGGCTCCGCTGGCACGGTAGGTATCCACCCGGCAGTCGCTTTCGTTTACGGCGATGTCTATTGCATCGTCCACAACGGGGTAGACCCAAACCGAGGCGAAACTTGTATGCCGCCGAGCATTGGAGTCGTAGGGTGAGATCCTGACGAGACGGTGTACGCCTGACTCAGTCTTGAGCCAGCCATATGCATTCTGGCCCTTCATCTGTATTGTCGCGGACTTTATCCCAGCCTCTTCGCCGGCATTGCTCTCGATCAGCTCCACTTTATAGCGCTGCTCGTCGGCCCATCGCATATACATGCGAAGCAGCATTTCCGCCCAATCTTGGCTTTCAGTACCGCCTGCTCCCGCGTGGATCTCCAAAAAGGTGTCATTCGCGTCCGCTTCGCCGGAAAGTAGGGCTTCAACCTCGCGCCGCTGGACCTCAGTCCGGAGCTCTGCGAGGGAGGCTTCCGCTTCTTTGACAACGTCCTCGTCGTGCTCTTCTTCGCCGAGCTCTATCATGCCGACAGCATCGTTCAAGCGCGCATCAAGCTGCGAATAAGCCGTTAGTGCACTATCGAGATGCTGTCTTTCCCGCAGAATTCTTTGTGCGCGCTGAGGGTTGTTCCAAAGACTGGGGTCTTCGGCGATAGTGTTTAAATCCTTAAGGCGCGCCTGAGCCTTATCCCAGTCAAAGATACCTCCGCAAGAGCGACAGGGATTGCTTGATTGCGTCGGCGATCGCGAGCGTTTCGGGTCGCATTCTTAACTTCCATTTCGTTTAGGCATGGATTGGCAGAGAATGGCGTAAAGAGATTAGGTCCTTCCGCCGTTAATACAAGCCTCCGGCGCGCGGCTCACGCCCGTAAGGGGGAGGAAATGCGCCGCCGGAAGTAGGTGGATAGGTAGCGGGTGGGTATGAAGAACTCGCTCCTCCCCATCCGCTCGGGGAAGCATTCGGCGCTTCGGCCGGGTACCCCGCCCTCGTATAGCCTTCGGCCGGTTCAGTGCCTGGTTTGAAGTACTCCATGATGGCATCCGGATCGCTCGGATCGGTACGCTGGCCTGTCTTCTTGTTAACACGTACCTCTAATATGCCAGGCGGTGTGCGAAAGGGGACGGCCGGCTTATCTTTGAGTGCCATTTTGAAAAAATCCGCGAAAATCGGTGCTGCGAGTTCGCCCCCCGTCTCCCCGTGGCCCATAGGCTGAGGGCTGTCATAGCCGATGAAGACCCCCATTGCCATATCGGGCGAAAATCCTATGAACCATGCGTCCTTTTCTTCATTGGTCGTTCCTGTCTTACCCGCCAGAGGCTTTCCAACTCTCTTGTTGATCATTGCGCCCGTTCCCCGGATCACAACGCCCTCAAGCATGGACACGACTTGATAGGCCGTCATGGGATCAACGATCTGCTTGCGATCGTCCGGCAATTGCGGAACGTCTTGGCCATGCCAGGCATCAGCGTCGCAACTGTCGCACTTGCGCTGATCGTGGCGCCAGATGGTGCGGCCATAGCGATCCTGTATGCGGTCAATGAAGGTTGATGAGATTTTCTTCCCGCCGTTCGCAAACATGCAATAGGCGGTCGTCAGACGGAGCAGCGTCGTCTCACCGGCGCCAAGCGCCATGGAAAGGAGAGGCGGGAGGTCATCGTAAACTCCGAAGCGCCGCGCATACTCGCTGACGATCGGCATACCGATGTCTTGCGCGAGCCGGACCGTCATAAGATTCCTGGATTTTTCGATCCCGATACGCAATGGCGACGGTCCATGGACTTGCTTGTCGTAATTATCCGGACGCCAAAGTCCCTGCCCATTGCCCTGATCAATGGCAATAACGGCATCATTGACAATCGTCGCTGGCGTGTAGCCATTATCGAGGGCGGCAGCATAGACGATGGGCTTGAATGCTGAACCCGGCTGGCGCCGGGCTTGCACAGCTCTGTCGAATTGGCTTTCAGCAAAGCTAAAGCCCCCAACCAGTCCTAGAATTCTGCCATTATGAGGATCCATCACAATAGCGGCTCCGCCGATCTGCGGCACTTGCATTAATTGCCAGGACGAACTCGAAGGCTTTTCCTCGGCTTTTGCCTGCTTGGTATTCCGTTTGCTCTCTTTTGCTGGGGGATCAAGCTCCGTTGGGGGCGAGACATAGACGACGTCGCCTGCTGTCAAAATGTCACTGACGCCGGGTACAGTTTTTAACCGCGCCTTGGACTTGGCACTCTCCAACGCCCACTTCAGGCCCTCGGCTCGCAATTCGACTGTCTCGCGCCGTGTATCGAAAGTACCGTTCGGCAAGCGGGTAGGCTGCAAGCCAACGACAGCCACGTCCTTCGACGATTGCAGCACTACGCCAATTCGCCAAGGTTCCACGTCCGCGAGCGACGGCACCTGAGAGAGACCTGCACCCCAGTCGCCACTTGCGGCGTCAATGTGAGTGATGGGTCCCCGCCACCCAGAATGCTTCCGGTCAAAATTCACAAGACCTGCGCGCAACGATTCCCGCGCCATGAGCTGTAAGTTCGGATTAAGGGTAGAACGGACAGAGTAGCCGCCCGTATAGAGGCTTGAATTCGTGGGGTCGTTTTCGTCCTGCCCGAACAGATCGACAAGCGAGCGCCGGACCTCTTCAGCGAAATATTCCGCTGCAAAGGTGGACGGTCCGATCTGCCTGCTCGTCATTTCGAGCGGCATCTTCTTCGCGCTCTCGGCTTCCGCAACGGTTATAAACTTGAATCGGGCCATATTGTCGATGGTGGCATTCCTGCGCGCGAGAGCTTCCTGGAAGTTCTTGCCCCGAGCTGTAGTCAGCTGAAGCTTCGACGGCTCCTTCGGGAGCGCGGCCAGATAGGCGACTTCATGAATCTGGAGCTCATGCAACTCCTTGCCGAAATAGCGCAGCCCCGCCGCGGCAACGCCATAGGCACCCCCGCCAAGATAAATTTGATTGAGATAAAGGTCGAGAATTTGATCCTTGGTAAACGCCCGGTCTATGCGAACAGCGAGAATTGCCTCTTTCGCTTTTCGCATGAAGGTCTGCTCATTCGTCAGCAGGAAATTTTTCGCGACTTGCTGCGTGATCGTCGAAGCGCCTTCCCTTTTCTTTCTGATTAAGTTGTTGAACAGTGCGCGCGCGACGCCGCGAAAGTCGATGCCATGGTGCTCATAAAAATTCTGATCTTCCGCCGCCAGGAAGGCGTTTATGAGAAGCTTTGGCATTGCCTGCACGGGAACATAAATGCGGCGCTCCTTCGCAAATTCCGCAATTAGCCTGCCGTCCCCGGCGTGAACCCTCGTGATCACTGGGGGCTTGTAGTTCGAAAGCTTATCATAATCGGGCAAGTCCCTAGAGATGCTCCAGAGAAAGTAGGCTGCGCCCCCGGCAGCGGCGAGAAAAACAAATACGCCTGCCGTGAAAGCAAACCCAAGAAGGCTTAAAAGCCAGCTTTTGCGGCGCCTTCTCCTGACAGGGGGCTTCACGGACAAATTGATTTGCATCAGTTTCTAGCCTGCTTATGCGGGATACTAGGCAGCGAATGCGAAGAAACACGGATGTTCGGCATCACGACCATAATGGCATAGCGAAATTGTGACAGATAAGCCCCCGGACCTTTTGGACTAAGCCATAAGATTCCTGGCGCGACAACTGGATGAAGGCGAAGGCTGCTTGCCTGACACACAAATTGACTTTTTATCTCATTTTCCACAACGCCTGGTGAATCTAGAGTGGCAGACGTGCTTGCCGCTCCGACATGAAGGCATCTATCGTATCGGCCAATTGCGCGGCAGTTTTGGCTCGCCACTCCGGAGATATCAGAAGCTTCTCGTCCTCGCTATTACTTAGATAACCAAGTTCTATCAGTATGGCTGGAACGCCCGCGGCTTTCAGCACCCTCAAATTCGCGGATCTGTGCGGGCGAATGTTGAATCTCACTTTGTTTTTCAAATGCTCAATTAGATAGTTTGCCAACGCAAGCGACCTGTTTTTTTTACCACGGCTCTCGAGGTCGCTAAGAATGTTATTTATTTCGGCCGATACGGCTTGTGTAACCCGTTCACTGCCAATGCCAGCTTGGATGTCGGCCTTGTTCTCATTTTGAGCGAGGATTTTGGCTTGCTCGTCAGAAGCCTCTTCAGACAGCGTGTAAACCGTTGCCCCGCGCACTTCCTGGAGGCTTTTTACTCCAAGGCGCCTCGCGTCCAGCGCATCTGCGTGAATGGATACTAAAAGATCGGCTTTTGGACCCGCAGCCATTTCTGCGCGGTCATCTAGCGGCACGTACACATCAAGAGTTCTCGTCATGAGAACGCGATATCTTCCCGATGCTTCAAGCTTGTCTCTCAGCGACTTGCTGAAATCGAATGTAACATCCTTTTCGGGAGTACGGGTCGAAAAGCCTAGCGCACCAGCGTCGACGCCGCCGTGGCCAGGATCGACGACGATGAGCGGGCGCTTGTCGGCGCTATTTTGCTCCTGGGTGGAAATCTCTCCAGCCGAGACTTCCGTTTTTGGAGGCGGGGAAGCCTTGCTTGCTGCCAAAAATGCTTTGTGTGTCGACTTTACCAGTTCAATAATGAGCCGGGCCGGCAGACCGTTTTCGGGCGGCAGCAGCTCTGATTTCTCAACCAGCGCTGGGTGCGCCAGATCGATAACGATTCGCGATTTTCCTTGCGTTAGCAGTCCTGACCGCGACGAAAGAACAAGTCCGCGATGAGTGCCGCTCGGAACTTGAATATCGGTCTCGGGGAGATCGACCACGATCCTATAGGGGTCGCCAATGGAAAAAATTCGGAATTCGACCCGTTTCGAAAGAAATGCCACAAACCGCGTACGCGTCAGGTCACCGCCAATTTCCGCGTTTAGTGTAATCTCACCTCCGAAAAGTGGGGCGATCCCAAGGGTTAGAAGAGCCGTCAATATGATTGCTCTCAATGCTTCAAATCTTAGGCTTCTTCGGATCTTTCTCATCCGCCGACCTTTCGCCCCCTCTTAAGACGGCGCTTATATCACCCCAGATGGTGGCGTCTACACGGCTTCTGGCTTGATTGATTTTCGCGATTTTAACCGCAACCCGCTAGGTCTTGCTTGCAGGAGGGGCGAACACGATTTATTAAAGATATATCAACCCTGGTCAGGTTAACCTTGGCTCTATGCCGAGCCAACGAAGGTACCCGGCCAGCGGAAGAATGTTTGACAATCGCGCTATGCCCACAATCTAACAGGGGCGATACAAGCGATCGTCGTTAAGCAGCCAGGATGAAAGTCCTGAAAAAATAATAACCACGGAGCGTGGTGACGCCGCTCATCGTTAGATGGTTGCCGGCGAACCAGATCTCAAAGCATGTCAACTTCGCGCTTAAGCTTGCTTTTTTCAGACGATGCCAAATGCGGTTGCGACAAGCCGCTATCGGCAAAAGGGACCCTTTTCGGCTTGAGGCTGAATGGGTGTAGCGAGCCCGCGATCAACCAAAACGCCGCCCAGCAAGACGGTCCGATCGATTATGCCAACATAATCGCGAGACTCCGCCTGGCTCCGGGCGTGCTGGGAAGAATTTACAATGGGAAACAAAATGTTAATCGACGCCACCCACCCGGAGGAGACCAGGGTGGTGGTGACTCGTGGCAATCGGGTTGAGGAGTTCGACTACGAATCGGCTACACGCAAGCAACTTAGGGGAAACATCTATCTCGCGAAGGTGGCTCGCATCGAGCCGTCGTTGCAGGCCGCATTCGTGAATTATGGAGGCAACCGCCACGGCTTCCTGGCGTTCGCCGAAATTCATCCCGATTATTACCAGATACCGGTAGCAGTTCGCGAAGCGCTTATGAAAGAAGAAGCGCAGGAACGCAAAGCCCGCGCAGAGGGTAACGATACCGGAAACACGGATGAGGCTGAGTCACAGCCCGCAGCCGATTCAGTAGAGGCCGGCTCGGACAGCCCCGCTTCGGACCGAGATCACGCAGACTCCGCACAGGAACGGCCCCTCGATACCACGCCCGCAACAGCAGCGGGCGAATCGGATGCCGCATTAGGCCTTCAAGACGAGGGCGAACGCGGGTTCTCACAGGCTCCGATTGCGCTTGAAGCGGCACTCCCACCTGCAGTTTACGAAGAATTTGCGGAGGCCATAGCCCGGGCGGAAGAAGCGCGCGATGAGATTCCTAGCTATCCGGGGGATGTCGAAACCACGGCAAGCGCAAAGCCCACGGAAAATGAAGCCGGCCACGACGCGGCAGCAGATCAGGCAACCGAGGCAAACGCAAACGGCATTGCCGGCGCGCAGCCGCCGTTTCCAAGACAAGTGTCTGAGGACGGGGAGGAAGAAGCGGCCTCGCGGGTTAGTAACGAGCAAACCGACACCCAACCGAACTGGGAAAGCTCGCCGGAAGACACAGGCGGCGTAATTTCAGTGCCGGAGCCACAGGCTCCTGCCCCGGTAGAAATGGTAGGTTCAGAAGACGCGCTCGAAGAATTGCCGCAACGTCACAAGCGGCGTTGGCGTCATTACAAGATCCAGGAAGTTATAAAGCGCAACCAGATTGTGCTCATTCAAGTCGTTAAAGAGGAGCGCGGCACAAAGGGTGCGGCGCTGACCACGTACCTGTCGCTTGCGGGCAGATATACTGTCCTGATGCCAAATACACCCAGCGGCGGAGGAATTTCCCGCAAGATCACGGTGCCCGCCGATCGGAAGCGGCTTAAGGAAATCGCGCAGGAGCTTGATGTGCCGGAAGGCATGGGGCTCATCATCAGAACCGCTGGTGCCTCTCGTACGAAAGCCGAAATCAAACGTGACTTCGAATATCTCCTCCGGCTTTGGGAAAATGTGCGCGATCTCACCCTGAAATCCACCGCTCCATGCCTCGTATATGAGGAAGGCAACCTTATAAAGCGGTCGATCCGCGATCTCTACAATAAGGACATCGATGAAATCATTGTCGCTGGCGATGAGGCCCATCGCGAGGCTAAAGATTTCATGCGGATGCTCATGCCGAGCCACGCAAAGAACGTCATATTGTATAAGGACCCCGAGCCGGTCTTTACCAAGTATGAGGTCGAGCGCCAGCTCAATCAAATGTTCAGCCCCGTCGTTACTCTTCGTTCCGGCGGATATATTGTGCTCAACCAAACAGAGGCGCTTGTAGCCATCGATGTGAATTCCGGCAGAGCTACCCGGGAATACTCCATCGAGGACACCGCGCTTAAGACCAATCTCGAAGCCTCGGAAGAGGTCGCTCGGCAGGTCCGCCTTCGTGACCTGGCGGGCCTGATCGTCATCGATTTCATCGATATGGACGAGCGCCGCAACAATCGCGCGGTCGAACGGAGACTCAAAGAGGCTCTGCGTCATGATCGCGCGCGCATCCAGGTCGGGCACATCAGCCATTTCGGACTGCTTGAGATGTCCCGCCAGCGCTTGCGCCAAGGCGTCGTTGAAGTTTCCACGATGCCCTGCCCGGTATGCCAGGGCGTAGGCCACATTCGATCCACAGAGTCAGTGGCTTTGATGATCCTGCGCTCGATCGAGGACAATCTGCGCACTCAAGGTGCGGCTGACATCACTGCCACCGCTGCCACAGAGTCGGCATTGTACATTCTCAATCATAAGCGCGCTTATCTCCGAGACATAGAAATCCGTTACGGAGTTTCGATTGTCATTCAAATGGATGAAAACGCTCATGGCGGTCACTTCGCACTGACGAGGGGCGCCACAGCGAGCGCTCCTGTCCTCGCCGAGTCCAAAGCGATACAAATGGAACCGGTGGAGGTCCCTGAGGAGGAAGATGAAGCTACCGCAGACGGCGATGACAAACGTTCCCCGCGGCGCAAGCGCAGGCGGAGGCGGGGGCGGAGTGAACAACCAAATGAGCCTTTCTTACAAAATGGGGCGGCTGCGCCGGCAGAGTTCGAACTGGATGACGCCGATAAAGAAGCCGATGAGCACCATAGCGGTGATGTAGGCGACGAGAAGCCGGCGGCGCCCGAGGGTGTTTCCGCAGGGAATGGCGGCGAAAGCGAACAGGAAAGCCAATTCCGCCGAAATAGGCGCAGGGGCAGGCGGGGCGGCCGCCGTCACCGGGAAGATTTTGAGGGCAGCGGAGAATCCCCCACAAATGAGCCTGGAAACATACCAGGACTGGGAGAGCAGCCCGTTATTTCTTTCGATGTTCGCTTCCCGAAAAATTTGGAGCTTGGGCCTTTAACGAAGAGTCCCGTGGAACAGGGGCATGAACATGTTCAGCCGAAGGCAGAGCCCGCAGCGGAAAACCTCACACCGGAACGCGCCGGGAACACGTTGGCTGCCGAAAGTGAACCCGATCAACGGCATGAAGTGAGAACGCACCCAGTTGAGCTGAAGGAGATTTCGCCGCCAGCAGAGCCAACTCCGCTGGTGGAAAGAGCTGCGCCGGCCGCGCCAGTCAAGGAGCCAAGGCCAAAACCAGTCAGGACTGGTCCGGCCCGCAAAGGTTGGTGGCAACGCAAGAGCGGGTAAGAAGGAATGGCCGCCGTGCCCTAAACCTTGGCCAGGAAGGCGGCATCAGCGGCTCCCAAAATCGCGGTTCCAACCCTGACGATGGTGGCACCGGCGGCGATCGCGATTTCGAAGTCCGCGCTCATGCCCATGCTCAGCTCTGGCAGTCCTAAGCGGTCCCTCAATGCCGCGAGCATCTCGAAATGCGGCAGAGGATCTTCCTCAAGGGGCGGAATGCACATCAGCCCGCTGACTGGCAATCCGAACTCGCGATTGCACTGCCCGGCAAACTTACTGGCGTGCTCCGGAGCGACGCCAGCCTTTTGCGGTTCCAGGCCAGTATTGACCTGAATGAGCAGTTTCGGCGCTTTGCCTTGCCGTTGGACTTCGCGTGCGACCGCGGCTGCGAGCTTTGGCCGGTCGAGTGTTTCAATGCAATCGAACATGGCCACCGCTTCGCTCGCCTTGTTCGTTTGCAGTGGCCCTATCAGATGAAGCTCCACTCCCGGAAACTGTGCCCTCAACGGTGGCCACTTCTGCATAGCCTCCTGCACGCGGTTTTCGCCGAAATGCCGATGACCCTGTTGCAGCACGGGAAGGATTGTCTCCGCGGCAAAAGTTTTTGTCACAGCCACAACTCTAACTGTGGCAGGTTCGCGGCCGGCAGCCTCTGTTGCGCGCCAGGCGCGCTCCATGATCGAAACATAACGTTCTTCGATCGCTCGCGCATTCAACCGTTGATCTTGGTCTGTCATATCGCGAGCTTCTCTTGACCCGCGCTGGGTTTCAACTTCATATCGGGCATACCCTTTTGCCGCGCCCGCGCAGGATACTCAATCATGGCAATAGAACGCTATAACGCGCCCGAGCGCGAGAAACATTGGCAGAAGATCTGGGAAGAGGAGAAGACATTTGTCACCTCCGCAGATCCAGAGAAACCAAAATACTACGTGCTTGAAATGTTTCCCTATCCATCGGGGCGCATTCATGTGGGGCACGTTCGCAATTATGTGATGGGCGATGTGGTCGCCCGCTTCAAGCGAGCGAAAGGCTTCAACGTTCTTCACCCATTTGGATGGGACGCGTTCGGACTGCCCGCCGAGAACGCGGCGATGCAGCAGAAAATCAACCCACGCGACTGGACTTATCAAAATATCCGGATAATGCGTGCTCAGCTGAAGCGCATTGGATTGTCCTTGGATTGGACGCGAGAATTCGCCACCTGCGATCCTGAATATTATCACCAGCAGCAGCGTCTAATTCTTGATTTTTACAGAGCTGGTCTTGTTTATCGGAAGAAAAGCAAAGTAAACTGGGACCCTGTCGATAACACCGTCTTGGCCAATGAGCAAGTGATCGACGGCCGCGGCTGGCGTTCCAACGCGATTGTCGAACAGAAAGAGCTGGCGCAGTGGTTCTTTAAGATTACGCACTATGCCGATGACCTACTGAAAAGCCTGGACACGCTGGACGATTGGCCAGAAAAAGTACGTACGATGCAGCGCAACTGGATCGGCAAGAGCGAAGGCTTGTTGATGCGCTTCCGCGTGTCCGGGGAAAGATTGCCTTCGGGATTTCATGAGGTTGAAGTTTTCACCACACGGCCCGATACCATCTTCGGCGCGAGCTTCATAGGTATTTCTCCGGAACACCCTCTCGCACAGGAACTTGCCAAGTCGGATCCAAAGCTGAGGGAGTTTATCGAGGAATGCCGAAGGATCGGGACCGCGCAGGAGGAAATAGACCGGGCCGAGAAGAAGGGCTACGCTACCGGGATTCTGGCGGCCCATCCTTTTCGCTCGACAACCAAACTGCCTGTTTACGTGGCCAACTTCATATTGATGGAGTACGGCACCGGCGCAGTTTTCGGATGTCCGGCACATGATCAGCGTGACCTCGATTTCGCCCGCAAGTACCGGCTGAAGGTAAAGGCTGTTGTCATTCCTGAGGGCCAAGACCCGGCCACATTCAAGATCGGCAACGAAGCTTATGTAGGGCCGGGCCGTTTGGCGAACTCATCTTTTCTAAACGGCATGACGGTCGATGAGGCCAAAGAGGAAGTAGCCAGCCGTCTTGCCAGACGCAACATGGCAGAGAAACGCACCACCTTTCGATTGCGCGATTGGGGCGTTTCCCGGCAGCGCTATTGGGGCTGTCCGATACCCATGATTCACTGCGCGAAATGTGGAGTGGTACCCGTTCCCGACAAAGATCTTCCAGTTCTGTTGCCGCACGATGTCTCCTTCGATAAGCCGGGAAACCCTCTCGACCACCACCCAACGTGGAAGCACGTAAAATGCCCATCCTGCGGCGGTCCGGCAACGCGCGAAACCGACACTTGCGACACCTTCGTGGACAGCTCCTGGTACTTTGCTCGTTTCTGTTCGCCGCATGCGCGCGAGCCGGTGGATCGAGCGCGCGTGGATTACTGGATGCCTGTCGACCAATATATCGGCGGGGTGGAGCACGCTATCCTTCACTTGCTCTACGCACGCTTCTTCACGAGGGCGATGAGAGATTGCGGCTATCTTGACATAACGGAGCCCTTCGCGGCGCTTTTCACACAGGGAATGGTGCTGCACGAGACTTATCACGATGACAAACAGAATTGGATCGACCCGGCCGAGGTCGTGATAGAGACGGCTGATGGCGTCCGAAAGGCCTATCTCGCTGATCGGAACCGCCCGCCGGTTCAAATCGGGCCCGTCGAGAAGATGTCCAAGTCGAAAAAGAACACGATCGACCCAGACATTTTCACGAGCCATTATGGGTCGGACACCGCGCGCTGGTTCATGCTTTCCGATAGCCCTCCCGAACGCGATGTTCTTTGGACCGAAGAAGGCGCGCAGGGCGCCTGGCGCTTCATTCAACGATGCTGGCGCCTTTTGAATGAGGCACTGCCGCTACTGCCTGATCCATCATCGAAAATGCCAGATGGCTTCGGCCCTGGGGCGCAAGCTCTAAGGCGGGCGGCGCATAAGAGCTTGAATGCAGTAGCGGAAGAAATCGAGGGCCTACGCTTCAACCGCGCGATCGCGGCCACTTACGAGTTCGCAAATGTATTGAGCTCCGCTCTGCAGGATAAAGCCCGCCATGCTGATCCGTCGTTCGGTTTTGCCTTGCGGGAAGCGCTGATCTTTTTCCTGCACTCGATCAACCCATTCATGCCGCATCTAGCGGAAGAGGGCTGGGCGCTGCTAGGCTACAACACTTTGCTTGCAAATGAGAGCTGGCCCGAGGTTGAGCGAAGCTTGCTCATTGACGATACCGTGACCATTGCCGTACAGGTAAATGGAAAGCGAAGGGATGAAATCATCGTTTCGCGCAACGCCGACCGCGCCGATCTTGAAGCTGCGGCGCTGCGCCTTGAAAGCGTCACTCGCGCGGTTAATGGACGTCCTATTAAGAAGGTGATTGTGGTACCTGAAAGGATCGTCAATGTCGTGGCCTGAGTTCTCGAAACGCAGCTGCCGCCCATTCGGCCATGCGGTCGCGGTTGTCGTGGCAGGTCTGCTTGGCATCAGCACAGGCGGTTGCGGCTTTCATCCCCTCTACGCCACCACCGAATATGGCGGTGCGAACGTTAGCGAAGCCATGAAGGCGGTGCAGATTGCGACAATTCCGAGCCGGACCGGACAGCGGCTGCGGAATGAACTGATATTCGGTACCACGGGCGGCGGAGAACCATCCGCACCGATTTACCGGCTTGACGTGGCCCTTCGTGAAGGCGTGAGAAACGCTCTCGTGACGCAGCAGGGCCTGCCAACGAGCCAGATCCTTGAGCTCGATGCCGAGTTCCGGCTTGTGCGCATCAAAGATAACCAAGTAGTTTTCAAAGCTTACAGCAGCACACAGGCGGCATACAACCTCACGGGTGTAACCGGCGTTACCGGGTCCACCTACGGCGATACGCGCGCTGTGCTTGATGCCGAAAATCGTGCAGCGCGCAGCTTGGCGGACGACCTGAAGACGCGGGTGGCCGCCTTCTTGTCCCGGCCCGCTTAGCGCAATCTGATTTCAGCTCCCCTTACCATGGTTGCGCCAAGCGCATCGTCATCCGATAAATTTCTATTTGCACCGCCGCCAGCGGTGCGCGGATTTCTCTTTTACGGCTCCGATAGCGCACAAATTGCAGCCAGGGCGGAACGAGTTGTGGGAGCGCTCGCTGCAAGGCTGGGACAGGATGCCGAAATCATCCGCTTGCACGAGGGTGACATCGCCCCAGATCCTGCCCGGTGCGGGATGGAACTTGCGACCTGCTCGCTGTTCGGGACCACAAAGATTGTATGGCTTACAGCGTGCCCCGCAAAGGCTCAACCCGAGCTCGCTGGCCTTCCCGCTGCTTCCCTGGCGGAATCCTATCTTATCGTCCAGGCGCCTGATCTCAGGAAAAGCCATAAGCTCGTACAGACATTTGAGGCGAAGGCTAATTTGGCTGCGATCGCATGCTACGGAGAAGATCGGGAAAGCCTTAGAGCCATTATAGCGCGCCAGGTCTCGACGGCAGGCTTTTCAATCGAGGAAGAGGCTGCGGCGCTGATTGCGATACGAACGGATTATTCATCGGCGCTGGCGCGAACCGAGACCGAAAAGCTGATGACGTTCGCTGGAAAAAAGTCCCGCATTACTGTCTGTGACGTTGAAGAGTGCCTCATTGACCAACAAACTGCGGGGCTCTCGGAGATCATCGATTATGCCCTCAACGGAGACGCGAGGCAGGCTTTGCTCGCCTTAGAGCGCTTCGTGGCTGTAGAGCAGAACGTTTCCCCGATATCGGCCGTGCTTTCAACTGCTTTGCTGCGCTTGCATTCGTTGCGAGTAGAGGCCGATGCCGGGGTTCCTGTTGTACAAGCCATCAAGGCGCTTCGGCCTCCGGTCTTCTTCAAACAGCAGGATAATTTAGCAGCCCAGGTCCGCCGCTGGCCGGCAGGGACACTGGCCGCTCAGATTTGCAAGGTCAATGAAGCGGTGAAGGAAATACGCCTCAAGCCGGCGCTCGCAACGGATTTGACTGCAAACCTTCTTCTTGGGATCGCGGGCGAAGCCTCTTCAGGAAGCCGTGCGAAGTGCGCCGGGTAGCTGCCTTCCCTTCTAGGGCTCTTTAGCCCCTTCCCGGGCCAAGCAAAGCCTTGTGAATTGTCTCAAACTGCTCCAGCGTCTTATAACGCACAATCACCTCTCCGGCCTCGCCGCTCCCTGGGTTTATGACGACGGAAAGCCCTAGAGCATCCGAAATCTCACGCTCCACTGCTCGTGTATCCGCATCTTTTTGCGGAGCGATCGCTTTTGTGGAAGCGGACCCATCGCCGGCTTTCCGGCCCATGACGAGAGCCTCGACGTCACGGACATTCAAGCCTTTCTTTACGATTTCCTTAGCAACGGTTTCGGCATCGTCGCGACCGATAAGTGCTCTTGCGTGCCCCGCGCTCAACGATCCATCACGAACAAGCGCTTGCACGCTATCGGGCAGCTTTAGGAGCCGCATCGTATTGGCAAGGTGGCTTCGGCTTTTACCGATAATTTGGCCAAGTTCCTCTTGAGTATAGCCGAAACGCTCGATCAGCTCTCGATAGCCTCCCGCCTCTTCGATCGCGTTCAGATCGGAGCGCTGAACATTTTCGATTATCGCAAGCTCAAGCGCTTCCTGATCGGAAAGCGAGCGGACGATAACGGGAACTAGGTGAAGCGAAGCCTTCTGCGCGGCGCGCCAGCGACGTTCTCCGGCGACAATCTCGTAATAAGTACCGGTAGCATCGGCAGGGCGGACTACCAAAGGCTGCACAAGGCCCTTTTCCCGGATCGAGGCAGCCAGTTCCTCAAGTTCTAATTTTGCTTGAGGCGTTTGCTCGAAATTCTTTCGAGGATTGAGAGGGCTTGGCCGGACTCGGTCAATTGGCACCATCCGGCTTTCGCCATTTGCGGGGAGCACCCGGCCATTAACCGGCACATTGTCGCCGATAAGCGAAGCAAGCCCACGCCCCAAGCGATTTTTCTGAACAGGTGACGGCCCCGTAGCTGCGGCCCCCGATCGTGATTCCATGTCGCTTCTCCGGCTCAAAAGTTTGGGGAGGCCGACGCAGGCCCGAGCCCATCATTTGCAAAGATTACGCTCTAGGACGCACCGCTGGATGCTGACTAAGCTGCAGCCGCGGCCGTGGCACGCTCGCGGCTGATCATCTCGGCGGCAAGATCCACGTAGGCGCGGCTGCCGGCGCTCTTGTGATCGTAAAGGAGTAGCGGCTTACCATGGGAGGGCGCCTCGGCTACACGTACGTTCCGTGGGATCACGGTTTCGTAAACCTTCTGGCCGAAGAACTGACGCACTTCCGTGGCAACCTCATCCGAAAGTTTCGTGCGGCCGTCGTGCATGGTCAAAACGACCCCGTGTATCTCGAGCGATGGATTGAGGCTTGAACGCACAAAATCGATGGTCTCTTTCAGCTGCGTGATACCCTCGAGGGCAAAGAACTCGCATTGGACCGGTACCAGAGCTGCATCGGCCGCTGCAAGCGCGTTCAGAGTTAAAATGCTCAGAGACGGCGGGCAATCGATAAGGACGTATCCCAGCCTGTCATTCGGAGCACGATCCTTTTCAGAGGCACGCAGCGAGGCGATGGCGTCCCGCAGAAAGTAGGCTCGGTTCGGAGCCGCCGAAATCTCCGGTTCAAGACCAGCCAAATCCCGGGTGGACGGTGCTACGAAAAGACCGGGGACGGCCGCAGGCGTCATGGCCTGCTCAAGCGCCGCCGCACCCGCAAGAACGTCGTAAGTGGAGACGTGGCGAGCGTCCTCCGCAACCCCGAGGCCTGTGCTGGCATTTCCCTGCGGATCAAGGTCGACGACGAGAACACGCTCGCCAGCCGCCGCCAGGGCCGTTCCAAGATTGATTGCAGTTGTTGTCTTGCCAACACCGCCCTTTTGATTGGCGACCGCGAATACCCTCATTTGCTTCTCATTTCTCTTCGTCACTGCTGGCCACCCCGTTTCAGCACCGGTTTCCGGATCTCCAAGATCTTTCCTTCCTCATCGCTGATGCTGGGGTGGATTTTCACATCGAAAACCCAGCGTTTCCGGGCCTCAGCGATTTCTACTCCGGCCTCTCGGCCTTTCAGAAACAACCCGGCAGACGCATTACTGAAGAATGGCAGAGCTTCGCCCAACAATTCGCCTAGGGGTGCCAAAGCCCTGGCAGTTATCACATCCGCGGCAGGAACCACCTGTGCGGACGCGGCATCGGCGATGCGCGCATTCTGTATCTTCGCAGGAGCCCCGGTTTGCCGCGCCACTTCCGAAAGAAAAGCGCACTTGCGGGAATTGCTCTCGATAAGATGCACACAACACTCTTTCTGATTCGCAAGCATAATAGCAATCGCAAGCCCTGGGAATCCCCCTCCGGAACCAAGATCCACCCAAATGCGAGCACCCGGCGCTAGCGAAAGCAATTGTGCCGAGTCCGCGAAATGCCTCCCCCATATTCGAGGGATCGTCGCCGGCGCAATCAGGTTCACGGCTTTTTGCCACTGGATAAGCAGACGCTCATAGAGCTTAAGCTTATCCAGTGTTTCATGTGAAACAGAGAAGAAACGCGCGAAGTCTGCGGCATTCTCGATCCGCGCTAGTTTAGCCACTCTCTTTTGCTCTTCATCCAAGTAGGCGCACTATATCGAACAGCAAAAGGAGTACGTAGCGGATAATGCGGATAGTTTCACTTTGTGCTTTTCTTTTATTGGCCGCCTACGCCGCTTTGCTCGCCTTCCGCATATGAGCAAGAATAAGCATCAACGCCGCAGGCGTTATGCCGTCTATCCGTGAGGCCTGAGCGAGCGTTGCGGGACGGTGGCGTTGGAGCTTCTGCCTAACCTCGTTTGACAAGCCGGAAATGGCGGCGAAGTCGAGGGCGGCGGGAATAGCAACCGCCTCATCCTTCCTGTAAGCCAAGATGCTGGCTTCCTGCCGGTCCATATAAACGGCGTAGCGCGCATCAACCTGAAGGCGTTCCGCCGTCGCCTCCGGGATTTCCGACAGCTCTGGCCACACAGCCGAAAGCCGCTTGATATTCATATCGGGAAGCGCAAGCAGATCGAAAGCTGAGCGCCGCCGGCCATCGCGATTGAGTGCTATGCCATGGCGAGCGGCCTCGTCAGGGGTCAGCGTAAACTTTTCCAAAAGCTGCCACGAAGAGGCAAGTTCCGCGGACTTCTTGGCGAAAGCAGCCTCACGAAGGCTTCCAACGCTTCCAATCCGGCAACCAAGAGGCGTGAGTCGCTCGTCGGCGTTATCGGCGCGTAGACGAAGGCGATATTCGGCGCGGCTCGTAAACATCCGATAAGGCTCAGAGACCCCCCGCGTCACGAGGTCATCGATCATGACGCCAATGTAGCCATCAGTGCGGGAAATCACAAAATCGGCATGCCCGCCAGCAGCCTTTAGTGCCGCATTTATTCCAGCGACAAGGCCCTGGCCAGCAGCCTCCTCGTAGCCGGTGGTCCCGTTTATTTGTCCCGCTAGAAACAGGCCCGCCAGCCGCTTTAGTTCCAAGGAGGGCAAAAGTTCGCGGGGGTCTACATAATCATACTCGATCGCGTAGCCGGGCCGTATCACCGCTGCATTTTCCAGACCAGGGATCGTCTTTAGGAATGCGCGCTGAATATCCTCCGGCAACGAGGTTGAGATACCGTTCGGGTAAACGGTGTGGGCATCCAAGCCCTCAGGCTCAAGAAAAATCTGATGACTGTTGCGATCTTTGAAGCGGACGACTTTATCTTCGATCGAGGGGCAATAGCGCGGGCCAATGCTTTCGATCTGTCCCGAATACATGGGCGCGCGATGAATATTCGCGGTAATGATCGCATGCGTCTCCTGCGAGGTGTAAGTGATGTGGCAGGCAATCTGGGGCGCTGTAATCTCAGGAGTCAAAAACGAAAACGGTACCGGCCGCTCATCGCCAGGCTGCGCTTCAAGCCCGGAATAGTCGATGGTCCGGCCGTCGAGCCGCGCTGGAGTTCCGGTTTTCAGCCGGCCCATCCGAAGGCCCAGCGAGTAAAGCCTTTCGCCAAGCCGGATTGCCGGTGCTTCGCCGGCGCGCCCCGCCGGAATACTCTTTTCGCCTACGTGGATGACGCCTCTTAGAAAAGTGCCGGTGGTGATGACAATAGCGCTTGCTCGAAATTCTTCCCCGCTTCCAGTAAGGACGCCTGCCGCAGCGCCTTTCTCAACAAGCAAATCCTCGACGGGCTCAGCGATGACTTCAAGATTGGCTTGCCCGGTAATGGCTTCCTGCATGTGCCGGCGATAAAGTTTGCGATCCGCCTGAGCGCGTGGGCCTTGCACCGCCGGTCCCTTCGAGCGGTTCAACATCCGGAATTGGATACCGGCCCAATCGATTACGCGGCCCATAAGCCCGTCAAGCGCATCAACCTCGCGCACGAGATGGCCTTTGCCGAGTCCGCCGATAGCCGGGTTGCACGACATCTCGCCGATCGTTTCGAACTTGTGCGTGATGAGTGCCGTACACGCGCCCATGCGCGCAGCTGCGGCAGCCGCCTCACAACCGGCGTGACCGCCTCCTACGACAATAACGTCGAATGCCTTTGCCACTTCTGAGACCGTATAGGAAAGGAAGATTGCATCGCAAGATAGAGAAGCGGAACGGTGGTCTCAAGCACTCACCGCATCGCCAGCGTAATATCAGAAGCGGGAAAGTCTACACATCGCATCGTAAAGAACTTGTTTCATGTGAAACGTTGCCGCTCTCTCATTTGCCGATGCAGAACTCAGAAAAGATTTGCCCGAGCACCTCTTCCACATCCAGACGCCCTGTGAGGCGCCCGAGAGCGTCAGCTGCCTCGCGAAGATGTTCGGCGGCGAGTTCAGTCTCATTGCCGGCTTCCCCACGAGCAAGAAACGATTCTATGGCACGTGATGCCCGTTCGATCTCTTGGCGATGGCGGCCGCGCGTGATGAGCGGAGCTTCCGCTTTCCCAAAGTTATCGCGTGCGAAAGTAGCAAGCACTTCCTTCAGAGTCCCAATTCCTTTGCCTGTCTTCGCTGAACAGGCGACGCGATTCTCATAACAATCCTCCGGTTGAGACGGCAGCAAATCCACCTTATTCCAAACGACAATCACATGGCTGACCGCAGCCTCTTCGTTTGTCCCGGGCCAATATCCGTTTTGGAGCCAAAATGCCGATAAACCTTCCTGCCGGGGAGCTTTTCCTGCTGGCGCCTGGGGCGAATCTGCGGAGCAAGGGAGAAACTCCGTTGCGTCCTTGACCGCCAAAATCACGTCCGCATCCCTTGCCGCCGCGAGAGCACGCCGGACGCCTTCGTGCTCGACGGCATTCTCCGTCTCTCGAAGGCCTGCAGTGTCCCGAAATACGAAGGGAAAGCCGTCGAGATCCACTGCGATCTCGATCACGTCGCGTGTGGTCCCGGGCTCGTCGAAGACGATTGCCGCCTCCCTTCCCGCGATCGCGTTCAGCAAGCTGGACTTGCCGACATTGGGAGCGCCAATAATAGCGACTTGGATACCTTCGCGGACGATCTCGCCCCGCTTGCCATCGAGAAGAGCGTGTTCCAATTCCGCCGCCAGCAAGCGCACTTCAGGAAGAGACCTTTGGAATGCATCGTCCGCGATATCCCGCTCATCCGAGAAATCAATGCTGGCCTCCACATAGGCCATAGCCCGCAGGAGAGTGGCGCGCCACCCCTCATAACGATTGCGCAATGCCCCTTCGCTTTGAAGGAGCGCTTGCCGGCGTTGGGCTGGGGTATCGGCGTTTATAAGATCGGCAAGGCCTTCAACCTCGGTCAGATCGAGCTTGCCATTCTCGAATGCGCGCTTCGTAAACTCCCCTGGCTCGGCGATCCGAAGTCCCAGCCGAATAAGAACATCGAGAATGTTGCTGATGACAGCCCTTCCTCCATGAATTTGAAGTTCCGCCATATCCTCACCTGTAAAACTCGACGGACCGGGGAACCAGATTACAAGGCCGCGATCGAGCACTTCCCCGCTTTGAGGATCACGCAACTTACGCAAGCTTGCGACCCTGGGGGCGGGGATATTTCCTTGGCACAAAGACTGCAAAGTTCCCTTCGTCGCTGGGCCCGAGATTCGGACCATGGCCACAGCTGAACGGCCCGGCAGTGTGGAAAGGGCGCAGATAGTCACGGCCAAGTTCCTAATCGAATGTCTTGCGCAATGAGTTGCAGGCCACATATCCCTAAAAATAGTATAATTGCACAGCGCGTTTTGACTTCCCAAGCGCCCGCCAGACACGGTGCTTAACAAGGTTGCCTATGGCATCAAATCGTTTGCACGAAGAAACAAGCCCCTATCTCCAGCAGCACAAAGACAACCCTGTTCACTGGTGGCCATGGTCCCAGGAAGCCTTCGAGGAAGCTCAGCGCCTGGACCGGCCGGTTCTGCTTTCAGTCGGTTATGCGGCCTGCCACTGGTGTCATGTGATGGCACACGAAAGCTTTGAAAAGGAAGAGACCGCTAGCTTGATGAACGAGCTTTTCGTGAACATCAAGGTAGACCGGGAAGAGAGACCCGACGTTGATACTCTGTATATGACCGCTCTTCAGGAACTCGGAGAACAAGGGGGCTGGCCGCTCACCATGTTCCTGACCCCAGACGGCATGCCATTCTTCGGCGGAACCTATTTTCCAGATACGCCGCGCTTTGGGCGGCCGAGTTTCAGGCAGGTGCTCGAGAATGTGGCGCGTGTCTATGCTCAGGAAAAAGAGACCATCGCGCAGAACACCGCCTACCTGAAATCGCGGCTTACGCCCCGGCTCAATTATGGTGCAGCGCCAGCGTTTTCGGATGAGCAGCTCGCAACTGTCGCCAGCAAGTTCATCGGCGCTATAGACCCGGCCAATGGCGGCCTGCGCGGAGCGCCAAAATTCCCGAATACGGCGATCTTTCATTTTCTTTGGAAGGCGGGCCTCCGCTATGGACTGAAGACCTGCGTTGAGGCTGTCAAAAACACTCTCCTCCACATCTGCCAGGGCGGCATCTACGATCACCTCGGTGGCGGCTTCGCGCGGTACTCGGTGGATGAACGGTGGCTTGTCCCTCATTTCGAGAAGATGCTTTACGACAATGCGCTGCTCATCGAGTTGATGACCGAAGTCTGGAAGGAGACGCAGTCGGACAGGCTCAAAACTCGCGTCACCGAGACCATTCAGTGGCTTGAGCGCGATATGCGCGTTCGCAGCGGCGGATTTGCTTCCTCCTATGACGCCGATTCCGAGGGAGAAGAGGGCAAATTCTACGTCTGGACCGCGAACGAAATAACAAACGTGCTTGGGAGCGGCGAGGAAGCCGCCCTGTTCGCACAAGTCTACGATGTGACGGAAGGCGGAAACTGGGAAGGCAAAACCATCCTTAATCGTTTGAATGCTCTGGCATTGCTCGGCCGTGATGAGGAGCTTACCCTCCAGCGATGCCGGCAGAAGCTCTTTGAGTTTCGTGAGAAGCGCGAAAAGCCGGGCTGGGACGATAAGGTGCTCGCCGACTGGAATGGACTTGCGATCCGTGCACTAGCAAATGCCGGCGGCGCCTTCCGGAATGCAAAGTGGACCGCGCTGGCGGCGGAGGCTTACGGCTTTGTGGCCGAGACGATGATTTCAGGCGGCCGTCTGTTCCATTCGTTCAGGAATGGCAAACTCAAAGCGCCTGCGACATCGGCTGATTATGCAAATATGATTTCTGCGGCTCTGGCACTTTACCAGGTCACGAATGAAGCAAGATATTTGGACGACGCGGTTGGATGGACCGCGATAATGAATCGCCATTATGACGCGGACAGTGGCGGTTACTATCTCTCCGCAGACGATACCAGTGATCTCATTTTGCGCCCACTTTCGGCGAGCGATGATGCGACGCCCAATCCAAACGCGACCATGCTGCAAAATCTCGTCGATCTTTATACATTTACAGGCGACAGCACTTATCTTAAGCGCGCAGATTCGCTTCTCGCTGCGTTCCAGGCGGCAGCGCAAACGATGACTATCGCCTATACGGGGCTTTTGTCAGGCGCTCTTACCTTGATCGCTCCGCAGCATGTGGTCGTGGTTGGCGAGAAGGGATCCAGCGACGCGAATACTTGGTTGAAAGCACTCTCCGAGGTGTCCCTGCCAGATGCGGCCGTACAATGGATTACAGACGCCGAAGAGGTTTCCCGTGCCTCTCCAGCCAGCGGCAAAACGCGCATCGACGGCAAGATTACAGCCTATGTTTGCGTTGGAGGGCGCTGTTCCCTGCCTCTGACGGAACCGGAACAGCTGAAAGAGGAGCTCAAGAAAGAGCGCCAAGTTACGGTTCAGATCGCAGCGTCAGCCATATAGAGTCACGACGCCTTGCAGTGACAGGGCCAGCTAGCGTCTTTTGCCCGGTTGAGCATGTAAGGAGGCAAATCATCTCCCAATCTTCCCACAAAGGCCAAAATTTCCCCGGAAGCGCAAGAAATTAAGAAGGTGATCCTTCATTTGCGTGCGTTATCGCACGGGCCGTTCATTGCAAATTTGATACAAACTTCCAGGGACGCAATCGTGGGAAGCGTAGCAAATGAGACAAACATCCTTCAAAAAGAGAAATACCCAGCCCAGCGATGGGCCGAGGCAGCTTGAATCACGCCGGCAAGAGCTAAAGTCGATTGAGGCGTGGCCGTTATATACGCTTCGTCGGGATAAAGAAGTGCAAGAGCCGGCGTATGAAGCCCTATGCTCGTTGCTCAATATCTTTAATATTGCAATCTTCATACTTTCCCCGGACGCGGGAGTCCTCTTTGCGAACGAAGCCGCCAAGGAAATGGCGGAGGGCGGATGGCCCGTCCGGTGTTCCGGTGGCTATCTTTCCGGACCAGATCGTACATCCAGTGACGAGATCGCCACCCGGATACAAACCGCTCTGGCAGATAAGGAAGCGAAGCCGGAGGAGCTTGAGATATGCTTCCCGCATTCGCAGGAAGATAAGAATAGGGCTATCGGTTATCTTCGCACCGTTCATTCCGGGGAACGGATGGAGCCCGCACTTGCCCTCTTCATCATCAGCGGCCACGAAGCAGCCACTTATGGCTTTTCCGCTATCGCCCAAAGCTTTGGATTAAGCAAGGCAGAAAAAAAGGTGCTCAAGCAGTTGATGGAAGCGCGCACACTCGCAGTTACCGCCAGCCGGCTAAACATCTCAATTTACACCGTCAAAAGTCATATGCGGAAGCTCTTCCAAAAAACAAATACTTCGAGCCAGGCCGAACTTCTCCGTTTGGTTGAACGCTTCCGGTTGCGTCTCCGTCAACCGGTACGGAAGCAGAAAATCATCGCGGCCAAGACCCGCCGCGTTATGAAGAAAAGGCCGCGGGCTGGTTAAGCCTACGTGTTCATGGAGTCGAAAAAATCGGCGTTTGTCTTGGTCTGCCGCAACTTGTCGAGCAGGAATTCAATGCCATCCATCGGACCCATTGGGTTCAATATCCTGCGAAGAACATACATCTTCCTAAGCTGAGCCTGCGGAACGAGAAGCTCTTCTTTTCTTGTTCCTGATTTAGCTATATCCATCGCCGGAAACACGCGCTTGTCGGCGACTTTACGATCAAGAACGAGCTCCGAATTGCCGGTTCCCTTGAATTCTTCAAAGATAACCTCGTCCATCCGGCTGCCGGTCTCGACAAGGGCCGTGGCGATAATAGTCAGCGATCCGCCTTCCTCGATATTGCGGGCAGCACCGAAAAAGCGCTTGGGCCGCTGCAGGGCGTTGGCGTCAACGCCGCCGGTCAGAACCTTGCCTGAGGAAGGTACAACAGTGTTGTAGGCGCGGCCGAGCCTTGTGATGGAATCAAGAAGAATCACGACGTCGAGCTTATGCTCGACTAGTCTTTTTGCCTTCTCAATTACCATTTCAGCTACTTGCACATGCCGCGATGCTGGCTCGTCGAAGGTCGAGCTTATAACCTCCCCGCGCACCGACCGCTGCATATCCGTCACCTCTTCTGGACGCTCATCGATCAACAAGACGATGAGATAGCATTCGGGGTGGTTTGCAGTGATTGAGTGCGCAATATTCTGAAGGAGAACGGTTTTTCCCGTGCGGGGCGGAGCAACGATGAGGCCACGCTGGCCCTTACCTAACGGGGCGACGATGTCGATAACGCGCGGGCTAAGATCCTTCGAATCAGCCCGGTCCGTTTCCATCTTGAGCCAACTATTGGGATACAGAGGTGTCAGATTGTCAAAATGCACCTTGTGCCGGATTTTTTCGGGATCGTCGAAGTTGATTTTGTTGACCTTTAGAAGGGCGAAATAGCGCTCGCCATCCTTTGGTCCCCTTATTTGGCCCTCGACGGTGTCGCCGGTTCTCAGACCAAAGCGCCTGATTTGGCTTGGACTTACATAAATATCGTCCGGCCCAGGCAAATAGTTAGAATCTGGCGACCGAAGAAATCCAAATCCATCTTGCAATGTCTCGACGACGCCATTTCCAGTAATTTCAATATCTCTTGAAGCAAGTTGCTTTAGTATTGCAAACATAAGCTCCTGCTTCCGAAGAGCACTCGCGTTCTCAACCGCGAACTCTTCAGCAACAGTCAGAAGTTCTGTTGGCGATTTTACTTTTAGGTCTTGAAGTTTCATTTCTTGCATGACTGGGAAGACTTTTTGTAGGGGGATTGAGGGGCAGACAAATGCTGCGAACTGATGGGATGAGGTGGGGCTGTCGAAATGCCGCTTGTATGCTGAGGGTTGTGCGGCTTAGTCACTCAAATTGGTGCGAACCGTGCAATTCTGCACACAACAAGTCTGGCAGGGAAATACGACGATACTAATATAGCAGCTTTCTCTGGCCGCGAAAAGATGAGACGTGGAAAAACCTCCGTTTTCCAGTGGATTTTAAAGATCAAAATGGCTTCACTACGGCAAGAATTACGATTCCTATAAGAAGGACCGTTGGCACTTCGTTAATAACGCGGAAGAAACGAGGGCTATGTGGTATATTGTCCACCTCGAAATCCTTGCGCCATTTAGCCAAAAACCCATGAAGAGCGGCCAGAAGCAGAACAAGGACAATCTTCACGTGAAGCCATCCGGCTGTACTCCAGTCGACACGGCCGCTTCCGAATGCGATCCATAACCCGAGAGCGATAGTGACGATCATCGCGGGGTTCATAATCACCTTGAGAAGCCTCCGCTCCATCACTTTAAAAGTCGCAGCCTGAGGCGTACGAGCTCCAGCTTCGGCGTGGTAGGCGTACAGTCTCGGCAGGTAGAACATACCGGCCATCCAGGCGAACGCCGCGATCAAATGGAAAGCTATCAGAAGCTGAAACGTCTCAGCAGACACATATAAAAAGCTGCTCATGGGTCATTCAACGGGTTGGAAAACTAGACTTTGGTGCGGACGAGATCGACGAGGCGTTCCACGTTCTCGACAGGCGTTTCAGGGAGAATGCCGTGCCCTAGATTGAAGACGAAGGGCTTTAACGAAAGCGTATCAAGAATCGCTCTCACTCTTCGCTCCATAGCATCCCCGCCCGAAAGCAGCAACAAGGGATCGAGATTGCCCTGCACAGGCCGCTCAAGCTGTGCCACGAGCTGCAGGGGGGCAGCAGTATCACAACTGAGCGCATCAACGCCGGTCTCAGTCAGGTATTTTGAGTAATTGGCTGCATTGCCTCGCGGAAAACCGATAATCGGTATCTGCGAATGAAGAGACTTAACCCTATGTACGATCTTCGCCGTGGGGCTGATTACATAGTTCGCGAAGCTGTCGTCGTCAAGGTTGCCTGCCCAGCTATCAAAAATCTGCAGAGCCGAAGCACCAGCATCGACTTGTCCGATCAGATAGTCGGCCGAGGTTTCGGCAAGGATATCAAGAAGAGTTTGAAAAGTCTCAGGGTCCTTGTAGGCCAGAAGCTTTGCAGCTCGCTGATCGGGAGAACCTCCGCCCTCAATCATGTAACTAGCTACGGTCCAAGGAGCACCACAAAACCCTATCAGTGGGGTTTGGGAGCCAAGGCTGCCCACGGTTTTTCGAATTGCTTCGTATACGGGCTCAAAGTGGCCGTGTGCCTTGTTTGGCGAAAGACTGGAAACAGCCTTGGCGTTTGTTACGGGGTCGAGCTTTGGTCCTTCGCCCTCAAGAAACTCCACCCTCTGACCGAGCGCGTGAGGAACGACGAGAATGTCTGAAAAAATGATGGCAGCATCAAACCCAAACCGCCTGACAGGCTGCAACGTGACCTCTGCGGCCAAATCAGGATTGTAGCAAAGATCAAGAAATGAACCCGCTCTAGCGCGGACTTGGCGATATTCGGGCAAGTAGCGCCCTGCCTGCCGCATCAACCAAATGGGGGGTGGTGTGCAGACGGTCCCGAAGAGTGTCCGCAGAAGTTTTGCCATGGCTTGGGCTGTTCTGTCCTTCATGGTTGGCTGAGTGATTGCTTTCCGATTCCTCGCAGATCCTCCATCAGAAAGAGTCTTCCTCTGTTTTCTGTTGTTTCTTTAAGGCGGTTCATTTTGAGGAAAGAAACAGTTATGCCTTAGCTGTTCTGCACTTTTGACGACCAGGGCATTACGCTCCACTTCCCTTGTCGAGAATAGGGGATAGGATGTTTTCTCCCTTGCGGTCCAGTCTTGCTTGGCGGATGCCGGGTAGTGAATAACGTGAGGACAGGCTGTGCAGACTCAGGCTAGGATCGCTCAAGGTGCGATACAAGGGCTTTCTTTCCACGGCTTCAAGGACTGTGTGCTTTTTTTGAATTGGCGTGGAGGACTCAGTGATGGATCGTGCACGTGAGCCGGGCGACGGTGAACAACAGGCTTCCTTGTCCCCACAGATCACATCAATCCCCACCCAGAAGCATTTTCACCTCCACCTTGTTTCCGACGCATCGGGCGAGACATTAACCACCATGGCGAAGGCTGCGGTGGTTCAGCTCTCAGGTGCGGTTCCAAACCGGCACATGCATCCCCTTGTCCGGAATCCGAGACAGCTTTCCACGGTTCTGCAGCAGATCGAAGCATCGCCAGGGATCGTGCTTTACACTCTTATGAATCCACATTTGGCGGAGGTTCTCGAATCGCGGTGCCGGGAGCTGGACGTGCCCTGCGTTGCGGTTCTGAAGCCTGTTCTCCAGGCCTTCGAGAGCTATCTGAAGATGCCCTCGCGGGCCGTCGTCGCTGGTCAGCACACGCTTGATGCAGAATACTTTCGCAGAATCGATGCCATGAACTTCACTCTTAGCCACGACGATAGCCAGCATAGCGAGGACTTGGAAAAGGCGGACATCGTGCTTGTCGGGGCAAGCCGGACATCGAAGACGCCAACAAGTATCTATCTTGCAAATCGAGGATATAAGACCGCGAACGTATCCCTTGTACCGTATATCCCGCCGCCCCCCAACCTTGGCAGCTTGAAGTCTCCCCTTGTGGTAGGCTTGGTCGCGAGCCCGGAGCGCATCGCGGAAATACGCCGAAACCGCATGCTTGCCTTGAACAATGACAAATTTGACAATTACGTGGATACAGACCGTATCAAGGAGGAGATGACCCTCACCAGGAGGCTCTGTGCGCAAAACAGATGGCAAGTCGTTGATGTGACAAGAAAATCAATCGAGGAGACTGCGGCGACGATCATCGCACTGCACGACTCCCGCCATGAATGAACGGGGCCGGGTTCTGCTTTAGGTTTGCATTCAAAACGGTTATATTAGGGGCATGCAAGCCGATTACCCTGAAGTCATCCTCGCCTCTGCGAGCGGAGCGCGGGCTGCGATTCTTGCGAGCGCGGGAATTCGCTTTCGCCAGCGGCCTTCTACCTTGGACGAGACGAAGGAACACCAGAACTTTCCGCGCGGCACTCCCCCCGCCGAAGTTGCCCAGGCACTCGCCAAGTTGAAGGCCGAGGATGTTCTGGCGATGGAGCCGGGCGCTATCATTATCGGTGCCGATCAGGTGCTCGCCATTGGGGGCGAAATTCTCGAAAAGCCGAAAAGCCAAGAGGAAGCGCGAGCACAGCTGGATAAGCTGCGCGGCCGCACCCACGAACTTCACTCCGCGGCGGCGGTTCTACATAAGAAGCGCGCTGTTACGATCATCGATACCGCGACCTTGCGGGTGCGCGATTTCTCCGAAGATTTCCTCGATTGGTACATGGAAACTGCAGGCCCGGGTGTTCTAACCTCTGTCGGCGCGTATCACGTTGAAGGTCTCGGCATCCATCTCTTTTCCGAGATCAAAGGAGACTACTTCACCATCTTGGGGCTTCCAATCCTGCAGGTGCTGGACGAATTGCGCAGCTTATCGACTGTTCTGAAGTAGAACCTCTGCATGAAACGCGCCTGTGTAATCGGCTGGCCGGTTTCTCATTCGCTGTCGCCCGTCATCCATGGTTATTGGCTGAAAGAGAACGGCCTCGAGGGTGACTATTGCAGGGAAGCCGTGGAGCCGAAGGATTTTGAACGCTTCTTGCGATGCTTGGCCGAGCGAGGTTATTGCGGTGCTAACATTACTGTCCCCCATAAGCTCGAGGCCTTTCGTTTGTGCGGAATGCGAGACGAAGCCGCCACGGCCATCGGAGCTGTAAACACCGTTTGGCTAGAACGCGGTCTGCTCGCCGGCTCAAACACGGATGCTTACGGCTTCGCGACAAACCTCGACGAGGAAAGCGCAGGCTGGGATGCTGGAGGGCCAGCAGTCGTGATCGGGGCCGGTGGCGCTGCGCGGGCTGTCATTTGGGCGCTGTTGGGTCGAGGTTTTGGGACGGTGCGGATCGTTAATCGTACCAAGGCCAAGGCTGACGAGCTTGCCAGGTCTTTTCCGCCGGCAAAGGCCGTCGATTTCGGAAGCCTGAATAGGGCTGTAGAGGACGCGAGACTCCTCGTCAATTGCTCTACTCTTGGAATGGATCGTTTTCCGCCTCTTGATATCGATTTGTCTTCTCTCGGTGCGGATGCGACCGTGTGCGACATCGTTTATAAGCCACTTGAAACGGATTTGCTGCGGCAAGCTCGGGAGAAAGGACTTGCGGCGGTGGATGGGCTTGGAATGCTTCTACACCAGGCTGTCCCAGGCTTTGAGAAATGGTTCGGCGTGCGCCCTAAGGTAAGTGCTGAACTGAGAAATGCGGTTCTCGCCGCCCAGCACGACCAGCAGAGCCCCGCGTCATGATCGTGGCCGGATTGACGGGCTCTATTGGGATGGGCAAGAGCACCGTCGCAGCCTATCTGCGGTCCAAGGGCATTGCGGTTTACGACGCCGACAAGATTGTTCACGGCCTCTATGAAGGCGACGCCGCGCCGCTTATCGAAGCCGTTTTCCCAGGTACTGCTCCCAATGGCCTGGTAGATCGCGCCGCACTCGCAGAAAAGGTACTGGCCTCCAAAGAAGCGCTCAAAAAGCTGGAAGCCATCGTGCATCCGCTCGTGAGGCGAAGGGAATGGCAGCTTCTTCTCGCTGAGCAGGATAAGGGAGCCGATCTCACAATCCTTGAAATTCCGCTTCTTTTTGAAACGGCTTCGCATGCGCTCTTCGATGCCATCATCCTGGTAAGCGCCCCAGCTGAAATCCAGCGCGAGCGGATGATGTCGAGGCCGGGAATGACCATCGAAAAGTTCGAGGCCATAGCGGCGCGCCAATGGCCCGACACGATCAAACGTGAAAGGGCGGATTTCGTTGTGGATACTGGCGTCGCGCTTGAAGACACACACCGCCAAATCGATGCAGTTGTAACGGAGGTTTTGAAGAAGCCGCCGCTGGCATTCCAGCGATGGGCTGATCTCCATGAAGACTAACTGCATCGAATGGGCGCATGTTGCGGGAACTTGTCCTCGACACAGAGACGACCGGGCTCGACCCCAAAGACAATCATCGCATTATTGAACTCGCTTGCGTCGAGCTCGTAAATTACATTCCAACCGGCGTCTTTTGGCACTGGTATTTCAACCCGGAACGGGATGTTCCGAAAGCGGCAACCGATATTCATGGGCTGACCGCAGACTTCCTGGCTGATAAGCCCTTATTCAGTGCTGCCATTGATGAAATAATCAGCGTCCTCGGTGATGCCAGGCTAATCATCCATAACGCGGCCTTCGATATCGCCTTTCTAAACCATGAGTTTACGAGGTCAGGTCATCCGCCGATTGGCTTCGACCGTGCCACCGATACTCTTGCGCTGGCGCGCCGCAAACACCCGGGCAGCCCAAACAGCCTGGACGCTCTTTGCCGCCGCTACGGTATCGACAACTCGAACAGGAAGAAGCACGGTGCCCTGCTCGACAGTGAGTTGTTAGCTGAGGTTTACCTTCGCCTCGTTGGGGCCGAGCAGGCCGGTCTCGATTTTGCTCTGCGCGAAGGTACAGTAATAACCGAAGTTGATTCAGCAGCGCTGATTCGGGTCAAACCTCTGGTGCCCCGGCTTTCGGTGGAAGAGAAGCAGGCCCACGCTGCGTTCGTGGCCATGCTCGGCAAGAAAGCGATTTGGGCTCAGTACCTTGAGCAGAAGCTTGAAGGTCTACCCTCCGCTAGTCAGTGATCGTTGGTTGCTGCCCCATCTCCGTGCGCCGCCTGAACAAAGTCCCGAAGTCAATCGGATCGAGCAGCAGCGGAGGGAACCCAGCTTCGCGTGAGAGGTCTGCCACGATCCTGCGCGCGAAAGGAAAAAGAAGGGCTGGGCACTCAATAAATAGAATCGGCTGTATCGCTTCCTGCGGAAGATTCTTCAAAACAAAAGCCCCTGCATATACAAGCTCGATTTTGTAGAGGATGCCGTCGTCGCTGCGCGCCTCACCATCAAGCGAAAGGGATACCTCAAAGGCATCCTCCTGCAAGTTTCGCGCTTCGACGTTGAAGTTGATTTGCAAGTTGGGGTTCTTGCCTGGACCGCGGAAAAGGCGGGCTGCGTCAGGACATTCGAACGAAAGATCCTTGATGTATTGGCCTAGGACATTGACCAGAGGCTGGTTGCCGCTATCCGGGGCTCTATTGGGGGAGCTGCCGCCATTTGTTCCGTTATTTTCGGCCATCTTGGGATCTCCGCATGTCATCGTGTTTGGCGTGGGCGCATTCAATCCGCGCCGCGTGAGTGTTGATCATGCGAGCTACCATGACCGCTGTGTGATCGCAACGGCCTCAAATGAATTGATGAAGCCAGCTATTACTCGGCCGGGACTGGCAATGCTCTGAGGCGTCCCCGTGTAAGAACCCAGGTTGCGAGAGAACAAGCCAAGATAACGCCCGCGATCATGGTTGAAACAAGAAGAACAAATCGAAAGCCGCCAAGTTCATGCAACGAACCGATAATTGGAACGGCAAGCCCTGCAATAGTAAAGCCCAGAAAAAAACGTAATGAGTAGACACGGTTGCGATATTCTTCCGGCACAAAGCGCCCAATCATGGCGTCATTAATTATGACCTGCCCGTAGATTCCCGCTGTAACAAGAATAAGACCTGTTGCCATTGGCACGC
The DNA here is from genome assembly GCA_049579205.1 of Rhodomicrobium sp. Classification (GTDB taxonomy): domain Bacteria; phylum Pseudomonadota; class Alphaproteobacteria; order Rhizobiales; family Rhodomicrobiaceae; genus Rhodomicrobium. The sequence goes on along the minus strand of JBAUNL010000787.1, from coordinate 5,928 downwards.
CCGTCATGGTTGCAGCTGCCAGCAATCCGGCAACCTGAACAAGCGAGAGCCATACAAAAAGTGTCGCCAACTCTATTCGATCGATAAGACGGCCAATCGTCACCTGAGTGAGGGCGCCGCAAAAGAAAATCCCTGTCGTCAACCAGCCCGTCAAGGCAAGCGGAACTGTAAAGCCTAGCCTCTCGTCGAGGATCTTTGGCATGGCAATACTTACGATGTTGAACGTAAGCCCGCCCGCCAGAATTGCTGCCATAAACATGACGACAAGCGTGATCAGTTGGTTGCGGCTGGCGTGGATAGAGTGGGTGACAGACTGCCTTCTTGGTGCGGATTCGCCGTCCTTTACCAGTAAAGCAAAGGCGATCCCTGTGGCGATCAGTATCGCGCCAGGAACAAAAAATGCGGCCCGCCAGCCCAAAGCCGCCGCCAGCGCGCCGGTTATGCCTGATGCGAGAGCCGCGCCGAAATTGCCCCAGACGCCGTTGATTCCAAGAGCCCGGCCGATTTGGGTTGTGTTCGAGATGATTATCGCGGCACCGATGGGATGGTATATAGCGCTAAATATGCCGAGCACGAAAAGTGATAGGCCCAGCGTCAGAACATTCACCGATAGAGCGACAAGCATACAAGAGGCGCCATATCCGAAGAAGAACCAGTTCAGCACCGTACGGCGGCCGAAGCGGTCAGCCAGCCAGCCGACAGGCAAAGCGAAAAGCCCAAATGCTACAAAGGCACCCGTGGAAAGGGAAATCAGCTCACTATAGTCACGATGCATATCTGCGGCGATGGCAATGACGGCGGTCGGGAAGATCAGAAGCACAAAGTGATCGAGCGCGTGCGCCCAATTCACAAACAGGATGGTTCTTCGTGACTGCTCAGCTCTAGGAGGCATTGATTCGCGATAGTGGTTGATGCTCCGGCGGTCGTAAGCTAGCCTGGCCTGAAAAAGCGAAGGGGCCGAAAATTGCTTCAATCGGGCCAAAACCGAAGCACGAATCCTTCTGATTATCAACACGTGCAAAGAGCCGTCGCTGCCATGGCGAAGGAATTTGCAGCCGGTGATGGTACGGGTGCGCATTCGCACCCTCGAGGTCAGCTTTTACACGCTGTGAAAGGCGTCATGGTCGCCAAGACCGCCGAAGGCGCCTGGATAGTGCCTCCGCAGCACGCGTTTTGGATTCCGCCGGGGATCGTCCATGCCGTCGAAATGCGTACTGCCATAGCTATGCGTACAGTTTACATACGTTCGGATGAGGCGCGTCCCATTTCACCGACCTGCAAGGTTGTAGCGGTCTCGCCTTTATTGCGGGAATCCATCCTCGCGCTCTTGGATGAACCTGTTCTTTATGATGAAGACGGCAGAGGCGGCGCTCTGGCTAAGCTCATCATTCATGAAATTAACCTGGCGGCGGCCGCTAAATTTGAGTTGCCGCTGCCCGCCGACAAAAGGCTAGCTTCGATTTGCGCAGCGCTGATTGCAAATCCAGCGCTCTCGCTCAGCATCGACGGCTGGGCCCACGAGGCTGGACTTTCGCGCCGGAGCCTTACACGCAAGTTTCGCGAGGAAACGGGCTTATCTTTCGCCCTATGGCGCCGCAGGCTGCGAGCCTTAAATGCCGCTGCACATTTGAGCGAAGGGGCGAAACCCAGTGCGGCAGCCCGCAGGGCCGGTTATCAGAGTGCGAGTGCGCTCATGGCAATGATGCGGCGCGCGTGACTTTGAAAGTATGAAAACTTGCTTCACATCGTTCGTGGCGATTAATTGTAGTTAGAAGCTTTTGAGCCAAAGTCCATAATGACAAAGCGACAAGCCGCACCGATATTACTGCGGATAGCTCGTGGATTGACACAATTTGCCTTGATCCACGATCGCAGCTTGGGGAAGATGCCAAGCAAGTGATGTGCCTGAGGGCCTGGGGATGAGCGAGGATACTCTGGCACGGCTGGCCGCGGCAATCGCCGCCCGGCGCTCCGCTACCGCCTCGATCTCCTACACCAAATCGCTTCTCGATAAAGGTATCTCCGCTTGCGCGAAGAAGTTCGGAGAAGAGGCCACAGAAACGATCATCGCTTCTATTAGCGAAAGCGATCGTAGGCTCCGCGATGAAGCTGCGGACTTGCTGTATCACCTCCTTGTGCTTTTGGAGGCGAGGAACATAACATTGGAGTCCGTGCTGAATGAGCTGGACAGGCGGACAGTGCAGTCTGGTCATGCCGAGAAAGCTTCGCGGACAAAAAGCGGGGGAACGTCATGAGTTTGCAGGAGCGGGTGCGGGAGTTTGAGCCGCGCCCCATTGAACCCTCTCCCTACCGCACCTTCAGCCGAAGCGAATGGTCGGAACTTCGCAACGGTGTTCAGCTTACCCTTTCGGAAGCTGAGCTGGCACGCCTGTCCGGTCTCATCGAACGCATTTCGCAAGATGAGGTCACGGATATCTACCTTCCTATTTCGAAGCTCGTTAACTATTACGTACGCGCTGCCCAGCTTCTTCATTCTGCCACGACCAAGTTTTTCAACCAGGGCGGGGAGAAGGTACCATTCATCATCGGCGTCGGGGGCAGCGTGGCGGTGGGCAAGAGTACCTCTGCCCGCGTCCTTCGCGAGCTGCTTGCCCGCTGGCCCGCCCATAAACGAGTCGATCTCGTCCCGACGGATGGGTTCCTTTGGCCGAACGCCGAGCTTGAGCGGCGTGGGCTTATGCACAAGAAAGGCTTCCCCGAAAGCTTCGATCAAGCGCGGCTTCTGCGGTTTGTAGCAGATGTCAAGGCAGGGCGCTCCAATGTCGAGGCGCCGGTCTACTCGCACTTCTCTTACGATATCGTGCCGGACGAAAAAATCGTGGTTGACCGCCCCGATGTCTTAATCGTCGAGGGCCTGAACGTCTTGCAGCCTGCGAAGTTGCCAAAGCATGGCGAGGCGGTGCCATTTGTCTCGGACTTTTTCGATTTCTCGATCTATATCGACGCCGATCCGGCGATCATCGAGGAATGGTATGTGACGCGCTTCCTTCGACTCTGTCACACGGCCTTTCGCGACAAGAATGCTTATTTCTATCGCTATTCAAAACTGACCCGCGAGCAGGCCATTGCACAGGCCCTGAAGCTCTGGAGAACAATAAACCTGGTCAACCTTAAAAAGAACATCCTGCCTACCCGCCAGCGAGCGAACCTCATTCTGCGCAAAGGGGAGGGACATCGCGTCGAGACCGTTTCGTTGCGGAAGCTTTGACTGTAAGCTTGTTCTTCAACCGGCCTCAATTTCACCTGCCAGGATGAACGCAGCTCTTATCCCGCCAAAACTTACTTCGCTAACAGCGCTAAACCGGCGCAGCGAAAAGCGGACCGACGCCGGCTTCCTTGCAACCGCGCAAGATAATCCGAACGCTAAGGTTCTCGCGCTCTTCGACTTGCGGGTCCCAATCGTTCCTTTGGCGGAAAAGACGAAAGCGCGACTTCGGTTCCTGTCCGTTCACGAGGTTAAGGCGATAAAGAAGCAGGCGGAGCTCGTATTTTTGGGTGAGGAAGAGTCAGGAGCACCGCTTTTTGCTTACAACTTTCAGCCGGTGGAAACCGTGCATGAAACGGCCTTTCTCGAAGAGATGAAGCCTCTTGTCGATATGAGATCCCTGGCGTTGCAAGGGGTGCTGCCTGATACCGAACTGTTGATCGCGTCACAGGTACGGGCGCTCGCAGCATGGCAGGCCGTTAACCGCTGCTGTGCGCGGTGCGGCGGGCTAGTTCGGTCGGCTGACGCGGGCTGGCGGCGGCATTGCGGGGCCTGTGGACTCGATGTCTATCCGCGCATGGACCCGGCCGTCATTATGCTTATCACCTGTGGTGACCGCTGCCTGCTGGGTCATGAGCATCGCTTTCCGCAGAAGCTATATTCCACTTTGGCCGGATTCGTTGAGCCAGGCGATGATATCGAGCACGCCGTGCGCCGCGAGATCAAGGAAGAGGCTGGCGTTGATGTCGGTGAGGTCCGCTATATCGCAAGTCAGCCTTGGCCCTTTCCCCATTCGCTAATGATTGGCTGCTGGGGGCAGGCGACGAACGAAGAAATTGTACTTGATGAGGCCGAGATTGCTGACGCCCGCTGGTTCACGCGCGGTGAAGCGGAAAGCATGCTGGCAAATCGCCACCCGGAAGGGCTGCTGGTACCGCCGCCGATTTCAATGGCCTATACGCTCATCAAAGGTTTTGTGGACCGTGGGTTGGGCGCTTAACCCTTTATGGCTCCCCAATGGCAAGGACTTCCCCGTTCGGTGCAACAACAACGGTATCGAGCGAAATGGCATTGTTGTTGAGCGCTTTACGTGCTTGCTCGCGCGCAAGGTGAGCAACATGGGCCGCGAGCGGTACGTTGTTCTGCTCTGCGAGAAGAAGGATTTCACGGGCCGTGTTTGCCTTGGCGGCCGCGTCGCAAATGGCGGTTTCTGCGCCGAGGCTGTGAAGCCAGCTTGCGATCAGACCGGTATCGACGCTGCCGCGCTTGGAATGCAGATCGAGAAGTCCGGCCGCCAGCTTGGACATTTTCGCAAATCCGCCCGCTATCGTGAGTCGCGGCACCGGATGCGACCTTAGATATTTCAACATTCCGCCTACGAAGTCGCCCATCTCGATGAGCGCAATTTCTGGAAGGTCAAAGAGGCTGGCAACAGCCGCTTCCGAGACGGAGCCGGTGGAACCGGCGATATGTGTTATGCCGGCGGCACGGGCCACATCGATGCCGCGGTGGATGGTGTCGATCCAGGCGGCGCAGGAATATGGCACCACGATGCCGCTTGTGCCTAAAATCGAAAGTCCGCCGACGATGCCAAGCCGCCCATTCAAGGTCTTCTCGGCAAGCTTCTCTCCCCCGGGCACGGAAATCTCCACGATAATGTCCGCCGGCTGCTGCGCCAGCCCGGACGCTTGCCCCACCGCTTGCCTGATCATCTTCCGCGGGACTGGGTTGATGGCCGGTTCTCCAGGGGGAATCGGGAGCCCCGCGCGCGTGACAGTTCCAACGCCGGGTCCTGCCCGAAAAATGACCCCTGTCCCGGGCCCGCTTCGTGAAACCTTCGCTACGATAAGTGCGCCGTGGGTGACGTCGGGATCGTCGCCGGCATCCTTGATAACTCCGGCACGCGCCCAACCTGGACCCGTCTCGGCAAGGGCCAGAGAAAAGGCAGGCTCGCTGCCGTTGGGAAGCCTGACGGGGACGGGATCGGGGAATTGTCCAGTGTATAATGCTTCTGTGGCTGCTCGTGCGGCAGCCGCAGCGCATGTTCCTGTGGTCCATCCGCGCCGCAAAGCCTTGCCGGGACGGTGTCCTGGGTCTGCGTGAGAAGGTTTGCCGCCATCGCTCATAAAAGTTATGTAGAGCAATGTTTGCATTTGGCAGCAAGCCGCCTGGCATAATGGTCGCGGCGCCGCGATCCGGCTCTGGCAAGACCACAGTTACGCTAGGGCTGTTAAGAGCGTTAAAGCGGCGCGGCCTCGCAGTTCAGCCGTTCAAATGTGGCCCCGATTACATCGACCCTGCCTTTCACGAAGCAGCATGCGGCCGGCCGAGTTACAATCTCGACAGCTGGGCAATGGGACGGGAGGCGGCGCTCGCATTGCTCGGTGAAGCGCAGCGCGCGGACTTCATTGTCATAGAAGCGCTTATGGGTCTGTTTGACGGGGTGGCCTCAAGGGGCTCTTGGGGCAACGGCGCAAGTGCTGATGTGGCAGCGCTTGCCGGATTGCCCGTCCTGTTGGTGATTGACATTTCTGGGCAAGCTCAGACGGCGGCTGCGGTCGCGCGTGGCTTCGTGGGGTTCGATCCTAATGTCGAGGTCGCTGGCGTTGTCTTGAACCGCGCCGCAAGTCCCCGCCATGAACGGCTAGCCCGGGCTGGGTTTGATCGGATTGGCCTGCCAGTGCTTGGCGCAATTCCCCGCC
>JBAUNL010000786.1:0-2216 GCA_049579205.1 Rhodomicrobium sp. | reverse complement strand
GGCTTCTGCCGCCAATATCTCTGGAGTGATCCGGTGAAGCGCGCCTTCCATCACAATGACGTTCGATCCAGTTAGGCCGTCATGGGCGGGAACGACGATGCGATCGAAGCGATGGCGTAATGATACGGGATCTTGCAGTTGCACGGTGAAGGTGCGCCCGCCGCTTTGTCCCTTCACAAGAAGCGATGGCACGATACTTGGTCGCCCGGTCGCGATCAGGATATCTGGCCAGGGTGCCTCCACGGGATCACCCTTATCGCTGATTGCAAAGCGTTTGAAGGCGGTGATGTGGGGGCTTAAGACGCGCCACGGCCTTTTCAGGATGACGCGCTTCACCAGCGGCCGCAGCCCCATGGCCTCTGCGAGGCCGACCGCTTGGTTCTCCATGCCTGGGCGGCCGTCGGTGAGGCACCAGCACGATGGAAGCGGGTGCGGCCAGGAGATACCGGCGCTCAATAGGTTAGGGCCAATTTCCGTCATCTTTTGGTCTTCTCTCAAGGGGCAATGCAACCTGGCAAGGCGTGCCTGCAACGGAAAGCTCCCGTCTCGGGCGGAGCATGATTTGCCATTGAATGCGGTTCTTGTCTCGGCTATCGAATTTCAACTTTTTGGTAAAGCTTCTGCTGGCGGCAAAAGAAAGGCTAAATGTTTCGACGTTTAGGGAGGGGAATGGTTTTAGCCAGCGGCAGGCCCAGCACTTTTGTTTTCACTCCGGGCAGAGACGAAAAAGACATCGATGCCGGCCTGTTGTTAGGCCTCGCTGGCATTGGCATCCTCATAATTCTGCGGACGATTTTGGCAGCGTCAACCGACTTGGCCGAGGACGAAGCTTACTATTGGCTTTGGTCGACCCATCTAGCTGCGGGATATTACGATCATCCGCCGATGATCGCCTATTGGATCCGAGCCGGCACGGCGATTTTCGGCGATACCTCCATTGGTGTGCGCTTCGTTGGTCTTTTGAGCGCAATCGCGGGGTCGTACCTTATTTATCTTGCTAGCCTCAGTCTGTTTCGCGAGAGGTACGCCGCACTCCTCGCTGTAATATGGATGAACGCCACTATCTTCTGCAACGCAGCAGCGATTGTGGCAACGCCTGATACGCCGCTTGCGTTTTTCACGACCCTTGCGTTTTTTACGTTTGCGAAGTTGATCGAAACCGGAAAAGGCGCATGGTGGTTCGCCGCCGGCGCGTCCCTCGGTCTTGCTTTTGATAGCAAATATACCGCGGTCCTTCTCTTGCCCGGGCTTCTGTTGTGGGGCTTAGGATGCGAAGAAGGACGCCGCTGGTTGAGGCGCCCACACCCCTACTTGGGCGCCATAATCGCCATAACCTTTATCTCGCCCGTCGTTTATTGGAACTACACCCACGATTGGGTCTCGTTTGCAAAGCAGGCAGGGCATGGCATCAAGGACAAGCCCTCAAATGCGATCCTTAGCGTTGCGGAGCTTTTCGGCAGCCAGGCCGGCCTCGCAACCCCTCTCATTTTCGCCTTCTGCCTCTTTGGCGGCTTTTATTCCGTGATTCGCGGATTTAAACGGGGAGATGCACGCTGGCTTTTGACTGGCTCCATGACTGTGCCGGTATTCGCATTCTTTTTCATCCATGCAGCAAGCCAGAAGATTCAGGCGAATTGGCCAGGATTCATCTATCCGGTGGCAATTGTGGCGGCCGTGAATGCGTTTTCCGCCGTTGCGAAAGAAAAGCGACTTCCCCGATTAGCCCGCCCGAGTTTCAGTCTCGCACCATGGGTCGGAATGGCTTTTACGCTAACGGTATTTGCACAACTCGGCTTACATGCCTTACCGATTGAGGCAAAGAAGGATCCAACTTCGCGCTTGAGAGGCTGGGCCAAACTTGGCGCGGATGTAGATCGTTTGCGGCAGGACTACGGAGCAAGTGCAGTCTTGACGGACCGGTACGCCATGACGGGAGAACTCGCGTTCTACGCCCGAAAAAGCACGCCAGTCATTCAAATTAATGAACGCATTCGCTACAGCAATCTGCCCGCGCCCAGCGATGAAGAGATCGCAAACGGGCCTGCGCTTTTCATTACGCGCAAAGGCGGGAATACAGCGAGCGTATCTTTGTACTTCGAAAATGTCCGCGCGGTTTCGACAATTCAGCGTGCGGGTGGATTTCATTCGCGGGATGCCTATGATGTGCATCTTCTGACGGGGTATCGTGGCGGTCTTTTTGGGCACTCGGAAAAGCC
>JBAUNL010000785.1:0-14900 GCA_049579205.1 Rhodomicrobium sp. | reverse complement strand
CCGAACGACGGTTTGGAATAGCCGTAATCAATAACGATCGCCACGAAAGGGGCGGCAGCCGCACGCCCGGACAAGGTTTGAAGGATTGCGCGCGTCGCAGGCCGAGTTTCGGCGATTGTGCCGTCTTCGATTGCTTGCCAGTCCCCCCTCACTCCAGCCCTCTCCCCGAGGGGAGAGGGGGAAGAGGCTGCGAATTTAAAGCTGCCTTGCCCGAACGCGACCCTGCGTTCGCGCCACAAGCCGCTGAGTTCATCATACTGAAACTGCCGCACCGGCAGGCAATCGAAGAACTCATTCGCGATCAAGACCGTGGGACCGGACGGGATCTCCTCAATGCAGCCGTGCCAGTCAATCGGACAGTCAATGGGTCCGAGCGCGCGGGCTTGAGCGTTGCGGAGCGCCTCCGAAGTTTCGACGAGATGGACTGTCACGGCTTTCATGAAAGCTGGAAGTACGCGCAGCACCCGCAACGCATCCGCCATCAGCGTTCCGCGGCCGGGGCCTAGCTCGATCAACCGCAAGCGGCCGGGTTCGCCCAGGAGACGCCACACTTCGCCTGCCCAAAGCCCTATTATTTCGCCGAATACCTGCGAAATTTCCGGCGCGGTGATGAAGTCGCCTCCGCGGCCAAGAGGAGCTTTGTTCCTGTAATAGCCGTATTCCGGATCGTAGAGGCATGCCTCCATGTAATCATGGAATGAGATCGGGCCGTTGGCGGCTATGCGCGCGGCAAGCTTCCCGGCCAAAGGCGTCAAGCCTGTATGGAATGCGGGGTTGGATGCCATCGCCTCGCAGATGGTAAATCCAGTTATCCTTTGCGAGAGCAGGAGGAACTAAGCCTTAATGGCGGAGTGGTCAGCAATTTTTTGCGTGGCGGCCTGCTGGGCCTTGGCGGAAAGGGCCAAATACACGCCATATGCGATCATTGGAAGACAATAGACGACACCCTCCGAGAAATAAGCGGTGGTGAAGAATTGCTGCGCATCCCATTCCTTGAAATATTCGGCAAAACTGCGGAATGCACCATAGGCCATCAAGAAGACGCCCGCGGTCAGACCCGGTGACATAAGCGAGCGGCGGCTGTGGGTGAAAAAGCGTAACAAAAAGAACATGACAACGCCTTCGAGCATTGCCTCATAGAGTTGCGTTGGATGCCTCGGCCCTGGGAGATCGCCCTTCAGCAGGACACGAGCCGGAAATTCCACTGCCCAGGGCATCTCCGTTAGCCGGCCATAAATTTCGCCATTAATGAAGTTGGCAATGCGCCCGAAAAACAGGCCGAACGGCACCGCAGCAGCCGACAAGTCCATTAGCGAGCGCACGGGGATGCTGTTCACCCGCGCGAAAAAATAAACGGCAAGCCCAACACCCAGAAGGCCGCCATGAAACGCCATCCCCCCTTCCCAGATGCGGAAGAACTGCAGGGGGTTCTTCAGGAGCATTCCCGGTTCGTAAAGGAGGAAGAAGCCCAGGCGCCCTCCCAAAACCGTGCCCAACGTCGCCCAAAATAGGAAGTCATCCGCCTGAAACGGCTGCATTGGCGCGGCTCCGCCCCAAAGCCGCCGGTCTTGGCAAAGACGCCGCATATAAAGCCAGCCCAGCAGCAGCCCGGCCATATAGGCGAGGCCGTACCAGCGGACGGCGAGCGGCCCGAGATGAATCGCCACCGGATCGTTGAAGGGGAACTGGATCGCCATCAGCTCTATTGAAAACCTCTCGAGGATCGCGCCGAAAAGTGTCAGCGGTTTTCGGGTAACGCGATGCGATTAAACAATAGAGCGGCCCGACGAGTTGAATTGGCGCCGGCCGCTCCAACGCCGCTGCGTTTGGCGCCCCTCTTATCAGCCCGCGCGCTTGCACCAAAGCGAAACATGCGCTTACGAGGTTGGCTTCTGCGGCCGAATGTGGTGATTCAGTGCTTCAAAGGCAGCAGGCTGCTGTCCTCCATGTAGCCAAGCGCGCGCCCGTCCTGGGCAACATAAGCCCACCCAGCCTCCGATCTTAATACGGTAACAATCTCACCGCGTTCGATCTTCCTTTTTATCTGGGCACCTCGGCCGGCCGTGTCGAACAAATCAGAAGCGGCTAGCACCGCGTGTGTCGGCTTGGTGCTGATCTGCGGTGCATCCGCGCCAAGCATCGCGAGCACCTTGGGATAGCGCGGTGCCAGCGGATAGTTCGGTGTCTCGCCCAGCCGCACAATGGGCTTCTGGCAATATTCCCGTGGGCCCTTGGCATCGCAGACTTTCAGCTCCCGGCTGAGATCCGGAACCCGGGTCTGCACATAACCGGCAAGATCGTAGAGCTGCACCTTGTCCTCAACCCCCGCTTTCGCGAGACCTTCGAGCAGCGCATAGGTGAAAAGCCCGTGATTGCGGTAGCCCTCCGCCGCGATCTGCTGCGGGCCTGCCGCCATGAAGAGCGTGCGGCCTGTCGCATCCTTGAGGCGTAAGTACGCGGCATCGTCGGCACCGGCATCCCGAGCGCGAAACAGGCTACCGGCCGAACCGGATTCGCAGGTATCGAAGATCCAGATCGATTTTTCGGCCTGGATGTTCTTGAACCACGAAGAGAGCTTGGCCGGGCCGAAGCCTTGCGCCTTGATCTCCGCATCCGAAAAGCCATCCATGGCGGGCGGGATGAAATAATAGTCGCCCTCCGCCGTGAGGGTCTTGCCGTGGCCTGCCATATAGAACAGGAACACATCCGTTGCCTTGACCTTGGCCCCCAAGTCCTTGAAGGCGGCCTCGACCTTTTCGGCGGTGACCTCATCGTCGAACAGCGTCTTGACAATGGGCGGATGGCGGTAGAAGCCGGCGCCGGCCTCTTTCAAGGTCTCGGCCAAGGCCTCGGCATCCTTCACCGCAAAGTTCAGCCTTTTGCTCAAGTCACGGTAGCGGTCGGCGCCGATGGCGAGAATGTAAAGGTCAGGCACGCCCAGGATCGCCTTGGGATCGGCATGCACGGTGATCTTGGCCGGTAGCGATAGCACCTGTCCCGCCTTGTCGCTGGCGGTGACTTCGATCTCGGTATCGGCTTTGGCGAGATTGAAGCGAAAAGTGAGCTGGTGCTGCTTGTCGAGCACGAGGGCGCCATAGAGCGCCTCTCTTTCCTGGCCGTTGAGCTTGAAGCTGATGCGGCCGATGCCGCCGCCCTGATCCACAATACGGACGGTGACGGCGACGATGGCCTCGCCGAGCTTCGTACCATCGGCGGGGGAGAGGATCGCGACTTCGGGGGCGAGCGCGCTTTTCAGAAGGGCATCAAGATCGAGCTTGGCGGCAGCCGCTTTCACAAGCCCCTGCGGATCGCCCGCGATCTTGGCGGCGACGAGATCGGGCCGGTACAAAGCTTTGCGCAACTGGCCGGCCGTGACATAGCGCGCGGCCTTATCGGGGCCCTGATTCATCTGCCAGCCGACGATCTTGTCGGCGCCGGGTGAGCCCGCATAGAAGCCCTCCGGCGTCCAGACGATCCACTCGCCATCTTGACCCCGGAACAGGGTGACAAGAAGCTCGCGCGTCTTCAGGTTCCACAACCGCACGGTTTGGTCGTCGGAGCTGGAAACAAGATAGCGGCCGTCGGGCGAAGGCGCGAACGCCCAAACATCGCTCTCATGGCCCACGAAATCGCCCACCTCCTTACCATCGAGGCCATAGGCGGTGAGAAAGCCATTGCCGCCACCAGAGATAACCATCGTGCCATCGGGGATAAAGCCATACGCGTGGTGAGCGTAGCCATTCGTCGATCCGCGCTCAATGGATGTGCCGGAGGGCTTGCCGTCCCTTAGAAGATCAAGGATGGCATCTTTATAGCCGTAGCCACCTCCCTCGCGGTGGGCGAGGGACAGGGCGCCGAGGCTTGCCTTGGCCCTGACCCAACCCTCTTGGCTTTTGACAAGTTCGGGTTTAGACAGCGTTTCATTGGCTGCGGGCAAGCCCAGGGCCATTTCGAGGGGACCGCGATCACTCGAGCTTTTTTGATTCGATGTGCTTCCCCAGGCGATGCTGCGCCCATCGGCGGAGAACGCAACAGCCCAACTTGGACGGCCCGTGCCCTTCAGCACCGCTTTTGTCTCGCCGGTCTTTGGATCCCAGACGTGGATTTCCTGGTTGTCACCACCGCCGGTCGCCACCAGTCTGCCATCGGGGGCGAATGCGCTTGCTAGCACGATATTGTCGTGCTTCGCATAGGCGGTCAACTGCTTGCCGGAGACGGCGTCATAGATGTGCTGGGTAAAGTTGCATCCGCCTGAGCAAGTGGCGAGTAACAAGCGGCCATCGGGCGAAAAGTGCAGCGAGCGCACATCGCCGCCTTGGCTAGAAAGAATCTTTACGAGCTCGCCGGTCTTTCCATCCCAGAGGCGGATTTCGCCGCTAGCGTCTCCACTGGCGATGCGGTCACCCTTGGGCGAGACAGCAAGCGAGCGCACCTTGTTGCCATGCCCCGGCATCTCCTTTAAAAACCTGCCATCGGCCACGCGCCAAAGCCTCAGCGCCTTATCATAACTTCCCGTTACCGCTCGCACCCCATCGGGCGTGAAGCCCACGGCATATATATCATCCCGGTGGCCATTAAGACGTTGCAGGAGGGTTTTCGCCTCCACGTCCCAGAGTATAGCATCGGAATCACCGCTACCCGAGATCAGCTTCTTGCTATCGGGTGTGAAGGCAAGCCCGAAGACCACATTTCCGTGGCCGATCAAGAGCGCCTTCAACTCGCCACTGACAAAATCGTTGAGGCGGATTTGATGTCCGGCCTCTCCTGGGGTCTTCATCCACCCCCCAACCGCCAGCAAGCGTCCATCGGGCGAGAGCGCCATGCCGTAGATCTTGCCCTCTGGTCCCGGCCCCGATTGACCACGGATGGTGCGTACCGTCTTGCCTGCGCGCCAGTCCCAGACGCGGATGACCTTATCCTCGCCGGCCGAGACGATGAACTTGCCGTCCGGGGTGAAGGTAAGGGCCCTGATGATCGCCCGATGCCCGCCCGTGTCGAGCTGCAGGATCGGGGCGTCTTCCGCGCGAGCTGCCGCGCCGCAAATTAGAATGCCCATGAAAATCGCAAAATAACGCATCGCCGCCTCGCCAAAATACATTCGCCACCGCGGGAAATTGCCAGGGTGCCGCTATTATAGGCCAAGCAATGACAATACCCAAGGTCAGGATACGTTATCCGCACGCGAAACCGGCATCATGTATCGTGCAAAGCGGAAATCATCGACGTACAGCAGAGCCACAGGCAGATGTTGATCCTTCTAAACTGTAGACTTAGCTACCTGTTGCCGCCATCATCGCCCAGCGCCAGGAAGTTCTGCCGCTCAGCAAACGGCATTGAACTTGAGAAAGAAGGCGCAACCGCTCGGGGTTCTGTTCTTGACCTCGATGTCAGCCTTATGCGCTTCCATTATCCGTTCGACGATTGAAAGGCCAAGGCCGGAGCCGTTAAGACCGCTCCGATCCTTACGCCAAAATCTTTGAAATATTAGCGGCCGTTCGGCTGGAGCTATTCCCGGCCCTTGATCCGAAATGGCAACCGTCCCGTCGGCATCGACTGCGATAGTGACGGTCGTGCCCTTCGGCGTATGCCTGATCCCATTCTCCGCGACGTTGCGAACCGCCCTGAAAAGAACCTCGGCATTGCCCCTGATCACAATCGGCGCTTCGGGAGCATCCAGCAGGATATGCTTTCCCTCCGCGACCGCGAGCGGTGCGACGAATTCAGCCACGTCATGGCAAACGGCCTTGAGATCGGCGACTTCTTCTACACCCACGGTGAATGCTTCTAGCTCGGCGATGTCGAGCAACTGGCTCACGATCCGCTTCATTCGTGCAATGTCGCGGCTAAGATCTTTCGCCGTTTCCTTATCGGCCATGGTGTCGATCCTCGCCTGCAGGATCGAAAGCGGCGTGCGCAGCTCATGAGCGGCATCGGCTGTAAAATCGCGCTGCACCCGGAAGCCCCGCTCGAGCCGGTCGAGAGCCTGGTTGATGGTTTGAACGAGGGGTTGGACCTCGCTCGGCATCTTATCCAGAGGAAGGCGGACGTCTGGGCGGTGTGGCCCAATCTTTTCCGCCATTTTCGAAGCCTTCAGCAGCGGACTCAGCGCCCGCCTGAATATGCTGACATCAATGATGAGGAGGAAAAGCAGGATTGGAATTGTGATCCACCCGACGCGGGTAAAGAACTCCCTCACAATATCGTCGATGAGCACATCACGATGCTGCAGATCTTGGGCAACCTGAACCCAGAGAGTTTCCGCGCCGGCCTTAACTGGAATACTCGCTCCCGAAAGCGCCAGCTTTCCCTGCTCCCTTCCGGGATAAAGCGGGTATTCGGCTAATGCTTGCCGGGGAAACACGGCACCCCGGTTCTGCAGGGACGAAAACAAAGCCTTCCCGGACCCATCGACAATGGAATAGGCGTACCGGCCATAGGTGCCTGAGAAAAGCGCTTCCAAATCGGGCGGAAGGTGAAGCTGAACCTGTCCGTCCGAACCGGTGGATAGATAGCGCGTGATGAGATCTGCGTTCTCCCTGAGAGAGCGATGCTGCAGATCTTCCGCGGCGTTCCGAAGTAGCAAGTATAGCGCCACCGGCATGAAAGCCGAGGTGATCAGGATCGCGGCGACATGCAAGAAAATGATGCGCCTTGTTATGGATTTTAGAACCATGGCAAAGTCTTTTTCGAATGCTTCCTCGAGAAATACCTAGGCACAGAATTGCGGCGAATTCTCAAGCTGCAGTAATAAGATATCCGACGCCTCTTATTGTATGGATTGTGACGCTTGCGTGCAAATCCTGAAGGCTCTTGCGGAGGCGGTGAATGTAGACCTCCACGGCATTAGATCCGACATCGCCAGATAAACCGAAAATCTGATCTTCCACGACGCGCTTCGACACAACATGGCCGCTGCGGCGCATCAGGAGCTCCAGAACCGCAAGTTCACGCGCCGAGAGCGTATGCGGCATCCCTTCGATGAAAATCTGCCTCGCTGCCGTGTCGAAGGTCAGATTTGCCAATTCCAGCGAACGCCCAAGAAGCTGCCCTGGCCGCCGCAAGAGAGCTTCGAGGCGTGCAATTAGTTCCTCAATCGCGAAGGGCTTTACAAGGTAGTCGTCGGCCCCCGCCCGAAGGCCGGCCACCCGGTCGTTCACGCCGTCTCTTGCGGTCAGTACAAGCACGGGCACTGAGTTCTGGCGTGCGCGCAGGGTCCGGATCACGGACAGCCCGTCCTCATCCGGAAGCCCGAGATCAAGGATCACGGCGGCGTAGTGTGTGGACCCCAAAACATTCAACGCGTCGGCGGCCGTGGTCAGCGTGTCGGCGCTGAATCCGGACGCGGCCAAACTCTTTATTAAGAGTGCTGAAAGTTCTTCGTTATCCTCGACAAGCAGCAGCCGCATTGCTGCGCTCCGCCTTCTTGAGAAGCCAAACCTGGGTCAACACATACAGCCGAATTCGAGCGGAAGCAAAGGGATCGCAGCCACTACAACGTTGAAGTGTAAGGCTGTTGTAAGGCTTTGCGGTCATCACCCCCCTTTGGGGCTGAGCATGTAAAGCTATGGCAGCACATCGTTTTTGGCGCCCAGCGATCCTCCTCGGCCTCTTCTTGCTAGGGCTGAGTGTAGCGGGCAATTACAGCTACGGGCTCTTCGGCGACTCCAGCAAGCAGGAGCAAGAAAAAGCGCGGCCTGCGGCCGCGGGCGTAGGACTCCAGCCCACGGAAGCTCAATGGCGTAACTTGAAGACCGAGCCCGTGAGGCTTGTTAGCTTCGCTGCCGAACATCAAGCGGATGGCCGCATTGCGATCAACGATTACAAGACGACGCCGGTTTTTTCTCCCTATTCAGGCCGCGTCACCCGCTGTTTCGCTGAGGCGGGAGCCGCAGTCGCACAAGGCAATCCGCTCTACGCAATCGAGGCAACTGAGTTCGTCCAGGCGCAGAACGATCTTACGACGGCGATCAACGGTAGAAACAAAGCGCAAGCGCAATACCGCGTGACCCAGATCAATGAAGGACGCCAGCGAGATATGTTCGCGGCAAAAGCCGCCGCCAAACGCGATTGGGAGCAATCCGAGGCGGATTTCGTGGCAGCGTCAAACGACCTGAAAACAGCCGAAATCGGCATCGAGGCCGTTCGCAAACGCCTTCGTATTCTGGGAAAGTCGGAAAAGGAGATCGACGAACTCACAACGCGTGGCGGGCAAATAAATCCCGAAGCGATCGTAGGGGCTCCCATTTCCGGCACCGTCATCCAGAGGAAGGTGAATGCTGGGCAATATATTCAGAGCGCCGCCAATGATCCGGTTTTCACCATCGGCGATCTCTCGAATGTTTGGCTCGTCGCGCATCTGCACGAGATGGACATCCCATTCGTGCATTTAGGCGCGGTGCTCAAGACCTCGGTGCTTGCCTTTCCGGACAAGCCGCTGCTCGCAAAGGTCGTTTATATCGCGCCAATGGTGGACGCGGCGAGCCGGCGCCTGACCGTTCGCGCCGAGATTCAAAATCCCGGTCTTGCCTTGAAACCCGAGATGTTCGCGAGCTTCACCATAATCTCCGGTGACCCTCAACCTCATCCGGCGGTGCCGCAATCGGCGATCATCTATGAAGGTTCGGAGGCTCACGTCTGGGTGGTCCAAAAGGACCGGCGGATCTCCTCTAGGAAAGTCGTGCTCGGGCAAGCCGCGGGAAACATGATCGAAGTCCGTTCCGGGCTCACCGCGGGAGAAGAGGCTGTTACGAGCGGGGCGCTGTTCATCGACCGGGCCTCTCAGCCAGGCTCTTCAGAGAATGAGAAGCAAACCGGGGAGCGGCCTGGATGAGCACGCTGATCGCGGCATCGCTGCGGCATCGGATCCTTGTGCTCATCGTCTTCTTGATGATGATCGGTGCAGGTGTGGGGGCCTTCCTGAATTTGAACATCGAGGCCTATCCGGACCCTGTTCCGCCGCTCGTCGACATTGTGACGCAAACTCCGGGGCAATCCTCCGAAGAGATCGAGCGCAACATCACGATCCCGATCGAGATCCAGATGGCTGGCATCCCTCATGTCACGGCCATCCGCACCATCTCGCTCTTCGGATTGTCAGACGTTAAGGTGCAATTCACTTACGATTTCACCTATGACGAGGCCGAGCAGTGGGTCATAAACCGGCTCTCGCAGCTTCCAACCTTACCGAATAACGCCCAGCCGCAAATCTCGCCGGAAAGCCCGATCGGCGAAATTTACCGCTATCGCATCGTAGCCCCGAAGGGCTTTTCGGTAACCGATCTCAAGACCATGCAAGACTGGATTCTCCAGCGCCGTTTCAAGGCGCTTCCAGGTGTGATCGATGTCATCGGCTGGGGAGGCGCGCTCAAAACCTACGAGGTGACCGTCGATCCTAACAGGCTTACGAATGTGGGGCTCACCCTGCCCCAAATGCTGCAGGCCTTGAACAACAGCAATGTCAATGTGGGCGGCCAGACCGTCAATATCGGTCCGCAGTCGATGGTTGTGCGCGGGATCGGCCTTGTCGATTCCATGGATGACATCAGGAATACCGTGCTCGCATCCACGAACGGGATGCCGGTCTTCGTCCGTGACGTGGCTACCGTGTCGCCCGGCATGCAACCGAGGCTTGGGATCGCGGGACAAGATGGCGACGACGACATTCTTCAGGGCATCGTGCTTATGCGCCGCGGGCAACACAGCAAAGAGACGATCAAGAGGATCGAACAGGAAGTCGATTACATCAACTCCCACGATGTCCTTCCGCCTGGGGTGGGGCTAGAGAAGATTTATGACAGGCTCGATCTCATAACCCTGACGACGAACACCGTCTTTCATAATCTTATTCTCGGGATCGTTCTGATCTTCCTAATACAGTGGGTATTCCTCGAAAATCTGAAAAGCGCGCTGGTCGTCTCCTGCACCATCCCTTTCGCGCTGTTCTTCGCAGTCATCATCATGGCGGTGAGGGGCGAGTCCGCCAATCTCTTGTCGGTCGGTGCCATCGACTTCGGCCTGATCGTCGATGCCTCCGTCATTATGATGGAAAACATCTTTCGCCGCGTCGCCGAAGGCGGCAATGGCACACCTCTGGCGCAGGCCGCGGCGCCGCCCGGCTTACCTGAGCGCCTGAAAACGCATTACTTTGCGGCTTTGGAAGTGGCTCGCTCAATCTTCTTCGCCGCCGCGATCATCATTGTAGGCTTTGTCCCACTCTTCACCCTTTCCGGGATCGAGGGCCATATCTTCGCGCCGATGGCAAAAACCTATGCTTACGCGCTTCTCGGCGGGCTTATTGCAAGCTTCACCATCATCCCCGCCTTCTCGGCTCTTTTCATGGACGAAAAAATCCACGAAGGCGAAAATCTGGTTTTGCGTGTGCTTCGGCGTGCCTATCGCCCCGCGGTTGAATTCGCCCTCACGCGCCGATTTCTCACGCTTTCTCTGGCCGGACTTGTCTTCGCAGCCGCTTCTCTAACCGCAAACACTCTGGGGCTAGAATTTCTGCCAAAGCTGGAGGAAGGGAATTTCTGGATCAGGGGAACTCTTCCGCGTTCCATCTCGCTGGAAGAAGCCCAACCTTACGTAAACAGGATGCGAGCCGTCATCGGGTCCTACCCGGAAGTTCGGACGGTCGTATCGCAACTCGGGCGCCCCGCCGATGGTACCGACGCCGCAGGCTTCAACAATGTGGAGTTCTATGTGCCCTTGAAGCCAAGGGACGAATGGCCGGCCGGGCTTGACAAGGAAGCTTTGACCAAACTCGTCAATGAGCGGCTTCTAGCCGAATTTCCGGGCGTCGATTTCAACTTCTCGCAGAATATTCAGGACAATGTCGAGGAGGCGGCCTCCGGCGTTAAAGGCGAAAACTCGGTCAAGATTTTTGGCCCGGACCTGGCAACCCTTGAAAAGACAGCCTCTAAAATCAAGGAGGTGTTGGCAACCGTCAAAGGCATCGAGGATTTGAGCATCTTCGGTTCGCTCGGCCAGCCAAATCTTTCTATTAAAGTCAACCGCGCACAGGCCGCAAGATATGGCCTGGCTGCCGGCGACGTGAATGCCGTTATTCAAGCCGCCATCGGGGGCCAAGCTGCGGGCGAACTATACGAAAAAGGCAGCGACCGGCATTTTCCCATCCTCGTGCGATTGGATAAGCGCTACCGCGAAAACATCCAAGCCATCCGCAACATCTCTATCGGGGTCAACGGCCAAAGCGGCTCAACTTACATCCCGCTTTCGCAGTTGGCCGATATCAATCTGACCTCGGGCCCCTTTTACATCTACCGCGAGCACCAGGAGCGCTATCTTCCGATCAAGTTCAGCGTGCGGGGCAGGCACCTCGGCGGTGCAGTTCTGGAAGCGCAGAAGAAAGTAAATAATGAGGTAGCGCTGCCGGGCGGCTATCATATCGAGTGGGTTGGTGAGTTCGGCAATCTCCAAGATGCGCTGGCGCGGCTCCGGATCATCGTGCCGGTCACCATCCTGCTCATCGGCATTCTGCTTTATTTCAACTTCGAATCGCTGACCGATACCTTGATTGCAATGAGCGTCATCCCGATGGCGATGACTGGCGGCATTTTCGCGCTTTCCTGGACCAATACGTCCTTCAGCGTCTCCGCTGCTGTCGGCTTCATCGCGCTCTTCGGGATTTCCGCGATGGAGGGCATTCTCATCATCTCCTATTACAATCGCCTACTTCAAACAGGAATGCAGAAGGCCGAAGCCATTCGCGAAAGCTGCAGGCTCAGGCTGCGGCCGGTGCTTATGACATGCGTGGCAGCCTGCGTTGGGCTACTTCCGGCGGCGTTCTCAACCGGAATAGGCTCGCAGGTGCAGAGGCCGCTTGCGATAGTCGTCGTTGGCGGGATGCTGCTCGCCCCATTCCTGATCCTAGTCATCCTGCCGGCCGCCATCGACGTTTTCTCGCGCGCCCATCGGCAGGCTGAAGCCGCCGAGGCGCCAGCGCTTCCCGCCGAATGACCTAGACGACAAATTCGATCGTGGCCCGTAGACCTTGGGGTGCGTATTCTGTCACGATTTCTCCGCTCATCTGCGGACCTAAGATGTGCTCCAGCAGCAAGGTTCCGAAGCCGTTCCGCTTGGGCTTGGCAACTGGCGGACCGCCGCTTTCAATCCAGCGAAGCGCTAGCCGGCTTGCGCTGTCCTCGGGTGTGACGGTCCAATCTACACAGACATGTCCCGTGGGTGCGGATAGGGCGCCATGCTTGATCGCATTGGTCAGAAGCTCGTGCAGGCCCATTGAAATGTAGATTGCGGCTGTTGCCGGAATCGCCAGATCTGGACCTGCCGCAGTCACCCGGCCAGCCTTAGAGATAGGTTCAAACTCGCCTGCGACCAGCTCTCTCAAGGAGACCGATCCCCATTGACGATCGAGCAGCAGCGCATGGGCATTGGAAAGGGATTCGATGCGCGCTCCGATGCTACGCCGAAAGCTTTCTAAGCTCTTGGAGGTCTGCAAACTGAGGTTCACCAGGGATTGAACCATAGCGAGCGTATTCTTTACGCGATGACGCATTTCCGTTGCAAGCAGCCGCTGCTGCAGCTCGGCCTCCTCACGCTTTGCAACCTGCAACCGTAATGCGATCTCGGTCATTGCGATGCTCGCAAGCCCGGTCAAATCAGCGATATTCTCTTTGGTCCATTGGCGGGGCTTCACGTCGATGGCGCAAAGAGAGCCCAGCACATAACCGTCTGGCGTCACCAGGGGAACGCCAAGATACGCGGCAACACCGAAATCAGTGACCGCGAGATTACCTTGGACGAGCGGGTCCCTGTAAGCGTCTTCGACCACCACAATCGCTTCGCTCGTTACGACATGCTTGCAGAATGAGTGTGAGAGAGGGGTTTGCCGCAAAGAAGCCCACGGTTCGGGCATTCCAACTGCGCTTTTAAAGAATTGGCGGTCTATGTCGATGAGAGAGACCTGCGAAACCGGCACTCCAAGCAGGCGAGTTGCCAGTTGCGTCAAGCGGTCGTAGGCGGGCTCAGGCGGGCTATCGAGTAACCCGGTCTCATAGAGGGCGGCCAGACGGCCGCGAGCATTGGGTGAATCGGGCACAATTTGCTCGTGAGTGCATACAGTCTCTCAGAGCCTCGCTAAACACAAGTCCTGAACAAGTACTTCGAGAGCGCCGCCTATTCTCGTTGCAAAAGTTAAGATACGGTAAACTCCACGGGGGCTTGCAGGGCTTCTAGGCGCACATCCGTGTCTTTACCTTAATCTTAAATTAAGACGGGAGCCGTCCACAGTGCTTCGCGTTTCTGGCGCGCATATTGGGAGTCCCACGATAAATCGTCCTTCGCTCTTGAGCGCGACGAATAGGTTGGGCGCTATACTTCCGATTGAAATCCTGTTCTACTCGCCCTCGAATCACTGATCGTTGCTTGATTTGCGTAAGCGTCGTCCGATGGCTTTGACCGGAGGCTCTTTCGCGCCATGCTTCTTGCGTCATTCCCGATCGCCGTCCTATTGCCCGGCGTGACAGGTGCGCTTTCCCGCCACACCAGCAAGGCCGGGATTGAACATACGTCTTCTCCGCGAGGAGAATGACGTCCATGCGGCGCAAGCCTTTGGCGCTGCTTTGCATGGCATTCCTGTGCAGCCTGCTTGCTGCATGCATGGTGGGGCCCGATTTCGTGCCGCCGCATTTGCCGGAAGGCTCAGACTATTTGTCTGCACCTCTCAAGAAGACTGCCGGGGCAGAAACGGTCGCGGGCGCGCCACAGCGCTTTGTTCCGGCGACCGAGCTCCCGCCCGATTGGTGGGCGCTTTTCCACAACAAGCAGTTGAATGAGCTCATTGAGCAGTCCCTCGCGGCCAATCCGAATGTGAAAGCCGCGGAAGCTGCTCTGCGTACGGCGATAGCCAACGCCCGGGCTCAAGCGGGCTTATTATTTCCTGTAGTTACTGGAGAATTCAACGCGAGTGAGAACAAGACTCCCGGCACGCTCTCAGCGCCAACAGCGTCGGGCGCCTACACCTACAGCCTCTTCACCGCACAGGTCACCGTCAATTACACCCTGGACGTATTTGGCGGCATCCGGCGCTCAATCGAGGGACAGGATGCGCTAGCCGATTTTCAGTTCTACCAGGCGCGAGCCGTTTATCTGATGCTTGCAGCGAATGTGGCGAATGCGGCGGTGATGGACGCCTCACTTCGCGAGCAAATATCGGCCACCGAAGAGATTATCCGCCTTCAAAAGGAAGTTCTAAGAATCCTCCGCGTTCAGCTGGAAAAAGGTCAGATCGCCGAGATCGATGTTGTCGCGCAAGAGACGGCCCTTGCCCAATCCGAACTCATGCTTCAGCCCTTGCGGAAGCAATTTGCTCAGAATCGCAACTTACTCGCTAATCTGATCGGCAATTTTCCAAGCGCCCCGCCGCGCGCAGCTTTCCACTTGCGGGACCTGCATCTCCCGCGGGCAGTGCCCATTACGCTGCCTTCGGCAATGATACGCCATAGACCCGACGTGGAGGCGGCGGAGGCCACGATGCATAATGCAAGCGCACTGATAGGCGTTGCCATCGCGAACAGGCTCCCCAACTTCACTTTGACGGCGGACTATGGCCAAAGCTCCACTGCTTTGAGCAGCCTCTTCGACCCGAGAAGCTCGTTTTGGAATATCGCCGGCAGTGCTACCCAGACTATTTTTGATGCCGGCACACTGCGCGAACGGCAAAGGGCGGCCGAGGCCACCTTCGATAACGCGGCGGCAAACTATCGCAGTACCGTCCTTGGGGCCTTCCAGAATGTGGCCGACAGCCTCAGGGCCTTACAATATGACGCGCTTGCACTTGCTGCGGCCGCGAAGGCGGAGAAATCCGCGAACGAATATCTCAACATCACGCAAGCGAAACTGAAGCTTGGTGCCGTCAATGT
>JBAUNL010000784.1:0-1641 GCA_049579205.1 Rhodomicrobium sp. | reverse complement strand
CCAGAAGCCGACGCCGTCGCCGTGCTGCTCGAAAAGTACGAGATCGTGCGCGATATGTTTCAGCCGGACGCTCCGCACGGGTTCGATTACCGGCCTGCCTTGTCACCCATCGCAACGCCTCAACGGCGGCTCGCCGCGATGGCTGGTGCCATGGACTGGATATTGTCGTTGCAACAAGCAGACGCTGCCAAAGCCGCCACTGAAGACGCAAAGAAGAAAGCCCACAAGCGCTACGACGATGCCGTCGCCAATCTCTCCAAGGCTTACGCCTTAGCCGCTGCCAGCGATGAGGCTCAGGAAATCCGGGACGAAGTTGGATTTTTCCAGGCAATCCGCATAGCGCTCGCGAAAGATACGGCGCGCAGCGGGATGAGCATGGCTGATCGCGAGCTAGCCATCCGGCAAATTCTGAGTCGTGCCGTGGTTTCAACCGACATCGTCGACATCATGGCAGCCGCCGGTTTGGGAAACCAGGACATCTCCATTCTCTCCGATGAATTCCTGGCGGAAGTTCAGAATCTCGAGAAGAAAAATCTTGCCCTCGAAGCGCTGCGCAAGCTGATCAACGGCGAAGTGCGCGCGCAAAGCAAATCCAATGTCACCCAGTCACGCCTTTTTTCGGACCGGCTCGACGACGCCATTGCCCGTTATCACAGCAACGCCATTACCACCGTGCAAGTGCTGGAGGAGCTGATCCAACTCGCCAAGGACATCAAGGCAGCGCGGCAGCGCGGCGAAGAGTCCGGACTTAATCAGGAAGAAATCGCCTTTTACGACGCCCTAGCAGAAAACCAGAGCGCTCGAGACATGATGGGTGAACCCGCGTTGCGCGTAATCGCTTTAGAATTGGTGAAGAGCCTGAAAAGCAGCGTTACCGTTGACTGGATGCACCGCGATGCGGCCCGCGCACGTCTCCGCGTGCTGGTGAAGCGCGTGCTGCGGAAATACGGCTATCCGCCAGACCTTCAGGACGCAGCCGTGCAGAACGTGCTTCAGCAGGCTGAAGTGCTTTCAGCAATGTGGGCTACAACAACTTAATTTAGAGTCAAATGCCGAGGCCACGAATGTACTTCGCGCGCCTCAGAACCATGCCAGCTTGACTCCAAATCAAGCGATCAAGCCATCAAACAGTTCGATGCAATCCGGTGCGTTGTACGAGGGCTTGTTCATTTTCGGCGAGACCCGGGAAGAATGGAAGAATTGTACAACCGCGTCGATATCCGGAGCGAGCAAGGGCCTTCACCGGCGAGCTAGGCGACCTGCATGCCTTGCCCTCGGTGGCGATAAAGCCCCGCCATCTCACACAAAAATGAGCAGAAAAGCCCAAAAATGCCCCCTTGCCAGACCAATCCAGGGCGTTAAGGTAGTTTTTATGATTGCTGCTTCACACTCACTTCACACTACAGAACGACAGGGAGAGCTAGCATGACCTTACCCCATCCTTTTAGCGGGCCACCGTCGGCCGAAGTCCCGCTTCCCGACGCACCCCTTGTGCGCGTTCTGGCTCAAGTTTCGTTCCCTCAAATATTTAATATCGCTAAGGCTGACACAGTTGCTCCTTTTCAAGAGCGCATCCGCGGCGAATATCCACTTACCCAACCCGAGGTTCTTCACACGGTCCAGTCCCTTGGTCCCGACAGT
>JBAUNL010000783.1:0-3281 GCA_049579205.1 Rhodomicrobium sp. | reverse complement strand
CATCCAGCGTCTTCCCCACCTGCGAAGCCAATACACTGGCGCTCACCTCGCGCTGCACGGCCATCAGCCGGTCATACCGGTCGGCCTTCACCTCGTCGGGAACCTGGCCAGCGAGGCAGCGGCTCGCGGCACCTTCAACATTCTCATATTTGAAGCAGCCGACGCGGGTGAGCTTTGCTTGGCGCAGCCAATCGAGCAGGAAGGCGAAATCCTCTTCGGTCTCGCCTGGGAAGCCCACAATGAATGTCGATCGCAAGCCGAGATCAGGGCAGGCGGTGCGCCAGCGTTTGATACGTTCGAGCGTCTTCTCCTGATTCGCCGGACGCCGCATCGCCTTCAGCACCGCAGGTGAAGCGTGCTGAAAGGGAATGTCGAGATAGGGCAGAATTTTGCCCTCCGCCATCAGCGGTATTATTTCATCCACATGCGGGTAGGGATACACATAATGCAGCCGCACCCAGACCCCGAGCGAAGACAGCGCCTCGCACAGTTCCGTCAGCCGTGCCTTTACCGAATTGCCCTGCCAATCCGATTCCGCGTATCTGATATCAACGCCATAAGCGCTGGTGTCCTGGCTGATGACGAGCAGTTCCTTGACACCGGCTTCAACTAGCGCTTCCGCCTCATCAAGTACATCGCCAGCCAGGCGGCTCGAGAGGTCGCCGCGAAGCTGCGGGATGATGCAAAAAGAGCAGCGGTTGTTGCAGCCTTCGGAAATCTTCAAATAGGCGTAATGGCGCGGAGTCAGACGCAAGCCCGCCCGCGGAACCAAATCCAGGAACGGCGCATGCGGCGCCGGGGCCGCTTCGTGGATCGCATCGATGACGGCATCGTATTGGTGCGGCCCGGTGATAGC
Organism: Rhodomicrobium sp.; assembly: GCA_049579205.1. GTDB lineage: Bacteria > Pseudomonadota > Alphaproteobacteria > Rhizobiales > Rhodomicrobiaceae > Rhodomicrobium. Next base: position 2,425 of record JBAUNL010000783.1, on the reverse strand, counting down.
CAGCACGCCCGGAAACGCAGCGCGTATGCGCTTGTCCTCGACGCCGAAACAGCCCGTGACGACGACGCGGCCGTTCTCAGCCATCGCCTCACCAATCGCTTCCAGGCTCTCAGCCTTCGCGCTATCAAGAAACCCGCAGGTATTGACGACTACGACGTCGGCACCGGCGTAATCGGGGGCAGTGACGTAACCCTCGGCTCGAAGGCGGGTGAGAATGCGCTCGGAATCGACAAGCGCCTTCGCGCAGCCGAGGCTGACGAAACCAATCTTCGGCGCGCCCGCGTCGCGCTTTGAAATTTTTTGCTGCATTCTGGCGATCGCACCCGTTCCGATCAATCAAGGCCGGTTGACGCCCCGATCATATGATGCTTTGCACCAGCTTTATAAGGCGACGGCGCCGACTATCCGCCGCTATATCCGCCAATGATCGGGATGATTTCCCCAGTGATATAGCTCGACATTGTGGGCGCTGCCAGGAAAACATAAGCCGGTGCGATTTCTTCAGGCTGTGCCGCGCGCCCCATCGCGGTATGGCTGCCGAAGCTCTGGATTATTTCCGCGGGCTTATCGGCCGGGTTCAGCGGCGTCCATACCGGGCCGGGTGCCACTACATTGACCCGGATCCCGCGTGGGATCAAATGCGCGGACAACAACCGTGCGAAGGCGTGAATGCCGCCCTTGGTCATGGAATAATCGAGAAGATATTTGTTGCCGAAGATCCCGGTTTCGGACCCCGTCATAATGATCGAGCCCTTTGGCTTGATATGCGGCACTGCCGCCTGCGTAATGTGAAACGTGCCGTAAAGATTGGTTTTCACTGTGCGGTTGAAGTGCTCCTCTGTCAGTTCGAGGAAGTCCTTTACGTGTTCCTGATAGGCGGCGTTGCTCACAAGGATATCGAGCTTGCCGAATTCCGAAACGGTTTTTTCGACTGCGGATTGGCAGAAGCCGCGATGGGCCACGTCTCCTGCCATGAGGATACAGCGGCGGCCCTCCTTCTGTACGGCACGCTTCGTTTCCTCCGCATCCACGTGCTCATTCAAATAGACGATTGCGATGTCCGCCCCCTCCCGCGCGTAGAGAACCGCAACCGCGCGGCCGATGCCGGAATCGCCGCCTGTGATTAACGCAACCATGTCTTCGAGCTTGCCGGAACCCTTGTAGTATGGCGCCTCGTACATAGGCTTCACTTCCAGCTCCGCCTCTAGCCCGGGCTTCTGAAGGTGCTGCTTCGGAAAGTTGGCCGGATATTCGCGCTGACCAGCTTGCATGGGCTTGCCTCCCTTTGGAGGTCCCGAGCCGCCTTCTTCTCTGCGATCGACTTCTTCTTGGATGTGCCGTTCGCTTTTAACGATGGCCTCAGTGTGCTGCGTAAGCTTGTCCTTGTCCTCTGCCATGTTCTCCTCATTCATAGGCGGCGGGTGCGCCGGGCTTAACAGTCCTGTTTGGGGAGCAAACCAGGGTGAAGGGGGCTGTTCCTGTGAGAGGTAACGCATTGCAACGGCGTTATTCTACGGCTTAGCTCAAGTTTTCTTCGTTTTGCCATCATGAAGAGTGGAAATGTACTTGCTCTGGGATCGCAGACCCAGAGGTCGAACTTGCCGTTGTTTCGGAGACTACAGGGTTACTCGAATGACAAACCTTAGACTTATAGCTTGCGCCGCGATCGTTGCCTCACTGACGATGATCGCTGGTACACAGGGCTCGAACGCGGGTGCGGGACCCACAGGTGCGGCATCAGCGAAGGGCGCTGTTACCGGCGCTTTCCGTCAGATTCAGTGGCGTCATGGCTGGTACGGTGGATGGCGGGGTCCGGGCTGGCGTCCAGGCTGGAGGTGGCGTCGCGGCTGGGGCTGGGGGCCGCGGCCACTCCTGGCCGCGCCATATTATTACGCGCCATATTCTTATGCGCCCTACTATTACCGGCCGTATGCTTACTACGATCGCCCCTGCTGCGGAGGTCCGTATTACGAACCTGCTCCACCGCCGCCAGCGCCTTTGCTGAAATGAAAAGCCGTCCGCGCCCACTGAAATAGCAATCTAAGAGCGACTTGCGGCGGAGCTGCTTATTTCCAGGCTCCCCGCTTGGCGAGGGATAAGCGAAGGAAAGGCTATTCGCTGACTGCGAAATCGCTTAATTTCCCCTCATGCCTGCCGCTGCGATTCTACCATCTCAAGAAATTGCCTTCCTCATCGAAAAGGGGGCTATCGCGGCAGGAATGCCTATATTATCCACGCAAGTCCAGCCCGCGAGCCTCGATTTGAGGCTCGGGACGCGTGTCTTCCGGGTGCGGGCGAGTTTCATGCCTGGGCCAGCCGCAAGAACTGACGAGCAAATCCAGCGGTTCCTTTTGCACACGATCGACCTGACCCAGGGCGCTGTTCTTGAGACAGGCTGCGTGTATGTTGCGGAAATCGAAGAGCA
>JBAUNL010000782.1:0-7438 GCA_049579205.1 Rhodomicrobium sp. | reverse complement strand
TGGCGCGGGGATCTTCGGAGGCTCCCTTCTCAACGCGATATCGCGTCAATACTTATATTATTCCTCATTTGCGGAAGCGGACTTACACTCTTTGCCTATTATCGCTACCCTGAGTATTTTTTGAGTTTGCCCAAATATAACGCGCCGCTGTGGCTGGTTATCATGGTATTTTACCCACTCATTTCAGTTGCCACGCAGGAACTTTTCTATCGCGTCCTTTACTTCCATCGTTACGCCTCCGCCTTCGGGAACGCAAAATGGCTCGCAATCGCGGTCAACGCGGCCTTTTTTGCAATGATGCATGGAATCCTATTCGCCTATCGCAGCACGCCTTTTCATTGGGAAGCGGTGGCAATCAGTTTCGCAGGAGGCCTACTTTTTGCCCGCCGATTTGCAAGGACACGATCATTTCTTGCGGTTGCCCTTGAGCATGCTCTTTATGGCGACTTGATCTTCACAATCGGCTTGGGACGCTTCTTTTTCACCGGTGTCCAGCATCTTTAAGGATACTTAGGCGGAGAACTCGCGAGCGGCCGGCGTAATTGCTCATTGAACGAACCCTGCCGCCAAGGCATGGTGTTTCGATCGCTGAAACACAGTCCTTTCATTTGGCCTTGTCGGAAGTGAGGGTGCGAAGAGATGCGCCTGCGGGATTGCCACAGCTTTCACGATTTCCGGACACTCGCGAATAAGCGTCTGCCCAGTCCCATTTTTGATTATATAGACGGTGCGGCCGACGACGAGACGACCTACCGGCGCAATACATCGGCCTTCGAACATTGCGATCTAGTGCCCACCGTTCTTCGTGGCGTCGAAACAGTCGATATGTCCGTCACCGTCATGGGCCAAAAGCTGGCCATGCCGGTATACTGCTCGCCCACGGCTTTGCAGCGTCTCTTCCATCATGAGGGCGAGCGGGCCGTGGCCGCCGCGGCGGCAAAGTTCGGTACCATGTTCGGTGTCTCCTCGCTTGGCACCGTAGGCCTTGAGGAGCTCCGAAAAACTTATGACACGCCTCAGGTCTACCAGTTTTATTTTCACAAGGACCGCGGGCTGAACCGCTCCATGTTGGAGCGCGCCAAGGAGTCGGGCGTCGATGTGATGATGCTGACCGTTGACAGCATCACTGGCGGAAACCGCGAGCGCGACTTGAGAACCGGATTCTCTATCCCGTTCAAGCTGACAACCGCGGGCATGCTGCAATTCGCGCTGAAGCCGGCGTGGGGCATAAATTACGTCACTCACGAAAGCTTTAAGCTGCCCCAGCTTCAAGACCACGTCGACATGAGCGGCGGAGCAGTCTCGATCGGCCGCTACTTTACCGACATGCTCGACCCTTCAATGAACTGGGACGATGTGGCTGAGATGGTCAGCTTTTGGGACGGACAGTTTTGCCTGAAGGGGATCATGTCCACGGAAGACGCCAAGCACGCCGCGGAGATCGGCTGCACCGGCATCGTTGTCTCCAACCATGGCGGCCGTCAGCTTGATGGATCGCGTGCGTCCTTCGACCAGCTCGCGGAAATCGTGGATGCCGTTGGTGACAGGATCGATGTGGTGATGGATGGCGGCGTCCAGCGTGGAAGCCACGTCCTGAAGGCGCTTTCGGTTGGAGCGAAGGCGGTTGGCCTCGGCCGCTACTATCTCTATGCCCTGGCTGCGGCGGGGCAAGCCGGCGTGGAGCGCGCACTCGGACTGATGCGGGCGGAGATCGAGCGCGACATGAAGCTGATGGGGTGCAAAAGAATCGATCAGCTATCTCGTGAAAATCTGCGCTTCAGATAAGAAACCAGAAAGCGAGCGAGATGGAAACAAAGACCGCCTAGCGGGGGCAAGGCGGTCAAGTTTCTCGGAATGCCAATTGATGTACAGATAACGTACGGGCCCACATTTTATTCCGGAATTAAGAAACTCCCCAAACAGTTTGAATGCACACCTCTGATTACCAATCTTAGGTCAGCCACATAAGGGACTAACGCATTCGTTTCCCGAATAGCGAACCAGCCCTTATCGGTTTTGTGCGACCCCCATAACCGGCGCTCATAGCTGTGGTCAGCGCCCCTAACTCCTTCTGGATCTCCAGCCTTGACTGGGAGTACAAAAAGTGAACATTAGGCATTATATATAAAAAGCACGCCTTGGATCAGTCAGCAATGCACGCCCCCATCTCACGCCAAATCTGGGAAACCAAATATCGCTTTAAGCCCCAGGGCCGGGCTGGTGAGCGATCGGTTGAAGAGACGTGGTCCAGGGTGGCAAAAGCCGCGGCGGCGGCGGAGCCTGCCGGGAAACGCAAAATTTGGGAACAGCGCTTTCTCGATGCCATGGACGGCTTCGCCTTCATTCCGGCTGGGCGTGTCCTGGCGGGCGCGGGGACGGCGCGCGACGTAACCCTCTTCAATTGCTTCGTCATGGGCGAGATCGGCGACGATATGGACTCGATCTTCACCAATTTGCGCGAGGCGGCGCTTACGATGCAGCGCGGCGGCGGCATCGGCCATGATTTTTCGACACTCCGCCCAAAAGGAGCGCCCGTGCGCGGCGTCGGCGCCGATGCTTCCGGGCCAGTGAGCTTCATGGATGTCTGGGACGCGATGTGCAAAACCATCATGTCCGCGGGCTCGCGGCGCGGAGCAATGATGGGAACATTGCGCTGCGATCATCCGGACATCGACAGCTTTGTTGAAGTCAAAGCGGACCCGGCCAAGCTGCGCAATTTCAATCTGTCGGTGCTTGTTACTGATGCCTTTATGGAGGCAGTCAAAGCGGACACGCCTTGGCCGCTCATTTTTGGGGGCGAGGTTTTTCGCACAGTGAGTGCGCGCGAGCTCTGGCTCAAAATTATGCGTAGCGCTTATGACTATGCAGAGCCGGGCGTGATTTTCATTGATCGCGTAAACGCACTCAATAACTTAAGCTACTGCGAAAAGATAAGCTCGACGAATCCTTGCGGCGAGCAGCCGCTTCCTCCTTATGGCGCGTGCCTCCTTGGCTCAATCAATTTGGCGGCACTCATCGAAGAACCATTCACGGGCGCGGCCCGGCTCAACAGCCTAAGGCTCGAGAAGCTTGTGCCCGCGGCGGTCAGGCTTCTCGACAATATCATCGACGTGTCGCGCTATCCGCTTCCCGCCCAGGAAAAGGAAGCGAAGGCGAAACGGCGCATCGGGCTTGGCGTGACCGGCCTTGCTGACGCGCTGATTCTTTGCGGGAAGCATTACGGTTCGGAAAAGGGCCGCGCTCTCGCGGCCGATTGGATGGGCCAAATAAGCCACGCCGCATATGCGGCCAGCGCCGAGCTAGCAGAAGAGAAAGGCCCCTTTCCTCTTTTTGATGCGGACAAGTTCCTGCAAGCTCCTTTTCCAAGCTCCCTCGAACCCACTCTACAAGCGGACATCAGAAAGCACGGCATAAGAAACGGTGTGATAACGTCCATCGCACCGACGGGCACGATTTCCCTTCTTGCCGGGAACGTCTCAAGCGGCATCGAACCAGTCTTCGACTTGGAGTACCGCCGCCGCATCCTTGCTCCGGACGGGTCCGCGCAATTCGAAACCGTGCAGGACTATGCAGTCCATTTATATCGGGAAACGCATAAGGAGGCGTCCCTTCCGGCTGCCTTCGTGACAGCGCATGATCTGACGCCGCAAGCGCACCTCTTGATGCAGGCCGCGCTTCAGCAACATATCGATGCTTCAATCTCGAAGACGGTTAATTGCCCGGAATCAATCAGCTTCGAGGATTTCGAGATGCTCTACCTCGATGCCTACGGTTTGGGCCTGAAGGGATGCACCGCTTACCGGCCCAACCCTGTTACAGGATCAGTCCTGTCTTCAATAGCGCTGCCGGCTGCGGCGCCCTTACAGGCAGCACTTCCCCTAGAGCCTCCCTCCGACTTTGCGCCGGGGCACACTGTGCTTCCGCTCGCGCGGGACCCTGTCCTTGCCGGCTTTACGTACAAGCTGAAATGGCCGGGTTCGGATCATGCCATTTACGTCACGATCAACGACACCGTTGATTCAGGTCAACGCCGTCCTTTTGAAATCTTCATAAATTCCAAAAACCTTGAGCATTATGCCTGGACGGTAGCGCTGACACGCATGATCAGCGCAATCTTCCGGCGGGGCGGCGATGTGTCGTTCGTGGTGGAAGAACTAAAGGCCGTGTTCGATCCGCGGGGGGGCGCGTGGATGAATGGAAAATACGTGCCGAGCCTTCTTGCGGCCATTGGAGATATCATCGAGCGGCACTTCTCTCACATAGGGTTCAACCGATCTCCCAGCCCAGCCCAAGGTCACGGCCAGCTCAGCTCAGGTAACACCGAAAGGGTAGGATTTGAGGGCGGTGTGACGCGTATCCCGGGTGCAAATGTCTTCTGTCCGCGATGCGGGTCGCCAAGCCTCGTTTTCCAGGAGGGGTGCCATGTCTGCCGCAATTGCGGCTATTCGACATGCAGCTGAGTCCGCGGCCCCGCAGCCAACTACTTCGACCTTTGCGGTGTTGCTCCCGGGCATTGCTATCAACATAATAACCTGAATCCGCTGCATTGGGAGGAAATCGATGACAGCAAAGACTTACCCCGTTCCTGCCGGCTGGAGCACATCGGCTTACGTCAACGCCAAGAGCTACCGCTCGATGTACGAACAGAGTATTCGCGACCCCAATGGTTTCTGGGGGGAGAAAGCTTCCAGCATCGACTGGATCAAGCCCTTTACGAAGGTGAAGAACACTTCGTTTGCTCCGGGGAACGTCTCCATAAAGTGGTACGAGGATGGGACTTTGAACGTCTGCGCCAACTGCGTGGACCGCCATCTCGCAAAACGCGGTAACCAGGTTGCCATCCTCTGGGAGGGCGACGAGGCTGATATGGATCTGAGGATCACCTACCGGCAGCTGCATGAGCGTGTTTGCCGCCTCGCGAACGTGCTCAAGAAGCACGGCGTTAAGAAGGGCGATCGTGTTACGATCTACCTGCCTATGATCCCCGAAGCCACCTATGCAATGCTCGCATGCGCGCGCATCGGAGCGATCCATTCGGTCGTCTTCGGCGGCTTCTCACCTGACAGTCTTGCCAGCCGCATCATCGACTGCGATTCCAACGTGCTCATTACCGCGGACGAAGGCGTGCGTGGCGGCCGCAAGGTGCCGCTAAAGGCCAATTCGGACAAGGCGCTGGAGAAATGTCCTTCGGTAAAAAGAGTCTTTGTCGTAAAGCGTACCAACAGCCCCGTCGCCTGGACTGCCGGCCGCGATTTTTGGCTAGGAGAGGAGATGCTGGGCGTTTCCGCGGACTGTCCTCCTGAGGAGATGAGTGCGGAAGATCCCCTTTTCATCCTCTACACTTCGGGCTCGACGGGCCAGCCAAAGGGGGTGCTTCACACTTCCGGGGGCTATCTCGTCTTCGCTTCCCTGACCCACAAATACGTTTTCGATTACAAGGATGGCGACATCTATTGGTGTACCGCGGACGTGGGCTGGGTGACTGGTCACAGCTATATCGTCTATGGCCCGCTCGCCAATGGCGCCACCACACTGATGTTCGAAGGCGTGCCGAATTATCCTTCTGCCTCCCGTTTCTGGGACGTCGTCGACAAACATCAGGTCAATATCTTCTACACCGCACCTACTGCCATCCGCGCGCTTATGGGCGCCGGCGATAATTACGTGAAAAAGACGAACCGACAGTCTTTGAAGCTTCTTGGCAGCGTCGGTGAACCCATTAACCCGGAAGCTTGGACGTGGTACTACAATGTTGTTGGAGAAGGCCGCTCCCCGATCGTTGATACTTGGTGGCAGACGGAGACGGGTGGAATCCTAATTACGCCGCTGCCGGGAGCCATTGCCCTCAAGCCCGGTTCAGCAACGCTTCCTTTCTTTGGCGTACAACCGGCCCTCATGTCTCCGGACGGGCGCGTCATGGAAGGCGCGGGTGAGGGCAACCTGGTGATAAAGGATTCCTGGCCGGGTCAAATGCGCACCGTTTACCGCGACCACGACCGCTTCGTGCAGACCTACTTTTCCGCCTATCCTGGAAATTACTTCACGGGCGATGGCTGCCGCCGCGACGAGGATGGCTACTACTGGATTACCGGGCGCGTCGACGACGTGATCAATGTGGCTGGGCATCGAATGGGAACGGCCGAGGTGGAGTCCGCTCTTGTTGCGCACCCCAAGGTGGCCGAAGCGGCTTGTGTGGGTTACCCGCATAGCCTCAAGGGGCAGGGCATCTATGTCTATGTGACTTTGATGACCGGCATCGAGCCAACAGAAGAACTCAGGCAGGAGTTGCGCAACTGGGTCCGCCAGGAAATTGGCCCGATCGCGACGCCGGATCTGATCCAGTTTGCGCCATCATTGCCGAAGACGCGCTCAGGCAAAATTATGCGGCGCATCTTGCGGAAGATCGCCGAAGACGACTTCTCAAATCTGGGCGACACGTCCACTCTCGCTGAACCGGGTGTTGTCAGCGATCTCATCGAGCATCGCATGAACAGGGCCGCGGCTTAGTGGCACCGCGGCCGGGCGGCCTCTGCCATTTCTGAAACCCTGCCCGCCAGTCCGGCGGGCATAACTGTTGCCTTGAGGGCACGTTAGCAATCCAGATTTGCTAAGGCTTCTCCGGAATAAATGACAATGCACTTCGAATCTGCAGTAATGGCCAGAAGGTACAATGCAATTCGGGGTTGAGCCATGCCCGAACAGGATCTTAGATCAACCACCGCCGAAAAGCCGGAGTTGGTTTCCCGTTCGCGTTTATTGATGCCAGTCGTGAAGGGTAATACGCTCGAAAACGGCGACGTTTCCGGCTTTCTCGCCGGGCGCCTATCCGTCGAGTACGAAGAAGATGAGCCCTGCAGCGCTAACAATTGGAGCTAATTGGGCTTAACTTGGCATGAGCGCGCCGGGATGCTCCTTTGGCTGGGCGCTCTGCTTTTAACCTTGATACCAACAATGGTCCTTTCGGCGGGCAAAGGCTTATACTGCCTTAAACCGAAGTCCCAGAAACGTCGTTAATCTAAAAAGCCCCTGATCTTAGCGCCAAGACTGAGGATGCGTCAGGTAGCCGGCATCTTGCGGGGATTGCCGTTGACCAGCCTACTCACAATTTTGGCTGGACAGGGATCTATCCGCGTAGGCCTCGCCGGAGGCGTGGCATAATGAACGGCACACGGAACGGAGGCGCTGATGCAGATTTATTCACCAGCAAACGGTAAAACCCGGCGTGCCGATCCCGAGTGGTTCACCGGCACCGTATGGCAAGATCCCATTATTGATGCTCCAGACCCAGCGCGGGTTCAAGCGGTGCGGGTCAGTTTCGGGCCAGGGGCGCGGACCGCGTGGCATACTCATCCCCTGGGGCAAACGCTGCATGTTCTGGCCGGGGTTGGCCGTGTGCAGAAATGGGACGGTTCCGTTCATGAAATTCGCGCCGGCGATA
>JBAUNL010000781.1:0-5417 GCA_049579205.1 Rhodomicrobium sp. | reverse complement strand
GCGCTGCTAAGCTTCGCGGCATCTGCTGTCATGCGTAAGTAGAATGGCCGGTCGCGCGTCCCTTGCTCGTCACGAACCGGCAGATTTTTCATCCGGTCCTCGTATGTGAACTCCTGGATGAAATCCGCAGGGTGGGAAAGAAAGGGCTGCAGCGCAGTGCCTTCATCAAGAGCGTAGTTGCCAGTGGGCTTCCCTACGATCTCCTTGATGCCCTCGCGGAACCCCCGCAGGCGTTCGGCGTCACCAACGCCGGTTACAATCACCTCGGCCTTATAAAGCTCCGGCGAAACAGTTTCCGCTCGTAGTTCGGGGACGCATGCGATGGAGAAGACACCCAATGCTGCGTAAGTACACCACATATATCGTTTGCACGGCATCGAGCACCGCTTCGCCAGTCACTTGGCGATGCTATCGACCAAGCTTTGGCGGTCCATAAAGGCTCCGCACCGCTGCCACATCCGATGGCTGGAGCTCGCGCACGCGTTCATCGTAGCGAAATGACATCACGGAGCCAGTGCTGCCGGGATGATCCAAACCGATGGCATGGCCAATCTCGTGTGTGAACGTATAACGGAGATCATACACCTCAAGATCGCCATCAAAGCCGATCTTCCAGCGGACTTGCGGATTCAAGCAAATATACGATTGTTCGATCTCCTTCGCTGGTCCGCCTTCCTGTTGCACACTCGGCCTTACGGAGGGTGATGATCCTGGCTTTCCCAATGCCTTCGCCACGGGTAGTATCGTGTGGCCCACGCGATAGCTCAGGTTTGTGAAGGCCCTCCCTTCCGCAAATTCCTGCGCGCCAACGACAATATTGGCTTGAAGTGGATCGCTGACCTCCAAAAAGGAGATGCCGGCTGCGGTTTGCCATGCTGCGAAAGCGGAGCGAAGCTCCTGCCGCACTTCGGTCCCCGGGATTCCCGGCGATTTGGAAACGATGCTGGAAAAAGGCAGCATCGACGAACAGTTGCTCGGGCTCAGAATGCGCTTGTCCGCAGGTAGCGAATACGGTCCGGTTAGCACTGCGTAGGTGATAACAGTTGGATCAGCCGCCGTGCTTGCATTCCATTTCAAGTGATGGCCATCTACTTCCAGTAGACTATCGGCTGCGGCTGCACAGGCACTCACCACGTAAAGTGCAGCGGTCACGATGAAAAAGCACACCCTCATCTTCGGGCTTGATCTCCTTACGCCATTGGAGCCCGCACAGGCGCTGGCAATGGCCAAGTTGTCGTCTAACTTATGGTTAATGAAAGGTCAACCGTCTCAAGGCCGCTTCAAAGGGCGCAAAAGCGTGCCCATTTTATGGCAGCAGCAAGGAAGCCTTTGCTTCGTTCGCGTTGCGCGCAGAGAATCGCGCGCCTAATGTGCAGCCGCTGTTGCAAATTCGCCAAACGTCCTTCGCTCTTGGGACAGGGAACAGAGATCAGAGAGGATGCTAAGGCATGTCCGTGAAGGTCCGCTTCGCTCCGAGCCCTACGGGTCGCCTTCACATCGGAAACATCCGGCCGGCGGTGTTTAATTGGCTGTTTGCAAGGCGTGAAGGCGGCGCTTTTCTTTTACGTTTCGATGATACCGACCTGGAGCGCTCCAAAGAGGAGTATGTAGAAGGCGTCCGTGAAGACCTTAGCTGGCTCGGTCTCACCTGGGATAGCGAATTTCGTCAATCCAGCCGCTTTGCCTTTTATCGTGAGACGGCGGATCGGCTGAAAAGAGCGGGGCGCCTCTACCCTTGTTACGAGACGCCGGAAGAACTGGAAAGGCGGCGGAAAAGGCAGATGGCACGTGGACAGCCTCCGATTTACGATCGGTCCGCATTGAAGTTAAGCCAGAAGGAGAAGGAAGAGCTTGAAGCAGAAGGGCGCAAGCCCCATTGGCGTTTTTTTCTGGAGCACCGGCCCGTCGCATGGGACGATTTGATCCGCGGCCCGCAGGAAATTGACGGGGCTTCCGTCTCCGATCCGGTGCTTATTCGGGAAGACGGGACCCCGCTTTATACCTTCACCAGCGTTGCTGACGACGTGGATACCGCTATCACTCACATCATTCGTGGCGAAGACCACGTTACGAACACCGTTGTACAAATCCAGATTTTTGAGGCTTTGGAGGCAACTCTACCCAAGTTTGCACATCATAATCTTCTTGTCGGCGCGGGGGGTGAGGAGCTCTCCAAACGGATTGGCTCTCTTTCAATAAAGGGGCTGCGTGAGGATGGCTTTGAGCCGCTGGCAGTCATTACCCATGCTTCACTCATCGGCACGTCCGAAGCACTTCAGCCTCATGATAACCTCGAAGATCTTGCCCGCGTCTTCGATTTTTCAAAGGTTTCGCGGGCACCAGCCCGGTTCGATCCGGAAGAGCTGAAGGGGCTAAATGCCAAGATCCTGCATGCGTTGCCGTTCAGTGAGGTGGGAGGCCGACTTCGCGAAAGGGGCATTCATGGGGGAGAGCCGTTTTGGCTGGCTGTTCGCCCCAATCTTGAAATCTTCGCTGACGTGGATCGCTGGTGGAACGTTGTGCAAGGCCCCGTCGATCCAGTAATCGAGGACCCGTCATTTACAGAGAAGGCGCTCGCGGTGTTGCCTCCCGAGCCGTGGGATTCCTCAACCTGGCGTTCCTGGACGGAAGCCGTCAAACATGCGACAGGCGCCAAGGGCCGGGACTTGTATCATCCACTGCGGCTCGCTCTCACGGGCCTTGAGCGCGGTCCGGAGTTGAAAGAGCTGTTGCCCCTTATTGGCCACAAAAGGGCGGCAGCTAGGCTTGCCGGAAAGGCCGCCTGACCGTACTCCAGGCCCTAACAAGGTCTAATTTGCTTTTCGAACACCGTCTTGAGATCCGGCGCAGTTGCCGCTTGCCGGGAAACCGGTTACATCATTTTTCACATAGCCCGGAGCGGGAAAATGAATGAGCAAGCAGCGAGCGATCGCGTTTTACTTCCCCTCTCCGTCTCTCCCCGGAGTGAAACAGAGACCAGCTTCGACACACTCGCTCAACCAATTCCCTCAATCGCCCCGGAGAAGTTCATTCCTGTGGATCGAAAGGACATTATTCGGGAGGTGCTCGACAAGCTTTTCGAGCCCGGCCAGCGCGCACTCGCGGAGGAGGTGGTGGGTTATATGTGCGCTTTAAGGCAGGCCGAGTCCGCCAAATTGCTCGACATGCTCGTGGAGCTTTACGACGCCTTCAACCCCGACGACGAAACAGTCAATCTGGAGGACTTTTCCGCTGAGGAGCGGCGCATAAAGCTTGAGGAGCTGAAAGCCAATGTTATCGATCTCGTTACCAGCGCAAACTATATCGAGATCGACAGGGCCGCTCTCGAAAAGCTTCTGGAGGAAGAATCCGGTGTCGGCTTCCTCGCCGAGGTGGACCTTGCCGAATATGACTTTCATCTTTTGTATTATCGCGGAGCAATCAAAGACGATGTCAAGGCACGCACCTGGAGGACCCTTTGGCTGCTCGAAAGGCCTCTGCGCGTAGACGCGTACCGCCGGCTTTTTATTGGCCTCAAGCTAAAGCCGATTGAGGCGCGCGTCGCGGAGCTTGTGAAGACCGGCATCAAGAAGAAGAAGGCGGAAGCCGTTGTCCGCCGCATTCGAAATCAGCAAATGCTGGAAGGCGTCTCCGAGCAGACGCTGCATCTCAAGGTATTCCGGCGCATCGCGAGAAGCGAATTGCAGATCCTTTTTCCGAATGCCCGGATCAGATTTTCCCTCTTCGACCGCCTTTGGCTGTGGATCGGATCGGGCGGAAGCACAATATTCGCCATCGTGACGGCGGTCCTTAAATTCGTCGCGGCGATTGCGGCCATCAGCCTCTTCTTTGTCGTTTTCACCATTGCTGGAGCCGTTGGCGCAATCATTCGCAGCATTACCAGCTTTTTGAATACAAGAACCCGCTATATGGCGAAGCTTGCACGAAGCCTCTACTTCCACAATATCGGCAGCAATCAAAGCGTGCTGACCCTTCTAACCGACGACGCAGAGGAAGAGGACATCAAGGAAGCCGTGCTCACATACGCGCTTTTACTGAGGCACGGGCATAAGGGCCTGGACGAAGTGAGGGAGGAGGCAGACAGATTTTTGAAGGATGAGTTCAAAGTCGATTGCGACTTCGACATCGAAGACGGATGCGAGCATTTGCGCAAGCTTGGTCTTCTCGTGAACGACGAGCACGGCAACCCCCGAATCCGTGACCTCGAAGACGCGAGGACGCATCTGATCGCAAGCTGGCAAGCGGTTCCCATGGCCGCGTGAGGCATGGCCTTATCGCAAAAGACCGTCGTAAGTTTTCCTTCAGAAGACGAAGCCTCGAAGGCCAGCGCATTTTTGAGCGAGGCGCCGGCGTTCGAAGGCTTTCCCATCGTTATCCTTGAAGCTAACGGGCACTGGCTACTTGAATGCTACGATGACGGCGCCCTGGCCGCGGCGGGAGCCGCAAACGTACTTTCGGATGCAGGTTTGAAGATTGAGTCCGCAACTGTCGCTGCGATACCTCAAGTAGATTGGGTGGTGGAGACCCAAAGGGGCTTGCGTCCCGTTCGCGCTGGCCGATTTACGGTTCATGGCAGCCATGACAGGGCGAAGGTTGTTTCGCAGTGCGCGATCGAAATCGACGCTGGCCGTGCATTCGGAACGGCGCATCATGGAACGACTAAGGGATGCCTCATCGCCATAGACGGGCTCTCACACTCTTGCAATCGGCGCAGTGTCCTTGATCTTGGCACCGGCTCGGGCGTTCTGGCGATTGCGGCGGCAAAAGCGCTTCACCGGCGGGTTCCAATCGTTGCGATGGACATCGATCCCGTTGCTATTGCGGTTGCCCGCAACAATTGCCGCAAGAATGGTGTCTCAACCCGCGTCAGCCTTTTCGTTGGCGATGGGGTAAGGCCCACGCCAGCGTTCAGACGGGCGCCATTCGGGCTTGTGATCGCCAACATTCTTGCGAAGCCGCTTCTTACCCTTGCGCCCCGCTTGCGATTTCTAACAGAATCCGGCGGGCTGCTGATCCTGTCTGGGTTGCTGTCAGGACAAGCACGCGAAATCCTCGCCCGCTACCGGGCGGTGGGCTTTTGCAAAGTCCGCCACGCCGATCATGAAGGCTGGACGACCCTTACGCTGAAACGCATTCGATAAGCCGGATTACCGGAAAGCACTCTCTTTCATGAGGCTGATTTCGCTCTCCTTATATCCGAACCGCCTGAGCGTCGTATCGTCAAGCGCGCTTAGGCAGACCGGATCATCCTGGGAATACGGCCCGGAAGGATAAAAGTACTGCTCTAAGGTCCTCCATAAGCGATTCTTATGACGAGGGGCGCCGCCCGAGCGATCCGGAACCGGATTGTTGGAAGAAAAGGAAGCCATCGTTATCTCCTAGAAGCGGCCTTTGCGTTTCGGCATCTTCAACTTTAG
>JBAUNL010000780.1:0-27482 GCA_049579205.1 Rhodomicrobium sp. | reverse complement strand
TTGGCGACGCGGAAGCAGTGAAGGAGCGCGCGGCAGCGCGGCCAAGAAGTGCCCGCAAAGGCCAAAGCAGCGGCGACCTAATTCCCCTTCTTTTCGTCATCGGCATTTTCCTTTTCGTGATTTGGGTTCAATCCCGAGCGCAGCAACCTCTTGTGGGGGGCCGTTATCGCAGGAGCGGTTATGGCGGCCCAATCTTCTTCCCAGGCGGCTGGGGTGGCGGCGGAGGAAGAGGCGGCGGCGCTGGGAGCGACGGCGGAGGCTTTTCCGGCGGTGGCGGAGATTTTGGTGGCGGCGGCGCCTCAGGCAGTTGGTAGAAAGGTAGTGCACAGTGATTACCGACGCGGAAAGGATGGAAGTCGAGAAGGCGATCGCCGAAGCGGAAAAACACACGTCCGGTGAGATATTAGCCGTTATAGCACCGGCAAGCGGAGGCTATTACTACGTGCCTTATCTCTGGGCGTCGCTGATCGCGCTCCTGGTGCCGTGGCCATTCATTTATTGGACGTGGATGCCGGTTCAGGAGATCTACCTTATCCAGCTCGCTGCTTTCGCTGCCCTTGCTCTGATTCTTCATTATCCTCCTCTGCGTTTCGCGCTCGTGCCTAAGAGGCTGGCGCGTCAACGTGCGCATCAGCGGGCGATGCAACAGTTCGTGGCTCAGGATATTTATACAACGCCGGGTCATACCGGGGTCTTGCTGTTCATCTCCATCGCCGAACGATATGCCGAAATCGTTGCGGACGCCGCCATCCACGCCAAAGTTCCCGATAGCGAATGGGAGGCGATCATCGGAAAGTTAACGGCGGAGATCGGAGGTGGGAACGGCGGCAGAGGCCTTGTCGACGCCATCCGGCGTGTAGGGGAGCATCTTGCAGAGCATTTCCCTGCGCCGCCAACGAAGAGAGACCTTCTACCGAACCATCTTGTGATGCTGAGGGCTGAGTGACCTGGCCGCTGAGGCGATTTGGTTCGTTGACCCTAACGCGACTTTTTGTCATAGCGGCCATGCGTGGAGGGATGGCGCCAAGGATTGAAAATACCTGTATTGGCGCTGAATTACTTGTCAGCGCTTCCTTTGGGGGTTCCAGCGGCAATGAGTGTGTACAATCAAGAAACGGTGCTGTCCGTCAAGCACTGGAACGACGAGCTTTTCAGCTTCAGCGCCACGCGGGACCAGTCCTTCCGTTTCAAGAACGGCCAATTCACCATGATCGGCATCGAGGTGGACGGCAGGCCGCTGGTGCGCGCCTACAGCATGGCGAGCGCGAATTACGATGAGTCGCTCGAATTTTTCAGCATCAAGGTCCAGAATGGGCCACTGACCTCGAAGCTGCGGCATATCAAGCCTGGAGATCGCATTCTCGTCGGCAGGAAGCCGACCGGCACACTTGTCTTGGATAATCTTCTGCCCGGAAAACGGCTTTATCTGCTCAGCACAGGCACGGGTCTGGCACCTTTCCTCAGCATCATCCGCGATCCCGAAACCTATGAGCGGTTTGAAAAGGTCGTACTCGTCCACGGATGCCGGCAGGTATCGGACTTGGCTTATCGCGACAGGCTCACGAAAGAACTTGCCGAGGACGAGTTTCTCGGTGAAGTGGTGCGTGAACAGCTCGTTTATTATCCAACCGTGACGCGGGAGCCTTTCGAAAATCGCGGCCGTATTACGGACTTGATCACCTCCGGCCGCCTCTTCGATGACACAGGTCAGCCGCCGCTCGACCGCGCTAAGGATCGCGCAATGCTCTGCGGAAGCCCAGCGATGCTGGGCGAACTTCGCGCGTTATTTTATTCGCGCGGCTACGTGGAAGGGAATATGGGCGAGGCGGGCGATTTCGTGATCGAAAAAGCTTTCGTCGAGAGATAATTCGTTAGGCCCTGGAGTTAAAAATTCTTGAAATAGCCCTTGAAGCCTGCGACCAATCGCGCGAGCACATTTGCTGATCTTGAAGTCGCCAAATGCGCTTAGTTTCTTGTTTTGTTGCGCTTTCCGAGCGGAAAACCGGACGCACTTTTCCTGAAAGCGCTTTAGGGCGACAAATACTTTTTGGCATGAAGGCGGAATCGAAGACGAAACCAAATCCCAAGAAACCAAGCATCGCCTATCAAGGCGAGCCTGGCGCCAACTCGCATGTCGCCTGCATCAATCTCGGTCTTGGATTGGAGCCGATGGCGTGCGCGACCTTCGAGGACGCCATTTTTGCGGTCCGCAGCGGCGCCGCCGAGTGCGCTCTCATCCCGATCGAGAATTCCGTGGCAGGCCGCGTAGCCGATGTCCATCATCTTCTGCCTAACTCAGGGCTTCATATTGTTGGCGAGCATTTCGAGCGTATCTATCACCAGCTCATGGCTTTGCCCCAAGCCGATCTGAACACCATCAAATCGGTGCACAGCCACACCCATGCCCTCGGACAGTGCCGGACTGTAACACGCACATTGAAGCTCACCCCTGTCGTTGAAGCCGATACTGCGGGCGCAGCGAGAATGGTTGCGGAGAAGGGCGATCCCTCCAGGGCCGCTATCGCGTCTAAGCTTGCCGCCGAGATTTATGGCCTGCGTATTTTAAAGAGCGATATAGAGGATGCCACGCATAATACGACGCGCTTTCTCATCCTGGAGAACGAAGCGAGGATCCCGCCGCCCAGCGACGGTCCAGTGCTGACCACCTTCATTTTCCGGGTTCGCAACGTCCCTGCCGCTCTTTACAAAGCGCTCGGCGGCTTCGCGACCAACGGCGTCAACATGACGAAGCTCGAGTCATACCAGCTTGAAGGGAGCTTCAGCGCGACCATGTTCTACGCTGACGTCGAGGGTCACCCCGAGGACCGGCCATTACGGCTTGCATTGGAGGAGCTTGAGTTTCATTCGGCGGAGCTGATTATTCTGGGTACTTACTCTGCCAGCCCTTTCAGGCAGACGCTCAAAAGGCCCAACGGCGAGGTAGACGATTTGCCCAGAGCCCGTACCGCGTCCTGAGCAAGGATTGCTGGATTGGGGTGTCCTGAAAAAGAATGAGGCGCCCGGAGGCGCCCCAATTCTCCGGTCTTTGCAGAACCGGCTACTTGCCTTTTGCCTTGGCCTTCGGCGCCGCTTTCGCGGGAGCCGCAGACTTTGACTGCGCCTTTGCGGCCGGCTTCGAAGCTACTGGTTTCTTGTTAGCTGCTGCCATGGTCTTGCCCCTAGCATTTATCGTTAACGATACTTCAATCGAAAGCCAGATTCGTTGTATCCAAACAATTGCAGCTCCTGCGTTTCCACAGTTTAAATGCGAGATTATTCTTTATCTGCTGCCAATAGAGCACACATCAGTGCCGCAGAGCATGCGCAAGCGCTGTTTGCAGCGATTCCTCCGAAGGCTTTATCGTTTTTCCGGAAGCGGTGCTGAAGAGGGCAGCGTTGATGTTCAATTGCGGATAAATCCGCTGTAAGGCAAGGCGATAGCACGCAAGCTGCGCGAGATTGGCAGGGGCGATACCGTCTTCGCCGGAAAGTATTCCGGACTTATAGTCGAGAATAGTGGCTTCTCCCTCGCCAAGACCTATGCGATCCGCTTGTCCGAGCACGATTGCACCTTGGTCTTGAGGCCCCTTCTGCAGAAAGACGCCTAGACCGGCCTCTCGCAAATGGTGCCGTGAACTTTCGGGCGCCAATTCATTCGCTAAAAGCGCGATAACATGAGCAATGGCGCCCTCAATTTCGGGAACGGGAAGGCTTGCCGCAAACGTGGACCCAATCAGCCTGGCAGCGCGAAGGCGATCGGGTTTGGGGATCGCAGGAAGCACCTCGAACAGCTTATGCACGAGCGATCCGTATGCCTGAGCAGCTTTGCGGTCCATGTTCCGGACATGAGGCAAAGTGCCCGCTTTGAAGCTGGTCTGCTCCGCGAGTTTGGATGGCGACAGGATCGTGACCGAAGCCTCCTTCCTTGGAGCCTTCGCTATCCACGCCGGGAGTGGCTCATCCGTCTTTTCTTCAGTGAGCCCGGGAATTGTGCCTGCGCCGGGTGCTCCTAAACGCCAAACGGTCCTATCCTCAGCATCTTTTGCTTCTACAAGACTCGATGCGAGCGCAGTTTTAATCGTGTCGTACCAGCACCCCTCTGGCAGACGGCCGCTATGGAAGCCCGTGACATAAAGATAATCGCGCGCGCGGGTCATCGCGACGTAGAGAAGACGCCCCAATTCGCGTTGTTCGCTGGCCTTCAGAACTTCCTTTCCTTCTGCGATCGGGGGAAGCGAGCCGGTCCCCTTCACGGCCCAGACAGGGAGTGGAGAACCGCCGCTTCCATCATCGAGGAAGTAAATGGGAGCAGCAGACGCGCTTTTGTTGCTGCAGGTATCGGCAAGGATGACGATATTTGCCTCAAGCCCCTTTGCCCCGTGCACCGTCATGATGCGAACCTCGCGTGCAGCCTGGTCCGTATCGCGCCGGATCTCTGTTGCGCTCTTTCTGACGAAGGAGACGAACCCGGCAAGGCTTGTGGGCAGCCGCGCACTGAAAGCTTCCGCCAGCGCAAGAAATTCGTCGAGGGCTTCGAAACAGCCAGGACCGAGGCGCCGAGCGAAAGCGTCCCGGCCGCGTTCCGCTTCTATAATCCGGGCATAAAATTCGAAAGGACTCAGCGTAAACGCCAGATCGCGCCACTCACTAAGCTTCTTCCACGCTAAAGCCCATTTTGGACTCGTTGCAAGCGCCTGCCAAAGTGAGGTTTCGCGTCCATACGCCAGCGCGAACACATCGTCCTCACTAAGGCCAATCAGTGGAGACTTCAGCACTGCGGCGAGCGAAAGGTCATCCTCCGTCTGTAGAAGGCAGTCCGCCAGCGCGAGCAAATCCATCACGCAAAGCTCATCGGCGAGTGCCATGCGGTCCGATCCGGCCACTGGGACTCCTTCCCGCCTCAGCGCCGCTTGAATGAGCTTCGCCATGGGCTCGCGTTTACGGAGCAGAATCAGAATGTCGCCCGGATGGGTAGGATGCCCGCAGCTCAGCCCCCCTTTTCGATCGAGCCAATGTTTGACTTTTCCAGCGATGCGTTTGGCGAGGAGTTGTGCGGGACTTGCCGAAGGGGCCACCGATGGCCCGGCGTCCAAGAAGTTGCCTTTGTCCTCGTTTTCGGCTGCTTCCGGCTCCCAAAGTTCAACCATACCCGCGCCATCTTGGCGGTATGCCAGATGGCGAATTCGCTCAGCGCTATCCAACCCCGGCACTGCACAAGACACCTCATCGACAGCGGTCAGGATCGTGGTGAGTGAGCGGAAAGACAGGTCCAGGCTGACCGCACGCCATGGAAGGCGGGCCTGACGCACCTTTGCTTCGTAAAACCCGCCGTAATATTCGAGGAATTCCGGTGCGGCTCCTTGAAAACCATAAATCGACTGCTTCTCGTCACCCACGGCAAAGAGCGTGGGTACGCCCGCTCTTGCGCTCTCGCCGGCAAAAAAGTCCTCGGTGAGCTTTGCGATGATCTGCCACTGCTCCGGGCTCGTGTCCTGTGCTTCGTCGACGAGGATGTGACCGATCCTGGAATCAAGCTCATAGAGAACCCAGGCAGCAGCGTTATGCCGAGAGAGAAGGCTGAGGGCTTTGCCGATTAGATCGTCAAAATCGAGCGCGCCGCGCGTGCGTTCGGCACCCTCATATTTCTCGAAGATTGCCTCTGTAAGGCTTAGAAGCGCGGTGCTGGCCTCTACCACCTTGGCCGACTGGAACTTCCTTTCAAGTTCCAAAAAAAGTTCCTGGGCGGCGACGAGGCGGTTGTGCAGGCCTTCGTGGCGGTTCTTTACCGCCGCAGTCATCAAATATCTTCTTGGCTCGCAGGCCTTCGTTGCGAAAGCCTCTTTGAGTGCCGGGAGTTTTGCCTCAGTTCCCGTGGCCGCCAATACGGCCTCGAAGCGCCGCCGGCACTTTTGATCTGCCTCTGACCCATCTTTCAACGCGGCAAGAATCTCCTTCAAAGTGGCCGCGTTCAGGACATTGACTGCCTGCCGGGCGAGACCGTCTTTGGTGTCGGCTGGAGACAATCCAAAAACCCGGTGCAGCCTTGTACGGATAACCTCTAAAGGCGCTTCCGCTGGCGTGGTCTGGAACAGCTTTGTAAGTGCAGATCTTCGGCAAAGCATCTCTTCGAGAACGCGAGAAAATTCGATGTCGCTTGCATGCGAAGCAATGCAGTCGAAGGCCTCGCGGAAAGGCCCCCCACTGGCATTTTCCAAGGCAGCAGCCATCGACTGTTGAAGCGTGTCGCGGGCCTCTTCCTCGGTCAGTACAGTGAACCCCGGCGGCACATTGGCTTCGATGCTGAAGCGGCGTAGCAGCCGCTCGCAAAAGCTATGGATGGTCATGATGCCGAGGCCGCCGGGCACATCGATAACCGTCGGGAAGAGGCACCGAGCCAGCTCCATCTCGGCCCTTACCGGAGTTCGTCCCAATAGCTTACGAAGGCAGTCTCGTAACTCTTCTTCAGTCGATACCGCCCATTCTCCAAGGGCTGCGAGAACGCGCGCTTCCATCTCCGCAGCGGCGTTCTTGGTGAAGGTCAGACAAAGAATCGAACGCGGCTCGGCGCCGGATAACAGAAGCCGCAGGAGTCGTCTCACCAGCACATGGGTCTTCCCGCTGCCTGCATTCGCTCGAACCCAAGCCGAAACCGATGGGTCGGCGGCCTCGTTCTGCTTTCGCTCTGCGTTCTGCAGCAGGAGCGCTTGTGAGAGAGGCATCTCACTCATCCTCGCCCTCGGCGTTCTCCGCTCCTGCGGCCCACTCCTTAACGCGGGCAAGGTGTGCGTAGGGGTCACGTTCGGATTTCTCGCGCAACTTTCCGCGAGACTCGTAAGCGTAAGGGGTCGAGGCTTCGTCGAATCTCGCGATGCGCAGGAGAGTGGCCACATGGGCGGCTTGGATCGCCTCCGTTGAGGATGGCTTCAGCGGCACAATCTCTCCAGGCGGTTCGCCCCCCGTTGCAACAATGTAGAACAACTCGGGCGCGAAGCCTCTCTTGACGCCCGCAAAAGCGCCCTCTCTCGCAAGCAAACCCTCAAGACCAAGTTGCGGAGCGCCTCGGCGAACCGCAATGCGGGCCGTATTCGCGCTTGTTTTGAAATCGTAAATGCGGACAGCACCCTCCGAGAAGCGGTCTATCCGGTCTGCGCGCGCCGTGATTTCGAATGGACCCTCGGGAGCCTCAACCACGAGCTTTCCGGAAACCTCACTCTTGATGACTTCAACGCCCTGCCGCCGTCCGGTTTCCGTCTCGATCAGCCACGAGGCAAAACGGGCAAAGCGCGGCCGCCAGAAGGGTGCACTGGCAAGATTGAAGCCCAACTCGATCGCCGCTTTATCCAGGCTCTTCAGAAGCTCCGCAGCCGCGTTCGCCGGAAGTGCGGAAGGGTAGGCGCGGAAAAAACCATGGAGCGCGGCGTGATAGAGAGTCCCCTTATCACGCACATCAGCCGCCTCGCGAGCGCCGCGCAGAGGCTCAAGACCGAGAATATGCCGGGCGTATATTGCATACGGGTTAGCGAACCATTTCTCTATGGCGGTCACGCTCAGCCTTCTCGGGCGCGCGGCGATTGCCGGCTTGGGCTGCGGGGCGGGTACTGGCGTAATCTCCTTCGGGCCATGACGAGACGCCGCCCATGTAAGCCAAGGCCGATCCGCCTCCAAAGCTCTGCCAGTCCCGGCAGCCAGTGTTTTCATGCGAATGAGCCAGCGGCTGGGACGCGCCACAGTGCCGTTTATCTTTTTCGAACGCGTCAGAAACACCCGGGGCGCAGACGCTGCGAGCGCCATGAAATCTTGCGCCGACTGCCCAACGCGGCGTTCTAGTGGGGCGAGTCCGCAGAACTTGCGGTTCGCGGGACTCAGCCATGGATCGGGGCCTGGAATGTAAGGCCAGCATCCCTCGTTCAGCCCGCCCAGAACAAGCACATCCGCCGTCTGAAGGCGCGCATCAAGCGGCGTCCAGAGGGACACCCGCGGATGGGGACGCGAAAGCGGCAGGCCAGCGCGCGAGGAGACGGCTTCGGAAAAGAAGCCTGCATAATTTGTAAGGTCAAGTGCAAGCCTTGGTTTTGGAGCTTGCTCTAACTCTTCAAGAACCGTCGCTTTTTCATCATCCGCGTCGTTTGCAGCCAAGCCAAGCCGATTGAGATCGCTCATGACTCGTGCATGAGCCGCAACCCAATCAGAGAGATTGCGCTGCTTCTCTGCATGTGACGTCAAGGCCGCTAGAGCTTCGATCGCTTGCGAGGCAAATGTTCGAGCTGCGTCCCACTCTGCTGCCTCGATCCGCTTCAGCGCTGGATGCCGCGCTTCTCCAGACGCGACAGCGTTCTGCGCGCGCCTCAATGCATGCTCCATCTCTTGAAGTGTCGCCGGGCGCCACATCTGCCGCAAGGCACCAAGGTCGCAGAGTTCCGCGGCGCGAAGGGCGCCGGCGCATCCGTTTGCCCCCGCTTCCCTTACCAGCTCCACAAACTCTGCCGGATCGCCGGTCGCGGCACAGGCAACAACCCGGGCGGCCAAGCAATCAGAGTTAGCATTGGCCGTGGGATCGCCCGCGACGCCCCAACCAGCCAGGACGTGCCCGACCCGGCTAATCAGGCTCGTGCTAGGGGTAACAAGCGCCGCGGTTTGATCCGGCGTTTCAAGGCTTTCCCGCAAGATCAGCCCAATCACCTCCGCCTCTTCCTGAATGTTCGAGGCTTCGACGATGCACAACGCAGGAGCCGGGTGCGGCATACCCCTCAAGCCGGGAATGAATGCTGCCCATTTCGCTGTCGAAGACGCGGGACGCAACGCTTCACTTATGAACAGCGCACGGTCTTTTAGCGCCGCCGGCGCCTTTGGTCTTTGTGGAGTTGGGCGAGAGTGTCCCTTACTGGCGTATCCCGAAAGCGGGCGAATGTCTTCCCGCTTGATGTCTAGCCTTTGGAGGAGGTGGTGCAACCCATGCTGAGGATGTTCGGGATGCTGATCAAGTTCGGCCCAGCTTTCGCGGTCTAGCGTTTCGTCCAGCCCATAAAGCACGATCGCCGACTGCTTCCGCGTCAGCGCCGCCTCCATGAGCGATGCCGTCGCGGCGACGCTGCCGGTAGAGCCGGCGATAATAACAGGTGCGGTGCTTTCATGAATGAACTCTGCCTCAATGGCCATGAGGCGGGTCCTTCGTTCTTCGCGGTCAACCTTCTTCGCTTTGACTTTATGAGCCCGCCACTTCTCTAACACCGCTTTCAGAAGTTGAAGCGAAAGTTGTTCGCCGCCGGAAGAGTGGGTGATGTCAAGCCGCGCGATACGCGACAAATCCGCTCCTTCCGAGCCGGCTTCGTCGATGAGTGCGGCGATTTCCCCTGCGATTGAGAACGCACTCGCGGCAGTGACAGAGGTGAACACTTGCTCTTGTGGTGCGAGCCGCCTGCTTTCCAGCCCTTGCATTGCTTCTGAAACGAGGGCCGACAATACGATCTGCCGCTCGAATGCACCGAATGCAGCAGGTACCGCAAGCGCATCGGCAAAGAGCTTCAGCGCCCTCTCCGTAGAATTCATTCGGACGCCGAACGCAGTGAAGATCTCGATTGGTTCCGCTTCTCCGAGAACAAAGATGCGCGGGAGGAAGGTTGCGCCATTTGGGGCGAGGCTGATAAATGCGAGCTTCAGCGGCTCGATTGCGGAGCGAGTTGGCAGGTAGACAGTGAGAGTGGGTAGTTCATGCGGCTCCGGCGGGGGGCCGTTCCAGATGAAGCCGTCTAGGATCGCAGCCGCCAGCGCCGGAATAAAAGGTTCTTGGGCGGGGCATTTCAGGATTGTGCCCTGCAACGCTTGTTTTGGCCCTGACTCAGGCGCGGCGGCGCCGGACCGCATTTAGGTGGCTCTCCGCCTGCAAAAGCGCCTCTGGCGTTCCGACATGCATCCATGTCCCATCCATCACCGCTCCACATAAAGAATTTTTGGAAATCGCTTCGTCGAAGATCACGTTCAGGGAAAAAGCTGTTCTGGCGATGTCTACAAAGAGTTGCGCCTTCAAGATAGAAACCCCCGCGAAGACATAAGGCGACTCTTCCCCCGTAAGCCTCCGCGTTAAATGCCCGGATCCCTGCAGGTGGAAATCGCCTCGGCCCGCATAACCGATGCTTGAGTCGCGCCGCGCAAGCAAGAGAAGTGCATCCATGTGCGCCGGTTTCCACGCTTCCATCAACATGCGAAGGTTGGAACTTGCGCCCTCGCTCCAGACCGAGTCGGAATTATGAACCATGAAAGGCTGGCCGCCGAAATGCGGAAGCGCCTTAAGCACTCCGCCGCCAGTCTCGAGAACGGCTTGGCGTTCGTCGGAGATCGTTATTTTCGGGGTCGCTCGCGCTCTCAGCCGTGCTTCGACCTGGTCGGCAAAGTGGTGAACATTGACGACGGCGCGTTCTATCCCCGCGTCAGCCAAGCTATCAAGAACATGATCCAATAAGGTGCGGCCGCCGAGCTTCAAAAGCGGCTTTGGAATGCGATCCGTGAGCGGGCGCATCCGGGTGCCATGCCCCGCAGCGAGCACCATGGCGGCCTTGATTGCGAAAGCCCCGCCGTCCTGGTCCATTCCCGCAAGTTCCTCGGTTATCTCAGCGCTGCGGGAAAGCCTCCATCGGCGGCCGGGCGCAGATTCGCTTCATACCACTCCCTAAGCGGTTTGAGATCGGGATGAGCAAGATTCCTGAACAAATAAGTCTGGATACGTGGCAAATGTGCAAGATAGCCATGCTTGCCGTCTCGACGGGAAAGGCGGGCGAATATGCCCAAGATCTTGGTGTTGCGCTGCGCCCCTAGAATTGCGTAGGCCTTGGCAAATGCCTCCGGTGCGAAGGCAGGCTCCTGCCGCTCCATGCTCTCGCAATATTTTCTAAAGAGCATCCGTTCGCTCTGTTCCGGCACGTCGAGCCGGGCGTCCTGCAGAAGCGAGACGAGGTCGTAGGCTGGGTGCGCCCATACCGCATCCTGAAAGTCGATCACGCCGAGTCTTTTCAGGCCGCTTCTTTTCTCGCAAAGAAGGAGGTTAGGGGAATGAAAATCTCGCAGGACAAGTCCCTTTGGCTGGCTATCTAGCCAAGCTATGAACGGCGACCACGCCTCAAAAAACGAATGAGTGAGTTCGTCACTGAGTGGGCTCCCGATTAATGGAAAGTACCACTGCAGTAGAAGGTCCAACTCGATCTCGATCGCCTCATGATCGAAATCCGGCAACCGATAATTTCTGGCGTCTGCGGCGGGGAGTTCAGGCGGAGGCTCTGACGCGCGAAGGCTAAGCAGACCCTCAACAGCAAGCGTGTACAGCGGGTCGAGGGGCGCACCTTCCGCAATCAATTGACCAAAGAGTGCATCGCCCAAGTCGTCGACCAGATAGAGGCCGCGTTCGCGGTCTGCGGTCAAAACCGCTGGGGCACTGAGACCCGCCTTTTTGCGGAGCCACTCGGAAATCGCAAGGAAAGGCGTCCCCTCGCGCGCAAGATGCGCGATTTCGCAATAAGGGCGGCCATTTCGAATGGGCGGCCCGTCGCTTTGCTGTGGCCAATTCATCAGCATTGCGGCTTCCCCGCCTTGCGTAAGACGGGAAAACACACGGACAGACGCATCCCCCCTCACGTCGGTGCAAAGTGATCCGCCCCACGCATTGGATGTGAGAAAGGCTTCCGCCTCCCGGAAGCGCTCAAGCTTTTTCTGCCAGGCGCACAGTCCTGTCAGCGAGACGTTCCGGGTACTTCCTTCGCCTTCGATTTGAATTTCGAGACGGTCTGAAGGAATAATCTCCTCGACGGCTTCAGGCCATTCCGCAATGACCACGCCTTGGCTGCAAAGCTCCCTGAAGCCAATCTCTTCCTCCTCCTGCGGCGCGAGCCTGTAAAAATCGCAGTGGAAGACTTGCCGGCTTGCGCCCGTATAGCTATGGACGAGCTGATAGGTAGGGCTAGTCACCGCTTCCGTTACACCGAGCGCCGGCAGAAGCCCTTGCGCAAAGGTCGTCTTACCTGCGCCAAGCGGGCCGCGAAGAGCAATGAAATCGATTTCAGAGACGAAGGGCGCCAGTCTGCTTGCCAGCGCTTTCATCGCCTCCGGTGTCTCCAAAAGCCACACAGCCCAACCTCTAGGAAAACGTCATCGGCAATAATTATATCGCCGCAGCGCCTACGAGAAATGTGGGCGGTATTTTGTAAATTGCGCGGAATTGTGACGAACGTGTTGCCGGCAAGCTAACTTCATCACGGCCTTAACTCCCCAGTCCTCTCTTCACCAGCCCAATTCACGTGCAGGGTAGCGAACATCGTGGCTGTGAGGAGGGTAAAGGCGACGAGCGCGCCCGCCAAAAGGGCGTAATCCTCAAGCTGCAAAATAAAGTACAGCAGCCCGTATAGGATCACAAAAACACCAAGCATTAGAAAGCCGCGGCGAGAGCTGTCAAAGACTTTTCCGACGTAAAGGGAGATCATCACGCTCGTCGCGGCTGCGCCGGCCAGGTATGCTTGTGTGAAGCCAAAATGCTCCGACAGGGCAAGCAGCAACACATAAAAGACAACGACGGACAGGCCGACGAAAACATATTGAATTGGATGGACGCGCCTTTTCGACAATAACTCCATCACGAACACACCACCAAATACAGTCGCGATAAACATGAAGCCATATTTGAGCGATCGCTCGACAAGGCTATAAAAATCAACCGGTACATAGAGGTTCACACCAAGATCGGCGTTTGTGAAGCGATCGAGCGTGATGCTTTGGCCGCCTTCAGACCAAGCTTGCGGAACACTCCTGGCAAGATGGGGAATGCGCCATTCCGCTGTGAACCCGTTGCTGTCGATTGTACGCGAAACCGGAAGAAACCCCACGAAACTCGGATGAGGCCAGTCGGATTTGACGGAGACAGAAGTGTCCCGGCCAACTGGGGCAAATCTCAATAAGGACGAACCATTCAGAGCTAGATTGATCTTGTAGCTCGTTGGCGACGGGGATTTGAGCGAATTGTTTTGAAGGCCATCGGCAGGAAGGACTCTGGCGTGGATGCCGGGATAACCAATCGATTCGAGACCAATACTCGGTTCGAAAGCCGTCACCCTGCCACCATCTGTTTGAAGCTCGACATTGTTCTTCAAGCCGGAAACATCGCTGATCCCGAGCGCCAGAAACGCATCCTGCCATCGCGCGGAGACCGCGTTTGCATCTAAAAGCCCGACGTTCAATTCAGGGAAACGGCCCTCCATTGTGATGTTGGAGCGATAAACCGTGACGTTGTAAATCGAGCGTTTGCGGATTTCTGTCTTGGTGTCAGCCGACGCGTTGAAAGTATCTGGGAGGAAAATTGCAAAGCGCTCGCGCTCGACCTCAATCTGTTTTCCGGCGTCGATGACGCTCGATTTGGCGCTGTAGGGTACGATAAGATAAGGGCCGATAATGCGCTGGCCTTTGCCCCAATCTTTTGCAATTTCGCTTTGCACCGTTCCGGCCCGGTTTTGACGTTCCGACAGCAACACCCAGACAAGTGCTAGCGGTATGGAAATCGCGAAGACCAAGAATCCGATCAGGACAAACTTGAATGAGGGCGAACGCAGAAATCTTACGAAATTACCGGACACTGCCATGCCCATCCCGATTGAAGCTGCCCGGTATTCAAGTACAAAGTTTCGCGGCGAGACTAAGGCTCTGTCGGGGGGGGTATCGTTATTTATCGTTGGCTAACATCCCGTCGGAGATTGCAGCGGCCTGGTCCATGAAGCGTTGGATGGCGACCAAAGCAGGCTGAGTGCAGGTGCGATAGGTTCGGGAATAGTCGCGATAGCCGCGGTTGAAGCTTTCAACCAGCTTCGCCCGGCGAAGTGCGCTCGAACCCTCCGAGCTCACGAGTTCCCGCATCTGCTCCCGCCATGCCTGCCCTTCATTGGCTCCGCAAAGCTCCCGTAGGTAGTGCAAGGTTCCCAGTATTTCGGCCAAGCGGAAAAGCTGAATATCGTACGGCCGGTCGCTGGGGCCGGCCGGAGGCTGCGCCGCCTGAGGGGGCGATGCAGGAGGCGGCTTTTGGGCGGCGAGCGCGGACTGCGCCAGGGGCACCGCTTCCAAACAGGCCAGCACCGCGAGCAGCGTCGCGAAAAAGGCCTGCTTCGTATTCCTCCTCACTGTCATCCTCTGCTCTTCGCCACTGCTGCTCTCGCCCTTTCGATCGCTGCTTCCAAACCGGGTGTCATTTCAAGGAGTTGGATTTCTGCTGGATTGAACCACCTTGCGTCGGCGGCATCCGTAGCTGGTGTCAACGTGCCTTCCGGGTCGTCTGTTGCATAAACTGCGACAAGATAATGGGCCTCGACCGCCCCCTCACTATCGCGAGCGATAACGTCCGCAACATCGCTTAAAGCGAGGCGGGACGCAAGCAAGCCCGCTTCTTCCTGAAGCTCGCGCCGGGCCGCATCCGCTGCGGCTTCGCCCAGCTGAACGGCGCCCCCTGGAAGGGACCATAAACCGCGATAGGCGCCTTTGCCGCGCCGAACGAGAACGATGTCGCCGCCCCGGAATGCTGCCACGGAAACGCCGGCTCGCGGGAAGTCTTGGGTCATGAACGTTCTTTTAGAACGTCCTCGCCTTTGATGGAATCAAAAGAGCGTAAGTGTTCAGGGAGTCTTCTTTTCTGACTCAGGGGCTGTGCTAAGCGCCGCCGCTGTGTCTGCTCGCTCAAGCCCGAACCATTGGCCCTTGGGCAGTAGCCGCTGCTTGAGAAAAGAAAATAGCACCGGAGGCCGGACAATCTCCTCAAAATCGTGAGGAGGAGGCGCCAGCGCGATCGCTCCTGCGAAGGCGATTCCCATGAGTGCCGACGACCCGAGCGAATGGTAATCGAAAAGCTTGAGAGCCGTTCCGAAGGATTTCTTGATCGATGCACCCTCGATATCCACGGAATAAATCTCGTCCAAGACGAGATGAATGATAAATCCGATCAATACAAAAAGCCCAGTAAGCCACGCCAATGCGGGTGGCTCGCCGAATACACGGTCAAAGACAATCGCGGTCAGCCCCATGAAGAAGGCGCCGGCAAGCAGGGAGTGGAATATGCCGCGATGCCTTGTCTGCTTATAGAACAGAACATAGACGCCATAGCGTACGGCCAGATAGACAGCGAGCCAAATGATCCACAGCTCGGCGATCGAATATTGCTGTTTGAGGCTGAATATGGCGATGAAGGCGGCTACGACGCCAAGCGCATTAAATAGCATGCGCGATGGAACCGTCTTTTCCAGGTCCACATCGGGCAGAATGCCCCCGATTGCTCCGGCGAGCGTCAAGGTCAGGAGGTAGCTCGGCGGCGCCGCGTGTCCTGCAAGCGCAACCGTTGCACAAAGCCCGCTTCCAACCGCCGCCACCGCCAAATGTGTGTTGAAGTTCGCCATTGGTCCCCTCCATTAATGGGGACCTTAAGCGATTCGCGAATTCAGGCGAGGGAGCGGCTCTGTGTTTTCCAGTGCCATGAAGGTAGCCGCGCTCCTTCGCCGGAGGCTCACTGGGTATTTGTGGTTATTTGCCTAGCCCGGACGCGGCGCGCATCTTCCACAAATTCCAAACGCGGTCGATGACAGCGAAATTGACCTGATCGGCTTTCGCGCCTTCCTCAGCGGTCAGAAAATTCACCTCGCCGCCGAGCGCAGCTGCCTGCGACTGAAGGCGCGCATTCACTTCTGTGTAGTAGGCCCGGAATACCGCCATCTTAACAGAAGGCCCAACCGTCACGTCGCCGTGTCCCCGCATGAGCAATACGGACTTGTCGCCAAGAGCATTGGCTAAGGACCTGCCGATTTCCTTATTGCGAACCAGCATATCGGTCCCGGTTCCGAAGTCGGTCCGGATGTCCCAGACAGGCGCGCCGGCCCCGATGAATGCTGTATTGTGATAAACGGGCCTCAGCGGCATCTTCGTGATGCTGAATGGGATGACGCCCGGAGAATGGGCGTGGACCACGGCCATGACGTCGGGGCGGGCTTTGTAGATTTCGCTGTGAATGAACCGCTCCAGAAAGAGGCTGCGTCCCTTCGCGTCCACAGCGTTTCCATCCATGTCGAACTCCATGATGTCGGCAGGAGTTACGAGAGCCGGGGCGAGAGAGCGGGACATCAGGAAGCGATTGGGATCGGACGGGTCGCGGGCGCTGACATGGCCAAATCCGTCCACTACCCCAAATTCAGCGAGAATGCGGCTGCCAATGGCAATTTCTTCCACTGCGGCGGTGCGCGCATCCGTAGACCCGCTCGGGGAAGATTGCGCGCGAGCAAGGTCCAAATCGCAGAACGCTGCTAACGCGAGCGCTATTCCTATCGCACTGGCTGCTCCGCTGACGGCGCACAGTGCCCTTTTGAATTGTAAGCCCATTGACCGCCCCTTATTTTTGTCCGGTCAAGCATCAGGTCTACTTCAATGCGATGTCAACCTATGCTTTCTGAGCCTTGGTGGGGTTTTGCAGAGGTCTTCTTCGTCGAGAGGGACAAGGTGAGCCGCTCCAAACCGGAACGCTCTAAGCAAATCGTACATACGTAGGCATTCGACGAGTCGCGGAGGAGCTTCGCGCAGGCGTTCAGCCGGAAAAACCGTACCCCCTATGCGTCTGCTGGCTCCAGTGCCTCAACTTTGGCCGCGCAAAACTTAAATTCGGGGATTTTCCCAACCGGATCGAGCTGCGGGTTTGTAAGGATGTTTGCAGCCGCCTCCACATAGGCGAAAGGAATGAAGATCATGTTGTCCTGTATGTTCGCATCCGAGCGCGCCGCCAACACGATTGAGCCGCGCCGTGTCGTGACCCTGACAGACGCTCCTGGCTCCACTCCCATCCGCACGAGCCGTCCAGGATTGAAGTAAGCTGTTGGCGATGGTTCGAGGGCGTCAAGTACGCTGGCGCGGCGCGTCATGGCACCCGTATGCCAGTGTTCGAGCTGCCGGCCGGTTGAAAGCACCATGGGATATTCAGCATCCGGGAGCTCGGCTGGCGGCAGCACGGAGGCCGGGACAAACTTCGCCCGGCCGTTTTCGCGCGGAAATTTGTCGCCGAACACGACGGGTTGGCCGGGATCTTCTGGAGAAAGGCTGGGATAAGTTACGGAGCTTTCGCGCTCAAGCCGCTCCCACGTGATGTTGTCGAGCGAGGGCATGCCCTTCTTCATCTCGGCAAAAACGTCCGCCGGCCCGCTATAACTCCAAGGCAAACCAAGGCGCTTGGCCAGCTCCTGCGTGATCCACCAGTCTTCCCGCACTTCGCCCGGGCAAGGCAAGGCCTTCCGCCCCTTCTGAACCTGCCGGTTGGTGTTGGTGACCGTGCCGCTCTTCTCAGGCCAAGCGCTTGCGGGCAAGATCACATCCGCGAACATTGCCGTTTCGGTGAGGAAGATGTCCTGCACCACAAGGTGCTCAAGATGGGCGAGAGCTTCGCGCGCATGGGTAGCGTCGGGATCCGACATGGCTGGGTTTTCGCCCATGACGTACATGCCCTTGATCTTTCCGTCATGGGCCGCGTTAATGATCTCCACCACGGTCAGCCCTGGATCAGGGTTGAGCGTGGCGCCCCAGAGCTCCTCGAAATGGGCTCGAATTTTAGCGTCCTTGACGTTTTGATAATCAGGGAAAACCATCGGAATCAGCCCTGCATCGGACGCGCCTTGCACGTTGTTCTGTCCACGCAACGGATGTAACCCCGTGCCCGGCCGGCCGACCTGCCCGCACATAAGAGCAAGCGCGATGAGGCAGCGGGCATTATCAGTGCCATGGACGTGCTGCGAGATGCCCATGCCCCAGAAGATCATGGCCCGGCTTGCTTTCCCGAAAGCGCGGGCTACCGCGCGGACGGTGCCGGCGTCGACGCCGCAGATAGGTGCCATCTCCTCGGGCGTGAAATCCTTTACATGCTCCTTGATGAGTTCGAAATCCTCTGTATGCGCCTGCACATATTGGCGGTCGTAGAGACCTTCGCTCGCGATGACGTTCATCATGGCGTTTAGGATCGCGACATCGCTGCCGGGCTTGAACTGCAGCATGTGTGTTGCGTAACGCTTCAGGACTTGGCCGCGGGGGTCCAGCACGATGAGCTGCGCACCATTCTTCGCCGCCTGTTTGAAATACGTCGCGGCCACCGGATGATTTTCGGTTGGGTTCGCCCCTATGATGATGATGACATCAGATTTCAGCGCCTCGTTGAAAGTTGCGGTCACGGCGCCAGAGCCTACGCCTTCCATGAGAGCCGCGACCGAAGAAGCGTGGCAAAGCCTCGTGCAATGATCGACGTTGTTATGGCCGAAACCTGTCCGGATCAGCTTCTGGAAGAGATAGGCTTCCTCATTCGAGCACTTGGCAGATCCGAATCCGGCTATCGACTGCCCGCCATGCCGTTCCCTGAGATGTGCGAGGCCCGCCGCGGCGATGCCCAGCGCCTCATCCCAGCTCGCTTCCCTGAAGTGAGTAAGCGGGTTCGAGGGGTTGACATCCATCGCTTTAGTGAGGCCGGGCTTACGAATAAGCGGCTTCATCAGCCGCTGCGGATTCGAAACGTAGTCAAAGCCGAACCGCCCTTTTACGCAGAGCCGGTTTTCGTTCGCATAACCGTTTCGGCCCTCCACATACGCGATCTTATTGTCCCTGATTTTGTAGGTTAGCTGGCAGCCAACGCCGCAATAGGGGCATATGGAGTCCACTTCACGATCTGCCGCACGGCTGCCATGCCCGTCGGTCTCCACGATGGAACTTGGCATCAGCGCGCCCGTGGGGCAGGCCTGTACGCACTCCCCGCAGGCGACGCAGGTCGAGTTGCCCATCGGGTCGTCGAAATCGAAAATGATGGCCTCGCCATGGCCTCGATACGCCATCCCGATCACGTCGTTCACCTGAACTTCGCGGCAGGCACGGACGCACAGATTGCAGTGAATGCATGCGACAAGCTGCACGGACATTGCGGGGTGCGAAAGGTCGGGGGCAGGCATGCGCTCGAAAGCCGGAAAGCGGCTTTCGGTAACGCCCATGCGCTCGGCCCAGGCCCAGAACTTGGACCTATCGTCATGCGCGGCGGGCTTTGGGGGCTGGTCCGCGATCAGAAGTTCCATGATCATCTTGCGAGCCTTGACCGCGCGCTCGGACGCTGTCTTGACCTTCATGCCCTCAGCCGCGGGCCGTATGCACGAAGCCGCGAGAACGCGTTCGCCTTCGACCTCCACCATACAGGCCCGGCAATTGCCATCGGCACGGTAGCCCGGCTCAGGCAACCAGCAAAGATGGGGAATGTTGGTTCCGAGCCGCTGGGCCGCTTGCCAGATAGTCTCGCCCGGCAGTGCGGTTACTTCGCGGCCATCCAGTGTGAAGGTGATCGGCTTTGTCATGATTTTCTGCCCAATAGCTTGTCGAGCCAGGATCGTTGTGTTTCGGCGGCGTCACCCTTCTGCGCGGGAGAAGCCTCTGGTGCTTCGCCGCCTTGCAGTGGCGACATTTGTGGCGCTTCCGCCTGCGCGTAGGTTCCTGCCTCAAGTTCCTCTTGTTTCTCAATTCCTGCCACTGTTTGCGCCTGATCCACCGGCTTCAATTCCTCACGGAAGAAGCGAAACACCGATTTTATCGGGTTTGGCGCCGCTTGCCCCAGCCCACAGATCGAGGCGTCGCTCATCGCCTGCGAAAGCTCCATCAAGAGCGGCTCGTCCCAGTTATCAGCTTGCATCAGCTTCACCGCTTTCTCGCAGCCAACGCGGCATGGCGTGCACTGGCCGCAGGATTCGTCCTCGAAAAAGCGTAACACGTTGAGAGCCGCGGCTTTTGCGGTATCCGTCTTGGAAAGTACGATGACGGCGCCGGAGCCTGTAAAACACCCGTATTCCTCGAGAGTGCCAAAATCCATTGGAATGTCCGCCATGGAGGCGGGCAGAATCCCGCCGGACGCGCCGCCCGGAAGATAAGCATAGAATTCGTGGCCACCCGCCATGCCGCCGCAATATTCGTTCAGCAGCTCATTCATTGTAATGCCGGATGGGGTTAGCTTTACCCCCGGATTTTTCACCCGGCCAGAAACCGAAAACGACCGCAAGCCCTTGCGGCCATGCCGCCCCTGATTCGAGAACCAGGCAGCGCCCTTGTCGACGATATCGCGAATCCAGAAGACGGTTTCCGCGTTGTGCTCAAGGGTTGGCCGTCCAAAAATACCATTTTGCGCTACGTAAGGCGGCCTGTTCCGCGGCAGTCCCCGCTTACCCTCGATGGATTCAATCATGGCGGATTCTTCACCACAGATGTAAGCCCCGGCTCCGCGTCTTAGATCGAGGAAGCCTGGGGAAACGAGGCCGGCCAATTCGACCGCCGCTATCTCGCGGCGCATGATCTCGATGATGTGCGGATATTCGTCGCGGACATAAATGAAGCAGCGCTCGGCCTCCACGGCCCAGGAAGCAATAAGGGAGCCTTCGAGCATCTGGTGCGGGTCGCGCTCAAGATAATACCGGTCTTTGAACGTGCCTGGCTCGCCCTCATCCACGTTGATGGCGACATAACGGGGACCGGGATAGGAGCGCACGAAGCCCCATTTTCGCCCCGCGGGAAAGCCCGCGCCGCCGAGCCCGCGCAGGTTTGCCTCTGTCAAAATAGCAGCGATGCCGTCGGGTGTGTGATTGCCGGCCTTGCAAGCTTGAAAAAGCTGGTAGCCACCCTTCTCCCGATAGCTCCCGAGGTCTTCATAGGCAGGAACGGGGGTCTTGGTGGCGCCGTTCTTCGCAGCACTCAATGCCGAGTCGATGTTTGCGTGGCCGAAATAATGATGTCCAACCGCCACCGCCGGCGCCTGGTCGCAAAGCCCCATACATGGCGCATGTACAACTCTGATTTGGGATGGGTTGGTTCCGAAACGCAGCGCATCGTGTAGAGCGTCGGCACCCGCCATTGCGCAGGACAAGGAGTCACAGACCCGAATGGTCACGGGAGGGGGGGGCGTCTCGCCTTCCTTGACGATATCGAAGTGAGCGTAGAACGATGCGACTTCGTACACGGCGGCCATAGGGAGCCGCGCAATCTCGGATAGCGCCCGCAGATGCGCCGCCGAAAGATGCCCGTAAGTATCTTGAATGCGATGCAGATACTCGATCAGCCTGTGATGAGCCGGTTCCTCGCCCGCAAGCAGGGCCTCGACCTGCGCCAGCGCGGTAGCGTCGAGCTGGCGGCCGCGCGTGAACTCTCTCGCCTTTCGCCTTCGCGGCTCATGCTGCGGAGTCACTCCGTCAGGCATCCGCTATCCTCCACTGGCTGGCCATTCTAGTTTTCTTTTCGTGACATACAATATTCCACAAACGCTTGGGAGTCTGCACTTTGCATTTTGGTAGGGTGAATTGCGAATTCAACCCGAGCGCCGGCTTGGGAGAAAAGCAATGTCTAATTTACCGATTAGGTACTGCCGCTCGTGAATTTGTGAACATCGCCGAGCCCCACGTTTTGGCAACAAATAAGCCTTAGACCCATAGTTGCCAGCAGGAGGTTGCGCTAAATAAAGCCCGCAAGCCATGACGATTCAAGCTCAAATCACGCCACAGCATTGGCAAGGGGTACAGCGCCGCCTGGCGTATTACAAAAGGAGACTTGCCGCTTTTCTCCGGCTTACGCTCCTGCGGTCGCGCGAAAATGAGCTTGCCATCATCGTTCTCGCTGCCTTCGTTGGTTTTTTGGTCGGGATTGGCGTCGGCGTTATTGGAGGGGCGGTTGCCTGGCTGCATTTCATTCTTTTCGGTGCCCCAATTGACGGGCATCTGAGCGAGGCGCCAATTCCGCCATTTATCGCTTTTCTCGCCCCAGTGCTTGGGGGCCTGCTCATTGCCGTTATTTCGTCCTTAATCCGCTACCTGCGCCCCAGGGAAATCGTCGACGCCATCGAGGCAAATGCTCTCTATGGCGGGCGCATGTCCCTATGGGATAGCATAAACTTGGCCCTCTTAACGGTAGTCTCGGTTGGCTTTGGTGGGAGTGCCGGTTTGGAAGCAGCCTATACCCAGGTGGGTTCTGGGTTCGCCTCCAAGGCAGGGCAGAGCCTTCTCCTTCGCAGGCATAACCTCCGGCTGATTGTAGGATGCGGCTCCGCGGCCGCTATATCCGCGGCCTTCAACAGCCCGCTGGCCGGGGCTTTTTATGCCTTCGAGCTTGTGCTTGGAAGCTATACCCTAGCGTCACTTGCGCCGGTTGCTTCCGCTGCCGTGTGCGGAAACCTCGCAGTCCATGAAATGCAGGGTCCGGGGCCCATGTTCGTCCTGCCCGCACCCGTTACTCTGGAAAGCCACGACTACATTATGTTTCTTTTGCTGGGATTTGGAGCAGCAGCCATCAGCATCGGAACAATGCGTGCGGTGACCATCGTTGAAAATACTTTTCGCCACCGCAAAGTGCCGGGCTGGTTGCGGCCCATTGCTGGGGGGCTGGCGGTGGGTTCGATTGCTATGCTCTATACCCCGGTGCTAGGGAGCGGCCATGGAGAGATCTCGCGGCTTTTAAGCACACGAGTGGCGGCAGACTCGCTAACCGCCTTGCTAATCGCCAAAATAGCTGCCTCCGCTTTGACCGTTGGGTCGGGCATGCGCGGAGGACTTTTCAGTTCCTCTCTCTTCCTTGGAGCGGTTTTCGGGGGTGCCGTCGCCGCTGTCCTGCAAAATGTGGCTCCTCAATTTGCCGTCAATCCGGTGGCATACGCTCTTGTGGGCATGGGCGCCGTGGCTGGCGGCATTGTAGGTGCGCCCATTACAATGGTGCTTCTCGTCCTTGAGACGACTGGCAATTTCTCACTTACGATCGGCGTGATGGCCGCCGTGATAGCTTGCACAGTAGTTGTGCGGCAGACCTTCGGATATTCGTTCGCAACCTGGAGGTTCCACGCTCGCGGGCTGAGCATCACTGGCGCTCACGACATTGGTTGGATCGCCGACTTGACGGTTGGGAAACTCATGCGCCGCGATGCGTACATAGTTCCCGCGTCTGAGACGATCGCGGAATTGCGTCAGCATTTTCCGTTGGGTGGACCTAAATATGCCTTCGCCGTCGATGAGGCAGGCGCATATATCGGCACGATCGAGACAATCGAAGCCCATTCCACGGCCTATGACGGGAAGACGGAGCAGCTTACGGCGGCGGACCTGATTCACCAGGAGCCACATGTTTTGACCCCGGCTGAGAACATCCAGACGGCAATCCTTATGTTCACAAAAACGCACGGCGATGTGTTGCCGGTAGTCGATTCCCTGAAGACCAGGCATGTCATTGGCTTTGTGACCGAAGCTTATGTCTTGCGCCGGTACGGCCAAGAGCTCGAAAAGCGCCGGCTGGACGAGGTCGCCGGAGGCGTCTTCAGCCCCGAAACTTCGCACCTCTAAACCAATAGCGGGCTCAAGATGCAGCCTTTGAATGAACGATCTGTAACGAGTTGGTTATAGGCCGCCTTCTACCTTCAAAAACAACCGAGGCTTCCCAATAACTAAGAAGGAAGGATTCGCAGGAGGTCAGCTTCATGAAGGAGCGCATTCAAAAAAGCGACGCGGAGTGGCGCGCGCAGCTTACGCCCGAGCAATACAAGGTTACGCGCGAATATGGCACCGAGCGCGCCGGGACCAGCCCCCTGAATTACGAGAAGCGCGAAGGTGTCTTTACTTGCGTGTGTTGCGGAGAGCCGCTTTTTTCCTCCGAAGCCAAATTCGACTCCGGCACAGGCTGGCCCAGTTTCTATAGACCGATAGAGAAAGAAGCGGTCGCCGAGTA
The DNA here is from genome assembly GCA_049579205.1 of Rhodomicrobium sp. Classification (GTDB taxonomy): domain Bacteria; phylum Pseudomonadota; class Alphaproteobacteria; order Rhizobiales; family Rhodomicrobiaceae; genus Rhodomicrobium. The sequence continues at coordinate 3,731 of JBAUNL010000780.1, read as the reverse complement.
TCAGGACCGCTCATTTATGATGCGTCGAACCGAGGTGCGTTGCGCCCGCTGCGATGCTCATCTCGGCCATGTGTTCCCTGACGGCCCGAAGCCTACGGGCTTACGCTATTGCATGAATGGTGTGGCGCTTAATTTCAAGCCGGCGGATGAAATCAAGCAGCAGGAGAAAGTAATTGCAGAAAGGTTGTGGTGAGTGGCGCTAGTGCGCCGGCTTCCCAGTTTCAGGCCGGCTTTTTAGCGCCGGGCCTGGACTTCAGAGCATCCGCACATGCTTGCCCTAGCTCGTTGGCGTGGCCTTCAAGGCATTTCATCAGACCGCCATGTTCTTTCGGAGTATCGGCGCAAAGCTTTTCGGCATCGGCTTTGCAGTTCGTTCGTATTGCTTTGCGAGCCTCCTGCGCAGCTTGACGGGCGGCCATGCACTCGGACGATAACTCCGTCTCATGCTGCTTCAGGCATTCCCCAAGCTTTCCGTCGCCGGGCGCTACTCCGGCGCAAAATTTCTCGCGATCTCCTTTGCAGGCCTTGCCGGGGCCTTCCTGGGCGGAAGCGAGCGGCGGCAAAACCATAACAAGTGCGGCCATCATAGTTGCGTAAAACGCGGCTTTCATTGGGGCACTCCTCCTTGAACTAGACAATCGCCCTATCTTTCGCGCTCAAAGTTCTCAATGCCGCTGCAGGCGCTATTCAGAGCAAATTTGTAAGGCCTTTTGCCCACATGGGGCATTCGCTTAGGGGATCGACAATCTTCCTAGAAATTGCGGCAGTTGTGATCAAAGACGCGAAGCCTTAACTAGGGCCAAACCCCGATAGCGAAGGCAGCAATGACCGAATCCTCGCAAAAGAAGCTTCCAACCCCGCCCGTGGCTGAAAAGCGCCCCGCCCGCGACATTCATCATGGCATCGAGCGCGTCGATAATTATGCCTGGCTTCGCGCCGCGAACTGGCAAGAGGTTATGCGCGATCCAGCTGCCCTCGACACCAGCATTCGCAGCTATCTCGAAGCTGAGAACGCTTACACGGCCGCAATGATGGCCGATACCGAAGCGCTCCAGCATACTTTGTTCAAGGAAATGAAGGGGCGGATAAAAGAGGACGACTCCACGGTGCCGACGCCTGATGGTCCTTATGCCTATTTCACGAGTTACGTAGCCGGGGGCCAGCATCCCCGGCTTTGCCGGGAGCCGCGAGCCGGGGGCGAAAGCCGCATCCTCCTTGATGGCGATGCCCTCGCCGAGGGCAAGCCGTTCTTCTCTCTCGGCGCCGCCACCTGGAGCGGCAATCATCGCCTTCTTGCCTATGCCTTCGACGACAAGGGCTCCGAGTTTTTCAAGATCAAGGTGCGGGATCTGGAATCGGGCGGCGATTTGCCGGACGAGGTGGCCGATATGGAGGGCGAGCCGGTCTGGGACGCGGGCGGCAACTCCTTTTATTACACCCGCGTGGATGAGCACCGGCGCCCGTTACAGGTTTTCCGGCATCGCGTCGGTACGAATACCCGCGAAGACGAACTCATCTATCAAGAGCCTGACCCCGGTTTTTTCACGCGCGTGGGTGACAGCCTCGACACGCGCTTCCTGTTCATCGGCGCAGGCGACCATGAAACAAGTGAGGTTCGCTTTCTTGATTTGTCGGCGCCTGAAAGAGGCCTGCAGTTGATCGCGCCTCGCGAAACCAACCACCAATATCAGGTGGATCATCACGAAGGCAGCTTGATCATCCTTACCAATGAAGGGGGCGCCGAAGACTACAAGATTGTGGAGACCCCCGTTGCCACTCCCGGCCGGGAGCATTGGCGGGATCTCATACCGCACAAGCCGGGACGGCTCATCCTCGATGTGACGTGCTTCAAGGATTATCTCGTCCGCCTGGAACGCGAGGAGGGCCTGCCGCGCATTGTCATCCGCCGCTTCTCCGATGGCGATGAGCATGCCATCGCATTCGCGGAGGAAGCCTATTCGCTCGGCATGTCCGGAGGCTACGAATACGATACCGAAACGCTGCGCTTCACCTACTCGTCTATGACGACCCCGCGCCAGGTATTCGACTATAACATGCGCACCGGCGAGCGCGTTTTGCGCAAGACCCAGGAAGTGCCAAGCGGCCATAATCCGGCCGATTACGTTACCCGCCGGGTCTTTGCACCTTCCTGGGAGGGGGAAAGCGTTCCGGTCTCTCTCCTCTACCGCAAGGACACACCGCTGGATGGTTCGGCGCCGTGCCTTCTCTATGGCTACGGGTCATACGGCGCTTCCATTCCAGCCGGGTTTTCAACAAACGCATTCAGCCTCGTGGACCAAGGCTTCGTCTACGCGATCGCGCATATCCGCGGCGGCAAGGACAAGGGCTATCGCTGGTATAAGGACGGGAAGCTCGCAAAGAAGACGAACACGTTCAAAGACTTCATTTCGGCCGGCCAGCATCTGGCGGAGCAAAAATTCACGAGCGCCGGTCAAATCGTGGCCAAGGGCGGTTCGGCCGGTGGCATGCTGATGGGAGCCGTCGCCAATATGGCGCCCCAGCTTTTCGCCGGCGTAATCGCGGACGTTCCTTTCGTAGATGTGCTGACCACCATGCTGGACGACACGTTGCCGCTGACCCCGCCAGAATGGCCGGAATGGGGTAACCCGATCAAGAGCGCGGACGATTACCGCACCATCGCGGCTTACTCTCCCTACGATAATGTCCGCGCGCAAGCCTATCCTAATATCCTTGCTACAGGCGGGTTAACCGACCCACGCGTGACTTATTGGGAGCCCGCAAAATGGGTGGCGAAGCTTCGCGCGCACAAAATGGACGCAAACCTGCTGCTGTTGAAGATCAACATGGGCGCCGGACACGCTGGTGCGCCAGGCCGCTTCGATCGCCTGAAGGAGGACGCGCTGGCATTTGCCTTTGCGCTGAAGGTTGCTGGGAAGGCAGGGACAGCGACCGGCTGAGCAGGTGCGGCGATCCCCTCCCTTATGTTGCCGCAGTGGCTTGAAGCGGGAATCCGTGCGTGTTATGGAATTAGTCTTGGCTGGACACGTAGCTCAGCGGTAGAGCACTACGTTGACATCGTAGGGGTCACTGGTTCAATCCCAGTCGTGTCCACCATTAAAAACAATAGGTTACCCAAATCGCCAAAAAGGCCTGGGAAAGAAACCGGGAATGAAACGGGCCACTTCTAAGATCGCCTAGCGTCTTACCCCGTGGCGGCCGGTCCCCGTCAGCAAGGGGCCACCAAAAATGCCCCGATGCCCCCTAATGATCGAGCTCCGATTCCTGCTGGAGTCGCCGTCCGAGCCTGATCGTCACCAGAAGAGGCGTAATTAGCGGGCAAATCCCGGGGCAGACGATCGTAAGCTTTTGTCCAAAAGCAGCTTTGAGCTTCCCGGCCTCTCGCGAGAGGACACAACGCCCTCAAACCCGGCTTCCATCGCGAAAACGGCGCGCCGAAGCGCCAGCTCAGGAAGGGGCAACCGGAAACCTTTACTGTGACGCCAAGCAGTTTACGGTACGAACCTCCCGCCACGCACCGCCGCCGCTACCGTTTCTCTATCCTGCGCATGAACGGTCAGAAAACTCGCGCCGCGCGCGCCTTTTCCCGGGTAGTGTCCAGAATTATTCGCACTTTCATTGTGGCTGGCCGACGCCCGGCTTGGGCTCAGGCGGTGGCGTTCTCCAGTTTGTGGTCTCTCAGCAAGTCCATCGATAAATACCTCTTGGTTGACCATTCGGAGCCGGCAATG
>JBAUNL010000779.1:0-10643 GCA_049579205.1 Rhodomicrobium sp. | reverse complement strand
CGCAACTCCTGTTGTGAGTGAGGTTGACGCCTCATTCTCAATCGGAGCCTTCGCCTTGTGATGCTGGTTCAAAATCAAATGCCGTCCGTGAGGCAGCGCCTACCGCGAGAGCGGTTTCGTTCTTCGATCCAGCTCTGCCCTTCTTAGCGCGGCGAAGCTCGAATCGAGCATCGAAAGAGCGACGGTCTCAGGAAGCCCATCAGCTGGAACCCTCACCGCGCGCCGGCTGCAGAATTACGCCTCGACATCGTCCTTGCGATAAATATCCCGGCGGAATTGCACCGTGCCATCCTGCGTCGCCCAGCCCGTGATATAAGTCCAAAATAGCGGCACCTTCTTCTTGAGCCGGATGTTGAGCTTTTCGCCGGTGTCCTTCATGCGCAGCACCTGCTGCACCGTCCACCCATTATCCTCCAGAAGCCATGCCACGAGACGATGAACGCCCTGTACCCGCACGCAGCCCGAGCTTTCGGCCCGGAAGGCTTGCGAGAAAATGCTGGGGGTTGCCGTATCGTGCATGTAAACGTGATGAGGGCTCGCGAAGTTCAGTTTGACAAAGCCAAGCGGATTGTCCGGGCCGCCATTCTGCACATAAAACAAATGCAGCGGCGCGTCCGAATTCCAGTCGACGGTGTCGGGCTCAATGCGCTGGCCCTTCTGGTAACCTGCGAAATCCGCATACACATCGATCTTGTGCGCCGCCAGAGCCTCCTTGCCCTTCTTATGCGCCTCGCCCAATAAGTCTGATTTCAAAACTGTTGGCGGGACAAACCAGTCCTTATTGAAATTGATCTCCTCGATAGCGGAAGTGACCAAGGGCGACGGCCGGTCGGGCTTGCCGACAACGCCCCTGTGGCGCGACACGACCTGATTGTTGTTGATAGCCTCGATTTGCACCGAGGGGATGTTCACGACCACATATTTGCCGGCGGGCACTGCGGCAGACGCAGTTTGCAAGCGGGGCAGGTTGGTGCGCAGCTGGCGCAGCCGCGCGGCTGCCGGCACGTTCAATTCCTGGATGGTATTCTTATCGAGGAAGCCTGTGGCGGCCAGGCCGTGGCGCGCTTGCGCCTTCTTCACCGCTTGTTCGACATAGGAATCGTAAGTTTCAGGGAAGCCGCCAAAGGTTTGCAAGTCACCGGTCGCCTGCAGGCGCTTGCGTAGCTGAACCACGGCCGGATGGCTCATGCCGGTACGCAGTTCGACCGGCGGGAGTTGAGCCCACCCTCCACGCGCCACAATTTCGGCATATTGCTTGATGGCGTTCTTGGTAGCCGTGACGTTTTCTTTTGCCAGCGTGGGGAAGCCCTGTTCGGGCTGCGCTTCCATTTCCGAAGCCGAGGCTTGGCCGTGGGAAGTTTCTGGGGAATCACCGGATTGGTCAAATCCAAGCCAGTCGTCCGGCCCGCTTCGCTGCGCGCTCGCGTTGAACGCGTTCGCCGTGATCATGAGTGTTGCCGCCGCAAGCGCAACCAGCCATCTCTGGTTCATGACTCCTACCTCGCCTTCCCGCTTAATCGTACCGCGCCGCCAAAAGAGGACGCGCTATCCCCTGCTTTTGATGACGTTCAATTATGGCTGGAACGGGGTTAGTGCCGATTGAGAGTAACGCAAACTGCTTCGCAGAAGCAGCGTTGCGAAAAAGGCGCGGCGTCAAGTTTTTCTCCGTACGTCCGATCTTGAAGGGTTTGCTGCCTTCAGTTCGAATTTTTCGAAGGCTGGTTCACGGCCCAATGCGACTTCCGGCACGCAAAGGCCATGGAACCGCCTTGCGGGCATGGCGGCGCTGTGAACTACAGCATCGCGCCGAAAAGTGTACGCGGTTTTCTGATAACGCGATGCCATTAAACAAAGACTTAGAGCGGACGCCGATTCCAAATTGGCGTCCACCGCTCTAGTCGCGCTTCAATCAGCAATTGCGGACTAGCGAGAATCGCGTCACTATTTCAGACTAATCGTAGTGTGCCCCAAGGGGCAGGGTTAGGAGGTGGCGTGCTGTTCTGGCGCAGCGGGGATCAAGGGGGAAGCTTATGGCTTGGCGCGAAACTATCGAAAACTGGACGGCTCGCCTTCAACCTCTTCGGCCGCTGCTTGTGCCCATTGCGGTTGCTGTCGTTCTCATTGCCTTCGCGCCCGCGCGCATTGCGGCCGCGCTCCTGGGCGTTCTCGTGGGGATCGGCCTGAGCAATAGCTTTATTCCGCGCGTGCAACCCGGAGTGCAAAACGCAATCTTATGGATTGCGATCACAGTCACCGCTGATGCGGCCTATGCGCGATTGAACGACCAGGCTCCACTGACTCTCGTGAATGCTTTTGCAAAAGTCGTGGATGCCATTATCAAATTGGTTTTTCCCCTCATTCGGGGCTTAGGACTTTCCGTCGCGGATCCCCGTTATAAAGTGGTCGCAGTTGCGCCGGATTTTATTTGGGCACTTATTCTGTCTCTCGTCGTCTTAATGTCGCTAACCTTTCTATTTCCCAGCCAAAGCCGCCGTAGAGATGCTTTCGGAAACGAGCCCAGGGGCGCTACATCAAGACCACGCGCAGTCGCTTAAAAGTCGTGGCTGGCATTAATAAATGCAACTTCAAGGTTCAACGCGCACCGAGTGCCGCGCAGTTCTCGAGATGGTGCGAATCAAGTAATTGACACAAGCTATCGATACGGAACCCAGCTTCAATAAGATCGGATCACTAGCGGCAACCTAATAAAGCGCTACTGACCCTTTTTGTCCCGATCATAGATCTGGGGAATAAAAAAGCTAAAAGCGCACCCTTCGGGCGGATATTTTGAGCCCATATCATTCCACCGTGCGCAGCAACAATTTCGCGGCATATTGCGAGGCCCAAACCGGTGCCACTTGCGCCAGATGACGTGCGGCTGCTTTGCGTAAACCTATCGAACACATCTTTCAATTCCGCCATCGGGCGGGCCGGGACCTTGGCCGGCAACCCTGCACATCAAAGCCTGGCCGCCGTTTGGCAGGTTACTGTTGAAGACGTCTATTTGGAGTTCTGTAGTGTTATTTGAGAATTTTGCAGCATTCGAAATAAGCTTAACTAGAACCTGGACCATACTAGGGCGGTCGAACCGAACGCTAATGATGTCTTCGGCGATGTTTGTCTCGACCGTTTGCATTTTCGCTTGCAACAACGGCAATAGCTCAATGACGCTCTGCTCGACGGCTTTCCCGAAGTTATCCAGCTGCAGTTTATAAACGTTCTTGCGGGATCCCATTTTAGATAGATCGAGAAGATTGTTGAGCAAACTGACCATTCTCTCGCTGGATTTTTTTATATTTTCTACATATTTTTTTGTCGTAGGCTGATCATCGCCCAGCGAGCGGAGAATCATTGAGGAGTAATTGCTAATGGCATGCATGGTCGTGCGCAGCTCGTGCGACATGATCGCCTAAAGGCAAAACGCGTGCTTGACGGAGAGGAATTGGTCGATGTCACGGCGGGCTAATGCAGGTTCGATAGCTCGCCCCCATTCCGGTCCTGATGCACTGTGAATTTAAATGAGAGACATTGATATTGCTACGGTTCGGCTGGCATGTATACTATTTGAAACGTTTGTAGCGGCCGGGATCACCTTCAAGTCTTGGCCCTAGGCTGGGCGACCGGAAGGAAAGCGGCCATGCTTAACAAATTCACACGCTACATCCTCCTCGCCATGACCGCCGGCATCGTGATGGGTGCCATCATTTACGACTACCTTCCTGACAGCCGCGCCGACATCGCCGCGAGCGTCAACCTGATTGCTGTCGCTTTTCTTCGTCTGATCAAAATGATTATCGCGCCGCTTGTTTTCGCAACGCTTGTCGGCGGCATCGCCCATATGGGCAGCGGCGCGAAGCTTGGCCGCATCTTCGCCAAGACCATGGGCTGGTTCATCAGTGCCTCGGTTGTATCGCTTTTGCTTGGCTTGGTGATGGTCAATCTGCTTCAGCCTGGCGCCAACTTTCCGGGCACATTGCCGGATAAAGGCCAGCCGACGGGTTTGCCGGTCTCCGCTTTCTCAATTGAGAAGTTTTTGACCCACCTCATTCCGACATCGATCGCCGATGCGATGGCGCAGAATGAAATTCTCCAAATCGTGGTTTTCGCCGTCTTCTTCTCGGTGGCTCTCGGCGCATTGCCGGAGCGTAGCAAAGCGCTGGTTTCCCTGATCGACAACCTCGCGCATGTCATGCTGAAGGTGACGTCCTATGTGATGCTGTTCGCGCCGATTGCGGTCTGGGCCGCGATAACGGCAACGGTTGCCAAGAATGGCCTTTATGTCTTGTGGAAGCTCGTTGTGTTCATGGGCGGCTTCTATCTGTCCCTGTTCCTGTTGTGGCTCATATTGATAATCGTGGGCTTCATCGTGATCGGTGCGCGCTATGGGCATCTTCTCAAGCTCATTCGCGAGCCCTTGATGATTGCCTTCTCGACTGCCAGTTCGGAGGCCGCCTACCCAAAGACGCTTGAGGGGCTCAATAGGTTTGGGGCTTCTCCGCGCATATCGAGCTTTGTGCTGCCGCTGGGTTATTCTTTCAATCTTGACGGCACGATGATGTACTGTACCTTCGCCAGTATTTTCATAGCGCAGACTTATCACATCGACATGCCACTCGGCACCCAACTTGCCATGCTCGCCACTTTGATGATCACGTCAAAGGGAGTGGCCGGAGTGCCTAGGGCATCGCTTGTTGTGATTGCTTCCACTTTAGCCCAATTCAACATCCCTGAAGCTGGGCTCCTCATGATCATGGGCATCGACACCTTCCTCGATATGGGGCGCAGCGCCACGAATGTTATCGGCAATACGCTTGCGACAAGCGCCGTTGCCAAATGGGAAGGGGAGCTTGGACCGGAACATGCACTTGGGCCCGGCGAATACGTGCCTCCCGACTTGGTGCCCGGCGAGTTGCCGGCCTAACTTAGCGAGGTGGGCGCATGCGCAAAAAGCTGTTGATTGCCGGCGCGTTTGTCGCGAGCGCGATGGCTGTGGCGAACTCGCAGGCCCAGGAAGCGGCTGGGTTGAGTCCAGCCCTTCAGAATATCAAAAGCAATCACAAGGTGCGGCTCGGTTATCGCGAAAGTTCAATTCCGTTCTCTTTCCTGGATGAGGCGAAGCGGCCGATCGGTTATAGCCTTGAGCTGTGCGAAGCTATCGTTGAGCAAATCGGCAAGGAAGTGGATGATCCGAGCCTCGGCGTCGAATATGTCAAGGCTACCTCGGAAAGCCGGATACAGGCTATCCTCGATGACAGGATCGACCTTGAGTGCGGCTCCACAACGGCGAACGCGGAACGGACGAAACGGGTGGCGTTCTCGCCGGTGATCTTCATCGCTGGTACAAGACTTATGGTCCTTCGAACATCGGCGGTTCGTGACATTTCCGATCTTCGCGGCAAATCCATAGCCGTTACCAAGGGCACAACCAATGAACAGGCAATCATAGCGGCTGACAGCAAGCTGGGACTTGCTCTTAGGATTGAGCAAGGCCAAGACCACGAGCAATCCTACCAGATGCTCGCTTCCGGGAAGGTTGATGCGTTCGCCACTGACGACATCCTGCTTTATGGCCTGATCGCGAGGCATCGGGCGCAGGATAGGTTTCGCGTTACGGGTGATCTCCTCTCGTACGAGCCCTATGGGATCATGTTCCGAAAGGGTGATCAGCAGCTTGCGGATGTGGTGGAGCGCACGTTCAGGGAGCTCGGGGCCAATCACGATCTTGTCCCCATTTACCACAAATGGTTCGTGTCGCGGCTGCCCACGGGCGAGAAGCTTGGCGTGCCGATTGCGCCGGAACTTGAGCAGATTTTCAATGTGCTCGACAGCACACAAGGAAGCACGGATTAGCCGTGCGCCGACGTTTGCAGCTCCAATATTTTCACCCGATTTTCAGCCCACCGGTAACAAGCTGCCTTTTGAGACGAGAGCCGGACCATACCAGCCGGTCGGTTTCCGCCCATTGAGGAAGGACTGGTGTTAGGGGCGCTGAGGCGATGCGTTTGCGGGCAATGTTATTGCGATTTGGATTTGGCCTTTTTCCAATAAGCGGAAAGGCATCGATTTCAAGCCGTTCAGCTCTGCTCGATTGTGATGAGGTCTTTATCAGTGATCCGCAGCCTTTTGTGGCATTCGCCGGGATACCGTGGAAAGGACAAGTGGTGCGACGGCGAGAGCTATATCGGAGGCCTATCTCATTGTCATATATCAGATAAAAAGGCCACCACGCGGTGAAATACCCCCAGGAATACCCCCATCAAGGAAGGCCGTCGAGTAAGCCTTCAGAAACTCTGGAGGCTTCGTCGGTTGCGATGGTGCGGCACCGCGAAGCGGCAGAGTTGCCCTTTGCGCGGACGTGGATCAATAAAGCGAGCGTTTCACACTTTTCACACACAAAAAAGGACCCTGACAAGAGAGAACCAATAATTCGAACACGTCGAACGACTGGAGCGCTTATAGCCGTCGACGGCCACAATAAAGAATCAAGGCAAAGGCCGCGATCGCTTCATTCACGAAATCGACGGCTCGATGCCGCTATGCCCCTCCAGATTGCCTTTAGCAGAGCTGAGAACGGTTGCCGGTCGCATTTTTGGATCCGGGCAGGGAGAGTCGTATGGTGCGACTAGAATCGCAGCCGTGGCACCGCGTCCCTTCCTATTGGATTCCGGTCACGCTGTGGCCTTTAGGCGACGACTCATATCCGACTTTTCCGACAAAGTCCGCTCCTATGCTCACAGCATCGTCCAGAACCCAGCGCAGCTTTAAATCGGAGGCTGTGCACGAAGCAGTAAATGCTCCCGTTATTCATCAGCGGAGGGTCCCAACCTTGTCGAAAAAATCGGTGGCGCCACGCGGCCAGAAGGGACTTGGCCGCATTGGGCGATGTCCGACCAAAAAGCTTTTCGAGTTCACTAACTCAATTCAGCGCCCGAAGCCGTTGGCCAAGGCATTAGCGGCAGCGTTGCCCGCTCAATGAGGGTACGATGCAGGAAGCGATCGAATGAGGTTGGCGTTCCCCATGTTCCGCATACAAAAAAGAACCATGACCGGTGAAATGACGCAGGGCAGGCCCGACAATTCGGACAGCCAAGTGGTTATAGCGACCGCGGGGTCATTGACAGAACTACCACCTGCGTTATGCCGACGGTGTGCGGCCGTTCAGGATTTCGGCAAAGGCCTTTGCATCGATATTGCCGCCCGAGCAAATCACTGCGGCGCGTTTTCCAGCATACTGTTCGCGCTCGCGAATGAGGCCCGCTAGCGCCGCGGCTCCCGCCCGTTCGGCGAGGTTATGGGTGTCTGTGTAATAAATCCGGACCGCTTCGGCTATCTCGTCCTCGCCAAGACTCAAAATGCGCGCGGCTCCCGTCCGGATGATCACGAGTGCGTCTGGGTCCGGGACCCTGCAGGCCATGCCATCGGCGAATGTGTGGGCGGATTTGGTGGGAACGGGATGACCGGCCTCGAAAGAAAGCGCGATAGCCGGTGCTCTGTCAGCGACGACGCCGACGATCTCAGTGCCGAGCCCAAGCAAATCGCGCACCGTGATCATGCCGCAAATTCCAGACCCCATGCCGATTGGAACATAGACAACGGCCAGATCGGGAATGTCGACGAATAGCTCATGCGCATAGGTAGCCACGCCTCTGACGAGGTCGGGATGGAATGACGGGACGAAGCGATAGCCACGCTCGTCCGCGATTTTGGCTGCCACAGCACGGCTCTCGTCGAAATCTGCGCCAGCGACGATTAGCTCCGCGCCGAAGGCTGCCATCGCGGCGTTCTTTTCGACCGAATTGCCTTCCGGTACAACAATGACAGCGGGGGTTCCATTTCGGGTGGCGGCGGCGGCAATGGACTGACCGTGGTTGCCGCGGGTAGCGGAAACGGCGCCACGAGGCAATTGGCTGGCCCGGCGGAGCCCATCGAAATAGGCGAGGCCGCCGCGTATCTTGAAGGCACCGGTTGGCGTGTGGTTTTCGTGCTTGACGAAGACATCGACCCCGGTCCGTTGGCGTAAGAGCGGCCAACCGTATACGGGCGTCTGTGGCACGAAAGTCCGAACAAGCGCCGTTGCATCGGCAAGGTCATCAAGAGAGAAAAGCGGCATGCCAGGCCTCGTCTCAAAGAATGCTACAAAGGGCTAGTATGAGCTCGCGCCCTGTCAGCCTTGGGGCAGCGGGACGAGCCATGATGATAAGATCAGTGGCTCACGAAGCCAACTTTCTCTACGACTGCAATGGTTATAAGCGGACCAACGCCGTCAGACGCGATGGGCCAAGTGCGGAAGTCAGCGGCTTTAGCTCCACCGATTTCGCAAGGCCGCCCCGGTTGGGCAATCAAGCCAAGCCCTGGCTCTCTGCTAAAACAGCATCGGACGCATCGCGGCTAGCTTCCGGCTCCACAAGGCTCAACTTTCGGAAGTCGGCATGAGTCCTGCCACTCTCATCCTGGCTGACCGCATCCTGATAGGTCATTCCCGGCAAAATCTTGCCTGGCCCATAAAATCTAACATCAAATATATCGCTACCCGATGCGTGATCGCGTGCTTCGATGGTGAGGATAACAACCGCCTCCCCGGATTTGAGTTTGTCGGCATCGATGCCATAGAGCGGGCTGGTCTCATCGATTTCGTGCATAAGCGTCCAGGTAAGCAGAAAGAGCGCAAGATTATCACGAACAAGCTTGAGCTCGAAAGCTTGCCTATATGTCCGGCCTTCGTCTGATATGAACCATTTCAAGACCGCAAGCCGCGCAGTCGCGCCGGCAAGAACCGCGTCGCGGCCGTTGGCGATACGGATCATGAGGGTTGGCTTGCCATTGTGACGCGCCACCACGGCATGATCAGCAAAAAGGATATTTGGCCTTGGCTTGGAGAAGCGCACGAAAATGAGACCGGTGATAATCGCCGTGAAGATAAGCCCGCAAACGATCTCGATTGCAGAGACGATGTTGCCATAGAGGGTGGCGGGCGACATGGTGCCATAGCCGACAGTTGCGAGCGTTTGGATCGAGAAGAAAAACGCGTCGAGAAACGAGCCGGGCCTAGCATTGCTAATGCAGCCTGGATTAAGCGCGTAAAACGCGGCGAATACGGAGTTGATAACGATCTCCAGCATCAATAGCAAAATGAAGAACTCGCTCCAACTTACTGACGTTGCTATAGTATAGGGATCGCGGAGGTCATATCGGGACGCTCCCGTTTTGATAAGTTCCGTGTCGCCGATCCGCATTGCGATCAGCTGGTTCTTATGCTTCTTCATGTGGGCTTCGTTTGCCTATTACCAGTTGGACGAGGATCTCCAAGAAACAAGCAAAGCTAACAGCTGACAAGCTGTCCAGAGGAGCGGGGAACAGTTTCTGGTGGCAGGAATCAAACGCCCCGCTTGCTTTGCGGCGTTTATTCCCGCTCTTGCTTTCGCATTTCGGAAATGGTCATGGCAAGAGTCGAAGCCGATTCTGGCCTGCTTATCCCACAACTGCGGAAAGATTTGAAAGAATGGGGTTTTTCTCCAAAGATACGCATCTGTCTTACCGCGCAAGCGCGTAGGGTCCGCCGCGCTCCAGAGCCCTGAGATATGCGGGGCGAGCGTGGATGCGATCGAGAAAGCCCTGCAGTTTGGGGTATCGCTCGCCAATCCCGGCGCGAGCGGCAGTTGCTTCGGCGGGAAAGCTCATCTGAATGTCCGCGGCCGTGAACTCTTCACCCGCAAACCATGCGTGTTTGGAAAGTTCATCCTCCCAATAGCCGATATGGGTGGCAAGCTGGGGATCGATGAGGGTACCCTGCACGCTCTTTGAAATCTGCTTCAGGATGGGGCGCATGAAGAACGGCGCCCGATGCTTCGCGATCCGGCCGAAAACAAGCTTGAGCAACAATGGAGGCATGGCAGAGCCTTCGGCGTAATACATCCAGTAGGTATAGCGCAGATGTTCCGGGGTACCAGCCTTCGGGGCCAGCCGGCCCTTGCCATAACCATCTAATATGTATTCGATGATCGCGCCCGTTTCGACGACAGTTTGACCATTGTCTGTGATAATCGGGGATTTGCCCAATGGATGCACCTTTTTGAGCGTCTGTGGTGCAAGCATTGTCTTAGGATCACGCTCATAATGAACGATCTCATAAGGTACTCCCAGCTCCTCTAAAAGCCAAAGCAGACGCTGAGACCGGGAATTATTGAGATGATGGACAGTCAGCATCGGCAGGAATTCCTTTTTGGGCGTGCTGGCATAGCGTCGACCCCTTTTCGAGGGTGGCTTTTGAACCTACAGCCAGCGCCCGGTAGTAAAGCTGCTTTCTTGAATGCAAGGGAAGAGCGATGCAGAGACCACAGATCGCGAAATTCATTAGTCCGGTCAACCCCTAAGACCGGGATAACATCCTATGCTGTCAAAACGTCGAAAGGGGCCAAAAGGAGACGAAGCCAAGCGCCAATTAGCAACCGGGGCGAGCCCAAAACGATGCCTCAGTCAGGCACATTTTTTTTAGGGACGCAACTCAAGCGGCACGTAATCGCGCTGCTTTTCGCCAATGTAGAGCTGGCGTGGCCGGCCGATCTTTTGCTCCGGATCGGCGATCATCTCTTTCCACTGTGCAATCCAGCCTGCGGTGCGTCCCAAGGCGAACAGCACCGTGAACA
>JBAUNL010000778.1:0-2910 GCA_049579205.1 Rhodomicrobium sp. | reverse complement strand
CTAGCGGGGCTGTTTGCGGCATCACGAAGCAGCGAGACATGTCTGTGAACCCACAGAACGTCGCCTTGCTTGCTAAAATATCTGGTCACAACCTCAAACGAGGGGATTTCTCCCGCGATCAGCCGCTCTTGGAGTCCCGTGTTCGAGGCGCGATCGTCGGGATGGATCAGGTTTTCGTAATTGAGACCGCGAAGCTCGGCTTCAGTATAGCCCAGCGTGGTGGTATAGGCGGGATTGCAGGCCTGATATCGGCCCTTAAGATCCATGATTGCGATGCCCGTGCTTGCATGCGCGAAGATGCCGCGAAACCGCTCCTCGCTCTCCCGCAAAGCTCGTTCGGCCTTCTTCTGCTCGGTGAGATCGAGGATGAAGCAGACACATCGCCAAGGGTCCCGCTGAAGTTCGGCTGCTCCGATGAGGATGGGCACCCTCGAACCGTCTTTGCGGATATACTCCTTCTGAAAGGGGTCGCAGGTTCCGGTTGAAAGCAATTGCTCCAAACCTCGCTCATCCGCGCCCGCGTGCTCGGGGGGGGTGATGGCCCGCCACCCAATGCCCAGTGCGCGCAATTCCTCCTGAGTGTAGCCGATCATGTCAAGAAAGACGCGATTGGCTTCAAGAATGTGGTCCATGTCAGCGGTCACAATGCCGATGATATTGCTGTCTTCCAGGCGCCTTAAACGTGCTTCGCTTCTGGCCAGCGCTAGGCGCGCCTGTACTTGCTTTGTTATCACCTCCGTGAATAAAACCGCGCCGCCAATCCGGCCATCGGCTTTCCGCCAAGGCTTCATGGACCAACGCACCCAGTCGGTGCGCCCATCGGCACGGGGAAAAGCCTCCTCGTCCCCGGAGAGATCCTCGCCCGACAGTACGCGCTTGTGAATATCGCGCCAACGCTGAGGCATCTCGGGGAACATGTCGTAATGGGAGCGGCCAATGAGATTCAATTCATTGCCCAATCGATAATCGTCGATAAACCGGCGGGAAACGGCCGGGTAACGCATCTCTCCATCGAACATGGCGATCGCTGCAGGTGCATTCTCAATGAAAAGGTTGAACAGCTCTTCACGCTCTGCGAGCCGTGGCTCGCCCTGTTTTCGAGTCTCGCCTGAGCGAATAGCATCAAGTGCTTGCTGAGCTTCAAGCAGTTGGCGGCGGCTCTCGGCCAGCTCCTCTTGCAGAGCGCTATAGTCCTGCTCCTGGCTCATCACTTCACCTTGATCGCCGTGCGCGGCGCCAGTGTCTGAGCAATTACCCAATGAAACAAGCTACATGGGGATTGCTCGAGCGTCTTTTGCCGTGCCTTCCTTCGGGGACATTGTCTTTGCAAGAATGTGGTAATGAATACCCTCTTCTGAAGCCTGTTCTTGCAAGGCTACTGCGATCTCATTCTCGCTCGCAAAAATCGGCGCTCCCACCCTGCCGGAGCTTGCCTCGCTGTCTTGACGGCGGCGATGTTACCATGGCTGATGAAGCAATATAAAAAATTAAAGGGCGTCTCAGGGTCAATCTAAGCCCAACCAACAAGTGTCGTTAGGCCGTCGGGCACGTCTGCTCTTAAGGGGTAAAGCTGCCATTTGCCATTAGCTCAGGTCTCGCTGAGGACTGCTATCGGCCTCAAGCGCCACAAGGAACCTCCTATCGCTGATGGCAGCAATTGAGCCTTGAACGGTGCGTCGGGCCGGTCCAAAGGACCAAGCCGTGGACCAGATGAGATTCGAAGCCTCGCGCAGCCTTTCGGTTATTTTCACGGCTCCTTTGCACGGCGGCGGTTAAGCGCCAGCACGTTGCCGCCGCCGTCCCAGGCCGCCTATAGCCTGGTAACGGACTTTTTCGTCTACCAGCCCAGCCCCGATGGCGCGCCGCTGTCAAATTTAAGTAAGTGCCTCATCTGTCCACAGGTCTAAGCAGTCCGCCCGAGCCTCTTCAACATCTGCGGGTAAAACGCCCTTCTCCGATGCAAATTGGAGAAAGAGGGCCAGCGCGTCTTGCGGTGAGGGGCGCTCAAAAAATCGCACTTCGTCGCCGTAGCTTTTTTGCACCTCAGCAAGTGCGTGTTCGTAAACTGGAAACGTGCCCCACTTAGATGTAACCCTGCGGTCGGCGCTGATTACGCCAATGCGCTTCCACATGCCGTCGGCGAAATAACAGACCAAGCACCCCGCGCGCGGCTCGCTGATCTCTAGCAAGCAGGCGTCTAGAATCCAAATCATGAATGCAGAACCGGCAAGTACACTCGGGTCAATCTCGCCTCGAGATGCCCAACAAGCTAGCGACCTATACGTGCGGTTGTACGCTAGCCCCAGCGTATAGGCTGCGCACGTCAAGTCTCCCGGCTTATAGCTGACAAATTGGATGCTATGACTGTGAAGCTCAGCCAGCTTTTCGACCTTGGCTTGGTGCTGGCCTATCGGTACGCTCTCTAGCGCTTCCAGCGCCTTCCTGAGCGCGGGGTTTGAATTTGCTAGTTTCACTTTAAAAGCTTTCTTGTTTTGCCGCCAATTCGGCCAGGCATCCAGGCTCGTGCGATCTTGAAGTGCGGTGGTGGCCAAACAGCTTGTGCGTGCCCGGATTTGACCTGGGCACGCGTCCGGTCAAAGATAAGGCTGCGGCACATGACAACCCTCTTTGACTCAACGCGCGTTGAGGCAAAAATAGCACACGCGCCAAGCTTGCGGCAAATGGATGCGCGGTCTTCCAGCATTCGTGGCCGCATTTGTAGGCAGAATTCACGTATGTTTACTAACTAACGGAAGATACTTGACTTTTTTGCGTATTCTGGTGGACGCTGTCTCTTCCCGAAAACGGGCGAGCGCTATTTCTGAAGCGTCTCGGCAGCGTTCGTGGAGCAGCTCGGAACATCGGCTGGGGCGTTAGCGATGCGATGGCAGAGCTTTGGTGTTTAGTGCT
>JBAUNL010000777.1:0-15974 GCA_049579205.1 Rhodomicrobium sp. | reverse complement strand
GGCGCGCTGAAGGTAGCCGGGGTCGTATTGGCGACCTTTGTGTCGGGTGCGATTTTGATGGTGGTGCTGTCGGCGTTGTTGCCGAATGTGCTGGAAGCAATGAACCGTCTTTTTGCCTTGGCGAACTTGCCGGCTTTCAACTGGCAGAGGATGGTCGAAAATGCCGTTGCAGCCCCTTGGACGGATGGACTGTTCGTGACCGGAATGCTGATGACGGCAATCGTCCCCGCGTCCTCGCATCTGATCGTCGGACTAACCGGCATGCTTGCGCGATTTACGCCGGGCGCCCGTACCTCCGCCGCGAGCATGTCCGAGCATCCAGAAATTACTCTCTCGCCGCGCGAAGAGTCGCCTGTCAAATTGGCGATCATCTTCTCCCGCATCTGGTATCTCGTCTCCGCGGCAATCACAGTTGGCCTTATCGCGGGAGCAAGCGGCCTCATTTACGTCACCCATGCTCCTGTAGCGCAGTTTTTGTCGAATGTCGCCTTCTGCGCGACATCATGGAGCCACGGCACCTGCGCCTGGTTTTAGGCGAATCCAGCCCTGTACGTAGATAAGACAGCCCTAGGCAGTTGCTTAGAATTGTGAGATCCTAGGCGGCATTTGGCGCGATGGAGGCCGGGAATGGCGCGCGAATTCCTGAAGCACGGTAGCAATGCCGCTTTGATCTTATCAGCCGCGCTCTTTTTTATATTGGCAGCAGCCGGGCTTCTCCAACTATCGCTTCTGTGGGTGCTTGCCGGGGCTTTTCTGTTTTACATGACGGAGTACACCACTCACCGGTTCCTCTTTCATGCGCACCCGTCGCGTATCGGCTTGATTCTGCGATTACAGCGGCGCCTGCATTATGACCACCACGTGGAACCGAGCCGCCTCGATCTGCTGTTCCTGCCCCTGTGGTACGTGGTGCCCAACTTCATCGCGGTTTCGCTCGTCGCATGGGGGTTTCTCGGAGACTGGAACGGTGTGCTGTCGCTTGTCCTGGGTGCGATGCTCGCGCTGTTACACTATGAATGGGTCCACTACATCGCCCACATCCCGTACAAGCCGCGCACGGGCTTTGGCCGGTGGATGAAAAAGTACCATCTGCTGCACCATTTCAAGAACGAGCGCTTTTGGTTTGGCGTAAGCAATCCCACGATGGATTTGCTTTACCGCACGTATCGTGCGCCGGAGGATTCGGACCGCAGCGCAAGCACGCGCGTCCTGTTTCCGGAAGCGTAGCTTTCCACCTTCGGCAAGGCTCGCGGGCCGCAGCTCAGCCCATTTTCCGTGGCGAAACACAACCCGCAGCCTGGCAGCAAACGCAGATGTGAGCAAACCACCTGTGTATGTGGCCCGCAAGCACTTGACACACTTACGTTCCAGCTTAGCCTAAGTAAAGATGGTGACGGAGGAGAAAACCATGGATTCAACATCTAAACAGTGGGCACCGCATGCACTAAGCCTCTTGAGAATTGTCGTCGCTCTTCTCTTCATTGAGCACGGAGCACAAAAGCTTTTCGGATTTCCTTCCGCGCCAGCGGCCGGAATGCCTGCGATGCTCTCTTTTCCATTTTGGTGGCAGGGTGTCATAGAAGTTGCCGGCGGAGCCCTTCTTGTGCTTGGGCTGCTGACGCGGCCGGTCGCCTTCATCCTGGCGGGCGACATGGCTTACGCCTATTGGGTGTACCACTTCCCAAAGAGCCCTTACCCAGTGCTAAATGGCGGCGACGCGGCCATTCTTTTTTGCTTCGTCTTCCTCTATCTCGCCGCCGCGGGGGGTGGAGCTTGGAGCGTTGACAAAAGCTGGGAGTCTTAGGCTTTAATCCTTAGCAAGAGGACCTTAAAACTACCCCGTCCGCGTAATGGGCGGGGTATTCTTTGCTTGCTAAGCTAAGACCTTATTGTTTGCCGAGTGCCGCTTCCACTTCGCGCCGGCGGCCCCCCTCAAGAAAGAAGTCCTTGATCTGCGGTCGCCGCTCGAGCTGCACCCGGTACACAGAGCCAACCGCGGACGTGAACTCGCCTTTGCGGCCGAGCTGCTCTTCCCCCAGTTCGAGTATCCTCAAATTCGGCCAAGCCTTCTCCCGAATATGCAGAACTTGCGCGAACACCTCGCTTGCCGGGAGTTGTGGCTGCGCCTGCCCCAGAAGAAGCGCCATTGAGGCGGTCGACCTCGATATGCCGGCGTGGCAATGCACCAGAAGGTGACGAAGAGCCTCCGGGTCATGGAGAATATTGCGGCCGAAATGAAGGATCCTCCCGACATCCTCGGCCTGGGGTGCCTGGAAACCGGGTGTCTCATCGATGACGTCGTGGAACTTGAGTTCGAGCCGGGCATGCTCCCCATATGCTCCAAAGGCTTCGGGCTCGGCCTGATCCGGATCGAGGATCGAGAGAACATGGCTGACATGCCGGTCCGCATGCCCGGCTAATTCTTCCAGCCCGCAAACAGTGATCCTGAACGGCGTTTCGATGGGCATAAACATCCTCGCGCTGACCGCGCCACTTGTTGAAGGCGGCCCCATATCCCAGTTCGGAGCTATGAGGCCGATTCACAAGTCGGCGCAAAGGAAAATGTCCTTAGGCAGATTCAAGCATAACCTCCGCCGCCTCGTCCCCAGCGCCGGGCGCGCTCGGCCTCTTAAGCCTCTCTAGCCGCGAGATCTTGGCGGTTTATGTCCAAGAGAGCTTGCCCAAAAATGTGATTTGCAATTAACCGCTTTGGGCCTATGTTATAGTCGTTCTGAGCATAAGCTGCCGTCCGATAGGGGAATGGTCTCTTTTTTTCCGATATAATGCTCACATTGAGCATTATATATCCGCCAGGAAAGCATCTTGGGATGGAGAATAACATGACGGTTACAGTCCACGAAGCCGGTCAGCGGCCATCCCAAAACGCCTGGCGGTCCGCCGCAGCGCATGAACCCTTGCCGCTGCGACAAATGTTCGACGCTTCCTATGTCCGTGAGGCCATCCACGAGCTCAAGCCGGTCTATTCCCGCGTGGAGCGGGCTATCCCGCCCATGGAGTGGGCCATCCACGCCCCCTACATCAAAGCCATCCGCGATCTGAAGCGGGAGAAGAACGCCGTCATCCTTGCCCATAATTACATGACGCCGGAAATCTTTCACGGCGTAGGCGATATCCTCGGCGACAGCCTGCAACTTGCGAAGGAGGCTTCAAAGACAGACGCCAGCATCATCGTTCAATGCGGCGTCTACTTCATGGCGGAAACGTCCAAACTCCTCAATCCAGACAAGACCGTGCTAATTCCGGATCCGAAGGCTGGATGTTCGCTAGCTTCCTCGATTACCGCAGCGGATGTCCGCGCGCTTCGGGCCGCCCATCCCGGCGTGCCTATCGTAACCTACGTCAACACAACGGCGGCAGTTAAGGCCGAATGCGACATCTGCTGCACCTCGGCTAACGCCGTAAAAGTGGTTGAGAGCTTGGGTGCTCCGAAGGTGCTCCTGATCCCTGACGAGTACCTCGCCCGGTATGTAGCGACGCAGACAAAAGTCGAGATCCTCTTCTGGAAGGGGCATTGCGAAGTGCACGAGCGCTTCACCGGTAACGAGCTGCGGCATTATCGCGACGCGTTGCCCGATGTGAAAATCATCGCCCATCCCGAATGCCCACCGGACGTCATCGAAGCCGCCGACTACACGGGCTCGACAAGCGGTATGATCCGCTGGGTCAGGGAGCATCAGCCCGCCCATGTTGTTCTTGTTACCGAGTGCTCGATGGCAGACAACGTAGCCTTTGAAGCCCCGGGGACCGATTTCACGAGGCCGTGCAATCTATGCCCGCACATGAAGCGAATCACGCTTCCGAAGATCCTCGATAGCCTGCTTCATACGAAGGAAGAGGTGCTGCTTGAGCCCCAGGTGGCTGCACGCGCGCGCCTATCTGTCGAGAGGATGCTCAACCTGCCCGGCTAACCGGAGCCATTTATTGGTTCCTGTGTTGCTAGCCTGTTTTAGCCGCCGAAGTAGTTGTGTGGGGGGCCATGAGTTTCACATCTCCTAACGACCCTGTAAGACTCCTTCGGCGCTACAGCCCGCGCCGCGTACTCGTGATCGGTGGTGGATTGGCGGGGCTTTTCACGGCGCTGAAACTTGCCCCGCTGCCCGTCACGATACTCAGCCCCCGTCCCCTTGGAGAGGGCGCATCGTCGGCCTGGGCACAGGGCGGCATTGCGGCTGCGATCGGCGAGGGTGATACGGCAGAGCGCCACGCCGCTGATACGATCGCGGCCGGGGCAGGCCTTACAAATCCCACGATGGCTCACCTAGTTGCTGCAGAAGCTGCGGAACGCATCGAGGACCTCTTGAGCTATGGAGTGCCTTTCGATCGCGATCTCGAAGGCAAGCTGCGCCTCTCTCGCGAAGCCGCTCACAGCGCAAGGCGCATCGTGCGGGTGAACGGTGACCAGGCCGGCAAGGCCATCATGGCAGCGCTGATCACGGCGGTCGGGTCAACCTCTTCTATTTCCGTTCTCGAGAACGTCAGGGCCGTTGACCTCGTCAGCAAACGCGGGCGTGTGATCGGCGTGTACGCACGGCAAAGCGGCACTGCGACCCACGCCTCTTTTCTTGGCGCTTGCGCCGTTGTCCTCGCTACGGGCGGCGTTGGCCAACTTTATCGCCTGACGACCAACCCAAAGGAAGCAAATGGCAGCGGGCTTGCCATGGCGGCGCGGGCTGGCGCAGTCGTAGCAGACCCCGAATTTGTGCAATTTCATCCGACCGCGTTCGACATCGGGCGTGATCCAGCGCCTCTCGCGTCCGAAGCCATCCGAGGCGATGGCGCTCTTCTAATTAATGGGCGGGGAGAACGGTTCATGCTTCCGGTGCACGCGGCGGCTGAACTAGCACCCCGCGATGTGGTCGCCCGCGCAGTTCACAGCGAAATTGCCCAATGCCGCGGCGCTTTTCTCGACTGCCGGGCATTGAATCTTGAGAAGGCTTTCCCAGCAGCCTGCCAATTTTGCCGGGAAGCCGGCATAGACCCTTTAACGCAGCCCATTCCCATTGCGCCGGCAGCTCATTATCACATGGGCGGCGTTCTGACAGACGCGCGGGGAAGGACCAGTCATTCAGGCTTATGGGCATGCGGCGAAGTAGCCTGTACTGGCGTTCACGGTGCGAACCGCCTCGCCTCGAACTCGCTTTTGGAAGCCGTGGTCTTCGCAGCCCGAGCAGCTCATGACATTGAAGCCCAGGCATCGCAATGGCCTGCGGTCGCGGATGAGATCAAGGTGGAGGACCACCGGGATCTAAGCCTTGAGGATGCACCAACAGCGCCGGAAGCGATCGAGCTATTGCGGAATGTGATGACCGCGCAGCTGGGTGTAACACGTTCAGAGTCCTCGTTGAGGGCGGCTCTTGTGGCGCTGCAAGGGATGCTGGCCGGTCCTTTATCTGCCGAGTTGAAGGACATGATTACATGCGCCCTATTCATTACGGTGGGCGCGTTGAAGCGCCGGGAAAGCCGGGGAGCGCATGCCCGAACCGATTATCCGCGCACATTGGATGGGGTGCCGCGCCATACCCATCTAACTCTTACTGAAGTCCGGGCCTTTGCGGAAACGGTGATAGCTACGGCTGGAAAGCAGCAAAGAACCGGCGCCGCTGCAAATAGCAGGACCTTAGCTTTATGAGGAGTGATCCGTGCCTATTCCCCAAACAGGACTCGATTTTCCTTATCACCTCGTTCCAAACTTCGTTCAGGACGCCTTGCTCGAAGATCTAGGCCTGCCCGGCGACCTGACAACCAATGCCATAATCCCCTCGGATGCCGTTTCGGAGGCAACTATCGCCCTTCGCGAAGAAGGCTGCATCGCCGGCTTGCCGCTTGCGTTTGCGGCATTTCGGGCGTTGGACCCCGAGATCAAAATCGAGCCTTTCGTGGAAGAAGGCGGCTTCCTGGGTGCTGGTGCCACCATTGCGCAGATCGCAGGAAAGACGCGCGCGATCCTGTCTGCCGAACGCGTCGCGCTGAACATGCTTCAGCACTTGAGCGGTATTGCAATGGCTACGCATCATTTTGTGGAGGCCGTGGCAGGCACGCAGGCGCGGATTGTCTGCACACGGAAAACCACGCCCGGCCTTCGTGCTTTTGAGAAACATGCCGTGCGTGCGGGCGGCGGATATAATCACAGGTTTGGACTGTTCGACGCTGTGCTGATCAAGGACAATCACATAGCAGCAGCGGGCAGCGTTTCCGCCGCGATCGAGCGGGCCAGGGCCGCAGTCGGGCCTTTCGTTAAAATCGAAGTCGAGGTCGACTCACTGGACCAGCTTGAAGAAGCGATGCAGCACCACATCGATGCAGTTTTGCTCGACAATATGGCTGTCCCAGAGATGAAGAACGCGGTTGCGCGGGCAAAGGCCGTGCATCCGCACATCCTGTGCGAGGCGTCGGGTGGTGTTCGGCTCGTAACCGTGCGCGCCATTGCGGAGACGGGCGTAGATCTGATTTCAGTCGGAGCGCTGACTCATTCGGTGAAAAGCTTGGATATCGGCCTCGATTTCTAACCGCTTCTGTTCGGCTTCAGTCGACTTCCAAGCCCTGGCAAATGTGAACGCGAAAAGGCCTGTTTGCCCCTTAGGCGCACGCCTCCCTGACGCGAGCAGCCGAGCGGGAACCTCGCCCAAATATCATTCTCCTCGGCAACGATTCAAATCGAAACGCTTCGTGCGAAAAATAGGCCGGCATCTTCCCGCCCAATAAAGGAAGCTTTGATAACAGTCGCCGAAACGCCTTGACGAAATCGTCTTTTCACAGAACAAATTACAAGCATTCTCGCAATTGGGGAACGCCTCACGCCTCCCGGCGTTGTGCAATTGCTGGCGCGAGCTAATCAGAGACCGTGCCTCATTCTAAAAAAAGGAAGACCCCATGGCTAAGGACCCGATGCAGGATATGAACGTCACCACCGATTACGCTGCCGATAGAGGGCAGAAGGAAATTGACGACCTTCGGCGCCAGGTGAAAGACCTTACCGATAAATACGGCTCAATGGCGCAACAAACCTTTTCGGATGTGAGACAGACTGTCCGGGAAAACGTAGGGGACATCGAGGCACAGATTCGCGATAAGCCAGTTCAAGCAACGCTCATTGCCGCTGGTGTTGGCTTTCTGCTTGGTGCGCTCCTAAGCCGCTGAAGAGGTAACGCCCATGTTTGGAGTGCCTCTGAGGCTTATGACTATGGCCGTCGGCATGTCGAGCCGTCGCGTGGGCGATTACGTGAAGAAGACAATCACGAGATACGTCGTGATGAGCATGGCCGTGATTCCATTAGTGGCAGCCTTGGCCTTCGCAATCTTGGCAATTTACTGGGCTATCGCATCGGCGATCGACAATCCCATCTATTCGGCAGCGATCATGGTGGGGATTATGGCCTGCGTGGCCTTGCTGATCGTGCTTACCGCTTATGGAATTACAAGGGACAGACCAAGAAGCGCTAGGCAGGCCGTAAAGGGGCCTGTTAGCGCCTTCGAGGATACCATTCCATCGGTAGAGGACATCGGCCGGCAAATTGAGTTCGCCGTCAACCGCTATGGCCCATTTCGGGTCGCAGCGGCAGCGGCAGCGGGCGGCATTGTGGCTGGCCTTCTTGCAAAGCGTTTCTCACAGCCTGCGCCGGTGGCGCCAGCAGATGATACCGTTGTTGTCTACAAGAATCGTGGGCGCGGAAGAAAAGAGTCCATTCGCTACGTCTGAATTGATGCATCTCACGATAAAGCCGCTCTGAACTCGATTGCTTTAAGCCCTATCGAGTTCGGTTTTTTTCTTCGCCGCGTGGGGCCAACGCAAGTTCAAAAAGGGGCCGCGATCCAGATCGGCCGTGCGTGGCCTCTGCGTGAGGCGCTGAAAAGGGCCGCCGGCGGGCTGCACTTTCCCTATTGCTCAAGCACCCCAGTTTGCTTCGCGATCTGCGTCGAAATGTAGTCCATTAGAGGCGGAGAAAGACAATCGTAGGGCTCAAGGTGCAGTTCCCTTAAGTGCGAGCGCACCGCCCCCATGTTGTTTGGGTCGGCGCCGGATTCGATGATCGAGGAAACGAATGCCCCAAATTGCGGCGGCTGCCAGCCTTCCACATCAAACCGCTCGGGGTGAATGAAATCCAGCCCGTAGAAGGGGTGTTTCTGATTTTCAATCCGCCCGTACATGTGTACGCCGCACTCCTCGCAGGCATGCCGCTGGATCGTGGCCGATGGATCTACGACTTTAAGCTTGTCCCCATTCGCCGTTACGGTGACGTTTTCGCGCGGCACGACGGCTACAACCGAAAAGAGGGCGTCCTCCGGTTTCCAGCATTTCGTGCATCCGCACACATGGTCGTGCGCGACTTGGCCCTTGATGGAAACCGTGACAGGGTTGGTGGCGCATTTGCATCGCAAAGTGCCGCCTGAGAAGTTCGGCGATTCCGGCTTCAATCCTTTGTCAACTGCGGGATGAATAGATGGCGCATTCATGGAAGTTCTCCAGCTTCTTCTTCTTGACGAGAATAATATTGTCTCGAAAATAGTATCTCGCACATCTTCTGGTGTATCCATGAGCAATTTCACGACGTGAAAAATTTTTTATGAATGAAATATCGTCTGAATTCATGACCAATACTCAAGATCAAGTTTTGGATACTATTCGACAAGATTTGGTTGCATGTAACATTGTTACATCAGACCCGAAGACCAGGAGCTAGGTATAAGCGAATCCGCCTTTGACAAGATCGTAAAGAAGGTGGCGAAAGCACCGCCGCCCCGGCAGGAAAAAGCTAAATCTAAGAAGCCTTAGGCGCGGCGATTACCTTCCTTTTCTAAAAAGGCCGGAGCGCTTCAAGTATTCGCGAAGCTCTTCGTCACTCAGCCAGTAAATGCGTCTTAGGGCGAACAGAATGAAGGATGCAACCAAGATACTGGTCAGGATTAGTTGGAGCTCTTCCGACAGCAGACCCTTCTCGACCGCAGCCTTGGAACCAACTAAGACGAGCATTACAAATACTGAAAGAGTCCAGCCCTTGTCCGAAAACGGGCCAACTGCTGGAATTCTAATCACAAGGAAGCGCTGGCTGACCCCAAGAAACCAAGCCTCCTCCAAACGATTAACCCCACGGAGCCATAGCAAGAGGCTAATCATTCCGCGTTGCCCTTCATCATCGAACCCAATAAAGCTACGTCAGTTTAGCGATAAACTACTCCTTAGCAGCTGGAAAGATAAGCCCGGAGTTGCTCACTTTAGAGGCCGGCCTTGGATAGCAAGCTTTCAACAAGCCCTAGGTAGGTATTTCCAAACAATCGCAAGTGAACAAGAGCGGGCCAAAGTTGATAGAGGTTCAGACGCTCCTCGTGGCCCTCTTCGAGCGCGCCATAAGCTTCGTAGAATGCGCCAGACGGGCTGGCGAACAAGCATAGCATCGCGATGTCAACTTCCGCGTGGCCGTAATAGCAAGCCGGGTCGATAAGCCCGCTGATACTGTTTTCCGCGGCGAGGATGTTGCCGCTCCATAAATCTCCATGCAGCAGGCTTGGTGAAGGCTGAGCAGGAAGCCTGTTGGGAAGCTCCGCCGCGAGCAGCTCCATCCGGCGGGCCAATGCGGAAGGGAGATATGGGGTATGAACCAGGAGCCTGCGTTCGGCCCAAAATAAGGGCCAGCTTTCCGTCCAGCCGTTCGGAATAGGGACGGGCCCGAACGCGTAGTCCTCGGGCCAGCCATAATGTTGGCCTTTGGTGCTGTGGAGAGTTGCGGCTGCCCGGCCAAGGCTGTGCCGGGCTTCGCCTAAAGAACCGTCCGAGGGAAGTCTCTCAAGGACAAGAACACCCTCGCTCACCGCGAGAACGGCCGGTGCCGGCGCTCCGGTCTCGGAGATCGCGTTCAGCATCCTTGCCTCGGCTTGGGAACGGGAGCCGCTTTTGACAATCGCTTCCCTGCCATCGTCAAGCCGAATGCTAAGGATTTGAGAGAGATCTCCACCAGTAAGAGGGGTCCAGTCGCGGAGGCGGCCTCCGATCAACGAGGCGCCCTTCTCCGCAAGCGCTGTCATCCCTGTTCCGATAAGTGCTTAGCAAGCGCACGCGCGCCAATGGTCACGTCCTCCCAGGTCACGTCGAAATTGTCATTTCCGCCATAGTAAGGATCGGCAACGGACTCGCCTTTGCGCCCCTCGGCGTGGTCGAGCAAAAGGCTTAAGCGCGCCGTTCCAGCCGCCGGCTCCATCGCCTCAAGCACCCCCAGATTCTCTAGATCGAGTGCAATTATGTGAGTAAATCGCCGGAAGTCCTCCCGCCGAACCTGCCTTGCGCGAAACTCGCTGATATCGATCCCGTACTTCAGCGCGACCGCCTGCGCACGGGGGTCCGGCGCTTCGCCCACATGCCATTCGCCCGTCCCGGCGGAGTCGATTTCGGCGTCAATGCCAAGGCGGTTTGCCTCGCGGCGGAAGGCAGCTTCGGCAAGGGGAGAGCGGCAGATATTGCCAAGGCAGACAAAGAGAACTGCGGTTTTGCCGGACATGTTTTCTTGGCTCCAGGTTGCGGCATGATTTTGGCACCTGCAATTGCCGATCGCTACATCTTTCAGCGCTCCTGTATATACAATTAATGCGTGTGCTCTGTGGTTTTGCACGCACAGCCGGCAAGGTTCGCGCGGGTTTCAAACGTTAGGCAGCAAGCCAAGCCGGCGCCTCTGCCGGCGCTGTGTATCTGTCAGAGTTTGGAGTCGCGTAAGGTGCGATTGCGTCGCCTTTCCAAGCTCTCAACGGCAAGGAGCAAGCGATGCCCACGGAACGTGACCTTATTCAGCAATACAAAACCGTTGCGGATGCCAGTAAAGCCGCCCTCGTGCGCTTCCTCGGCGAATGCTTCACTGAAGCACTCCTCGTGCGTGAGCACGTTCCAAGCAGCGCTCTTGCCGCACACTTTGCCAGAAAGCTGAACGGGGATGAAAAAGCAGCCGAGCTGCAGGCCGTGATGGTGCAGGAATTCCTGAAATCATGGGTAGAGCACACCGCTGACAAAATCGCTCGCGGGCGCCGGACGCGTTTCACGGAGAAGCGGGAGGGCAGCGAGATCTTCGACAATGGGCGCCTTGCTTTGCGGGATAAGGAAGTGGAGGAGACCCGCAAAAAGGTCGAAGCGTGGAAAAAGGCTGAGCAAAGGCGACTCAGCATTCCGATGCCAAGCGATGCGACAGACACCGCGGACGGCATGCATTTTTAGCTCACTCTCGCGACTCAAGTGCTACACCTGCTTTGGTGCCCCTGGCTGAGCAAACGGATGCGACGATGCGAATGCAGGAATAGCAAAACAGCGGGCCCCTAACGCCGCGACAATTGGGAAAGCCGAGGTGTTGAACTTGAACAAGTCCGCACTTGCGATGTGGCCGGCAATGCAAATATCGGCCAGGCCCGGTGATGCCCCGGCCGCGAATGGTGCGGGCGGCCGTTGGGTCAGCAGCCGCTCATAAGTTTTAAAGCCCTCGGAAATCCAATGCTCTGCCCAGCCGTGAACGGCGTCTTGGCCGGCGCCGAATGCGTGAGCAAGATAGTTGCGGACCCTTGGAACAGTCAGCGGATGCGTATCCGCCACGGTTACAAGGGCCAGCGCCCTAACATACGCCCGGTCCCTTGCGTCTGCCGGCAAAAGCGGGGGATCGGGGTAAAGCTGATCGAGATACTCGATGATAGGGAGCGATTGGACAAGCAGGTTCCCGTTATGGACCAGCGCCGGAAGCGCGTGAGCAGGATTGATTGCATCATAGCTCGGATCGAACTGCCTCCCAGAGAGAATGTCGATGGAGATTTCTTCGAATTCGATCCCCTTAAGGCGTAACGCGACGCGTACCCTGCACGAAGCGATCGAGCGCCAAAAGCCATACAGCTTGAACGTCATAATCGAGATCCTCCCCTGTTTGTGCGACGCCTGCACTCCGTGACATCCCTTGCCGTTGAAGATCATTGGAGCGCGACACACCCCAATATTCGGTCTGTAGAAAGATAGAGGGTATGACTACGGTTAGTCCATCGCTACTGGAGCCGAAGCTGCGCGATCGCGCAGCGCCGGTGCAAGAACAAGCCGGGATTCGTTCTCAAACGAAAGCAGCTGCTCGAACGGTAGAACAACTCATGCCGCGTCGTGAAAGATGATGCCGAGAGTGTACCGGCTCCCGGAACGAATTTCGCTGACGCCGTGGCGCATGTTGACGCGATATATTCCTTTGGTACCTCGGACGGGGCGATGCTGGACAGCGAAGACTGCCGCGTCTCCCTGGTTCAACGGAACCACCGAGGCTCGTGACTGCATGCGCGGACGCTGTTCCGTCAAGACAAACTCCCCACCGGCGAAGTCCTGGTCAGGCACCGACAAAAGTACGGCCACCTGCAGCGGAAAGACGTGTTCGCCGTAGAGATCTTGGTGCAGGCAGTTGTAATCGCCCGCACCGTATCGAAGGAGAAGCGGCGTCGGGCGCGTCTGGCCGGCCTCGTAGCACCGGCGCAAGAAGCCCTGATGATCGGCCGGATATTGCACATCGATCCCCATCTCCACATTCCAGCGATTGGCTATCCTCGCAAGGTCCGGATACAGCTCTGTTCGAAGCTCGCTAATACGATCGGGCAGCGGATAGCGGAAGTATTTGTATTCGCCGCGGCCGAACCCGTGTTTGGCCATGACGATGCGGCTTCGAAAGAGCTCATCGTTGGAATACATCGCCGCGATGCCGCGGCATTCCGCTGCGCTCAGCAGCACGGGCAGGACCGCGAATCCTTTGGCGTCGAGATCGGTAGCCGCAACACCCCAATGTACTTCAGTGTGGCTGCGCGCCGCTTCTTTGAGTGTGCTGCTCAAGAGTTCGCCTCCCGGGCGATCAGGGCTCGCTTACGCTCGACACCCCAGCGGTACCCAGAAAGCGAACCATCGTTCCGGATGACGCGATGGCAAGGAATTGCCACAGCCAGCTTGTTGGCTGCGCAAGCTGCTGCGACCGCGCGGACCGCTTTCGGCATGCTGATACGCTGCGCAATTTCCGTATACGTCGCGGTCTTTCCAACCGGAATCTCCCGGAGAGCCTGCCAAACCCGGTGCTGGAATGCCGTCCCCCGCACATCAAGCGGAAGATCGAGGCCGGTGCCGGGCGCCTCCACCAGGCCGATGACCTTGGCCATGATGTCCTCGTACTCCTGATCGCCGCCAACGAGCTGAGCCTTCGGGAATTGGTCTTCGAGCTTGTGGACGAGTGCTTCGGGATCATCACCCAAAAGAATTGCAGCAACCCCCTTGTCGCTGCTGGCGACGAGGATTGAGCCCAGCGAGCATTTGCCTACCGCAAAACGCATTTCTGCGTTCCTCCCCCCGGTACGGAATTCCGAAGGTGTCATTCCCAGAACATCGGTTGAGTTCGCATAAAAGCGGCCGCTCGAGTTAAAGCCGGCCTCGTGAATGGCTTGAGTCACGGTATTGCTCCTTGTCAGATTGTCGCGTAGCCGTTTTCGACGATGCGCCACGGCGTAGGCCTTGGGCGTGACGCCGGCGATGGTCTTGAACACACGGTGAAAGTGATATGCGCTAAGGCCAATGGCGGTCGCGAGCTCGTCGAGCGTTGGCGTCTCCTCCGCCTCCTCAATCAACCGGCAAGCTTCAGCGACCTTGGCCGCGTAACGATCCTGCAAAGGCGCCTCGCTGGGCTTGCACCGCTTGCACGGCCGGAAACCAGCGGCTTCCGCTTCACGGCATGTGGCGTGAAACGCTACGTTCCCCAGCCGGGGAAGCCGCGCGGCACAAGAAGGCCGGCAGTACACGCCAGTGGACGCTACGGAATAGAAAAATTTGCCGTCAAAGCTGGCATCCCGGGCCCTGACAGCGTTCCAAAACGCCTCATTAGCCAAATCAGCAGTTTCCGGCGATTGGATCGGCTTTTCGAGTGTGCGGACCATTGATTTCAGCTTCCTTGTCTTCATGGTTCGCAAGATAAGCGTTATCGGGCGCGCCTTCACTCCGGTCCTTGCTCTCGAATTAAGAAAGTTCGGCAGGGTCGAATGCTGAGAATGCGGTTGTTATTCCGGCTGGACCGCTTACCATCCGACTGCGGAAGGGTACACTTTGACAGACCGATACCAATGGATAGAAGTCCTGACTCGTTTGCCGTCATTCCCGCGAAAGCGGGAATCCATGTCAGAACAGCGCATCGGCTTGTTGAAACATGGGTCCCCGCCGGCGGGGGGACGACGCGCCACTTTTGGTGGACTGAGGCGAGTTTAGGCCCATGAATGCAAAGCCCTATGACGTCATAGTTTTTGGGGCGGCCAGCTTCGTTGGAAAACTCCTTTGCGGCTATTTATCCAACCAGTTTAACGCCGCCGGGCTTAGATGGGCCGCCGCTGGGCGCTCTCGTGAGAAGCTTGAGCAGATGCGTAGGTCCCTCAACTCGAAGGCGGTGGACATCCCTCTCATAATTGCCGACGCCGCGGACGAGCGATCCCTTACCACTATGTGCGCTCAGACCGCCGCCGTTGTCTCAACCGTTGGCCCTTACGCCTTATACGGAGAACCTCTTGTTAAGGTCTGCGCGGAACTGGGCACCGATTACTGCGATTTGACCGGAGAGGTGCAATGGATTCGGCGCATGCTGGATCGCTACGAGAAAACGGCTCAGCGGACAGGAGCCCGCGTCATCCATTGTTGCGGCTTCGATTCGGTGCCATCAGATCTTGGCGTTCATTTCATCCAAAATCACGCGCTCGAACGGCTTGGCCGGTATTGCACGCATATTAAGATGCGCGTGAAAGCCTTGCGGGGCGGCGTCTCCGGCGGCACGATCGCGAGCATGGTCAACGTCGCAAAAGAAGCTGCGGCCAATCCAGCACTTAGAAAAGACCTTCGGAACCCTTACTTGCTCTGTCCGAAAGACCGTCGGCCGTCCACGCGTCAAGAGAGCCTCACCCGGCCCGCATACGATGCCGACTTTCAAGCTTGGCTTGCGCCCTTCGTTATGGCGAGTATCAACACGAGGGTCGTGCATCGTTCCAATGCGCTGGCGAACTATGCCTATGGCGAAGATTTCCGTTACGATGAGGCCATGCTCGCGGGTACCGGTGTACGGGGGCGAATGACTGCCTATGCGATTGCGGGATCTCTAGGAGGGTTCGCGGCAATGACCGCAGTTCAGCCCGCTAGGCGGGTCCTACAGCGATTTGTTCTGCCAGCCCCCGGTGAGGGGCCGTCCCCCGAATCCCAGAAGAAGGGGTTCTACGATTTACGCTTTTTAGGCATTCTCGACGATGGGCGTACCATTCGAGCCAAGCTCACAGGGGATGCGGATCCTGGCTACGGGTCGACCTCAAAAATGCTGGGTCAGGTAGCAGCCTGTTTGGCGAATAGCAGAGGGGAAGCAAAGAAGGGCGGGTTTTGGACTCCCGCAACTCTCTTTGGCGATCCTCTTATCGATGCGCTCCAGAGACATGCTGGGCTCTCGTTCACAATTACAGAAGGTGCCGAGGGGAAACCGCAGGCGTCGAAGTGATAAACGACATCGGGAGAATGCGATGAAAGCTGAAGGCGGTTGCTATTGCGGTAACGTACGCTACCTGGCTGAAGGCGAGCCGATGCTGAAAGCGCAGTGCCACTGCCGCGAATGCCAATATTTTGCCGGCGGCTCTCCGAACATGTTTCTTCTCATGCCGCCCGATGGCTTCATTTACACTAAGGGCGGACCGAAGCAATTTGCGCGCAGCGACCTTGAACGTCCCGTGACCAGGGAATTCTGCGCCGAATGCGGCACGCACATAGCCACGCGTCGGCCTGGCTTACCTGCCGTGATTTTGAAAGCCGGTACGCTCGACGATCCGAGCCTTTTTGGCGGCCCGCAGATGGCGATTTACACTATCGACAAGCAGTCTTTCCACTACATCCCTGAAGGCTTGCCGGCATTCGAGCGGTTGCCGCCGCGATAACGCACAGAAGCCTTAGAGCACGATCAGGAAAAGCG
>JBAUNL010000776.1:0-7548 GCA_049579205.1 Rhodomicrobium sp. | reverse complement strand
CGTTCAGGCAGATCTTGGTCGATTCAGCTCCGGCGCTTGCTCACTAAAAATTATCGCCAAAGTCCCGCCACACCCATCCCTCTCCCCCAGCGGGAGAGGGACATGCCGCGCTTCCTTCGAAAGCTTCCGGGCTCTACCCCGACAGGCCGCCCATAGGCGATGGGATAGAAAGCGGGCTGAACCCGTAATGCTTGAGCCAGCGTAGGTCGCCCGAAAAGAAGGCCCGCAAGTCGGGCATGCCGTATTTCAGCATGGCGATGCGGTCGATCCCCATGCCAAATGCGAAGCCTTGCCATTCCTCCGGATCGATCCCGCAATTCCTCAGCACATTCGGATGGACCATGCCGCAGCCGAGGATTTCGAGCCAATCGCTGCCTTCGCCGATTTTGAGTTCGGCACCGGAGCGGTCGCATTGAATATCAACTTCGGCGCTCGGCTCAGTGAACGGGAAATAAGACATCCGGAATCGCATCTTCAAATTATCGACTTCGAAGAATGCCTTGCAGAATTCCTCCAGCACCCATTTGAGGTGCCCCATGTGACTATCGCGCTCGATGACGAGGCCCTCGACCTGATGAAACATGGGGGTGTGCGTCTGGTCGCTGTCCATGCGGTAGACGCGGCCTGGGGCGATAATCCTAATGGGCGGTTTCTGGTCGAGCATCGTCCGCACCTGCACGGTCGAGGTGTGTGTGCGCAACAAGAGGCGCCCGCCGTTTTCTTTCGGGGGAAAGAAGAAGGTGTCGTGCGCTTCTCTGGCAGGATGCCCCGCCGGAAAGTTCAACAGCGTGAAATTGTTTTCGTCCGTCTCAATGTCCGGGCCCTCGGCCACCGCGAAGCCCATATCGGCGAAGATCACCATGACCTCTTCCAAGACACGGCTGACGGGATGGATGCGGCCTTCGCCTGTCGGATCGATCCGGACGGGTAGGGTAATATCCACGCGGTCCGTGGTGAGCTTTGCCGCAAGCGCCGCCGCTTCCAGCTCGGCCTTCCGCGTTTCGATCGCCGCTGCGACGCGGTCTTTGACAAGGTTTACCGCCGCGCCATAG
The DNA here is from genome assembly GCA_049579205.1 of Rhodomicrobium sp. Taxonomy (GTDB): domain Bacteria; phylum Pseudomonadota; class Alphaproteobacteria; order Rhizobiales; family Rhodomicrobiaceae; genus Rhodomicrobium. The sequence goes on along the minus strand of JBAUNL010000776.1, from coordinate 6,496 downwards.
CTTCTGCGCGCTTCAGGCGCCATGCTGCCCAGCTTCTTGAGAAGCTCAGAGACCTCACCCTTTTTGCCTAGGGCAGAGACACGGATCGTCTCAAGCGCGGTTAGATCGGATGCGGCGTCAATGCTGGCCAAGAGGCTGGATGTCAGTGCATCCAGATCGGGAGAGTAATCGGCGGCAGCGTCCATGGCTTTCCCAAGCGATAATTATTATTATGGCCTGCCACTTTCGCCAGGATGGGTCAAGGCGGCGGAGGGGCGCGCTGGGCAAAAGGCAGGACTTCCGGAACCGTCACCTAGTTCAGAACTCGGCGCTCGGAGGCCCTTTTCAAGTCCTCCTTCTCCGAGATGAGCTTCAGCACATAGGCAATCTCGTCACGGGCCTCCCGAGTGGCTTGCCGGTCCTCGGTGGGGATCTCTTCGGCGATGCGCAGAAGGATGTTCGCCAAGGCAAGCAACTCAGGAACCGTGAGTTCTGCTAGTCTCATGCCGTACGAAGCTCCGCGGGCAACGCGTCCCGCGCCTTTCCGACCAGTGCCGCGAAGCCGCCGGGGTCGGTGATCGCCAGATCGGAGAGCACTTTGCGGTCAATCAAGATGCCGGCCTTGTTGAGGCCATCGATGAAGCGCCCATACGTAAGGCCATGTTCGCGCACGGCGGCATTGATGCGCTGAATCCAAAGCGAACGGAAATTCCGCTTTTTGGTGCGCCGGTCGCGATAGGCGTATTGACCCGCCTTCTCCACGGCCTGACGCGCAATGCGGATGGTGTTCTTGCGGCGCCCGTAATAACCCTTGGCCTGCTTTAAAACGGCCTTGTGACGGGCGTGGGAAGTAACGCCGCGTTTCACACGTGACATGCTAAATCTCCAAGCTCAAGCGATACAATCTTCTGCGGATCAGTCAAGCCCATAGGGCGTGAATTTCTTGATGATGCGCGCATCTCCATCCTCCAGTGCCACGCTTCCGCGCGCGTTCCGGATGAATTTCGGGGTCCGCTTGATCATATTGTGGCGCTTGCCCGCCTGTCCGGCCATCACCTTGCCGGTGCCGGTAATTTTGAAGCGCTTCTTAACGCCGCTCTTGGTTTTCAACTTGGGCATTTTGCTTCCTTTCGTCTCGTCTCATTAACGCAGGGCCTAGGGGCCGCTTCAGGTGCCCGCCCTGCCATTGCTTTCATGGGGAGAAGCTTTAAAGCAGCCACGGCATGCCCATTCGCGCCGGGCGGCTTTGAGAACGCACAATAAGCGTTGCTTGCGAAACGCGCAACTGTTTCGCTGGCTACCGCCAACCTGACTGGCAAGATTGTAATGCCCAGAAGGATGAGGCAGCATCGCAAAAAGCGGCAACGCCGGAAAATGGATGCGGGATGGCTGAAGGTGCAAGCGGTGATTTCGAAGCGCGCATAAGAGCGAGTTTCGCGCGGCAGAAAATAATGGAGACGCTTCGGGTGAGCATTTCGCGGCTCAGCCTGGGAGAGATCGAATTGCTGATGCCGTTCACGCCGGACTTCACGCAGCAGCACGGCTTCGTCCATGCAGGTACGATCGCCACTGTCCTGGACAATGCTTGCGGTTACGCGGCATTCACAACAATGCAGCCGGGTTCGGCGGTGCTTACCGTCGAATTTAAGGCGAACTTTCTGGCGCCCGCAAAAGGAGAAAGCTTCCGCTTCGTTGGCAAAACCGTGAAGGCAGGGCGCGTCATAACTGTTTGCGATGCTCAGGCTTTCAGCCGAACTGGCTCGGATGAAAAATTGATCGCGACAATGACCGCGACGCTCATGGCCGTGGCCGGCCGCGAAGGGATCGAGCATTAGTTAGTAATTCTGAGTGCGGGCGACCCCCCGGGTGCCTTCGCCGCCTCGGTGGACAACATCGCGCCCAGCGGTCTAGCATCCTGCGAGAAGGACGATAGGTGAAACATGACTGCTTCCACGAAGCCCGATTTGCGCGCCTTGCTTTCAGCGCAAAAAACCGTGTTCCAGGCTTGGCTCGGGCTTGCCTCCCCGCTTGGGGTCGAAATCGTTGCCGATGCGGGCTGGCATACGGTCCTTATCGACCAGCAGCATGGTGGAGGCGGACCTGCGGAACTCGCTGCCTGCCTGACCGCTGCCCGCGCCGCCGGTGTTCCTGCACTCGCCCGTGTCGCACATTTGGATTACGGGCTGATCGGCCGCGCGCTCGATACTGGTGCTCAGGGTGTTGTCGTGCCGATGATCGAGACGGCGGCGGAAGCCGCGCGTCTCGCCCATGCGGTCAAATATCCGCCGATCGGAGGGCGCAGCATTGGCCCTTACCGCGCGAGACTCCTCGTCGAAGGTGACTATTTCCTTGAAGCCAATACCTGGACCATCGCTTGCGGACAGATCGAAACCGCGCGCGGCGTCGAGAATATCGACGCGATCTGCGCCACCGAAGGCTTCGACATGATTTGCCTCGGCCCCAACGATCTGGCGATTTCGATGTCCGGTGGAAAAGACCGCGACATCAAATCGCAGCGCATGCTGGACACTGTCGAGCATGTCCGCAAACGGGCCGCCAGCCACGGGGTCGCCACCATGATTTTCGCGAACGATCATGAATACGCGAAACATATGATCGAAGCCGGATGGCAGATCGTCACCGTGAGTTCCGATCATGCGTGGCTTGCAGCGATCGCGCGGCAGATGCTGCCCACGAAATAAGCCGGGGCTGGAGCGCGGCCTTCAGCGTTAATGCTTCTCCAACCCGAAGCTTTACGTGCGCGGATCTTTCGGATAAGCCGCTTTACCTGCAGGGGATTTAAGTTGAGGGAGCCTTATGGCCTATATTTACGACGCTCTCATGTACATTGCTTTGTTTGTGATTATCAAAGCCGTGCAGATGGTCGCGAGCTTTGCCTATACGACTTACAAATCGCTCACTATCCACAAAAGCTGGGCACATGCATTCTTTCCGCCGCTGAGGGACCGGCTGCGTTATGGGCTCAAAGGAGATATGTTTTATTTCGCGGCGGGGATCTTCATTGCGCTTTCGGCGGATAAGATCAGGGCCCTGATCTCGCATTGAGCATTATTCTGCCAGGAGCTGCCGCAGTGCTTGTGCCTTTTGAATCGCGCCATCTGCTTTAATCCGCTCTTTTTCGCCCTCGCCATCCCGTTCCTCCCCGGAGCGCTCCTTCAGCAGGATCGCAAATTCTTCGAGCGACCTTATGGCATTCCACAAGGATGCCTCGATGTGGTTGGTCATTTCCGATTCCAATGAACCGATCGAATAGGCATGACCCGTATGGCAACGGAAGCGCGGCGGATGAGCATCATGCATCCGCGAAAGAGTACCTTGGCATTCCGGGCACACATAGAGTGAAGGGCTGCCAAGCTTCCTTACTTCGCTAAGCCTCGCCCTTTCATTGGAGGCGATAGCAACTTCGAGCTCCAAATCCTTTGACATGGCTTTATCCGGCTTGGTTTTGACTTCGGCTTCTTCACTCGCCTTGGCTAGATCCGCCAAGACCATCGGGATTTCCTTCAGCTTCAGGCAATAGTCGGCTTTTACGTAGCGCAGGGCATTGCGCGGCATCGCGGGGATTTCCGCGTCCTTCGGATCCTGGATAATGGCTAATCCTCCCCGCTCCTTGAGTGCGAACAGCCCTGCCGTGCCGTCGTCGAGATATCCGGTCAGGATCACACCCGCGGCGCGCTCGCCATAATGGAGGGCAGCGGAACGGAAGAGCGGGTCGATCGCCGGCCGCGCGAAATTTTCCTTCGGCCCCCGGCTCAGATGCAGGCGCTCTCCGGGCTGGATGAGGAGATGGCGATCAGGCGGCGCGACGTAAATTTGACCGGGGCGGATGATCTCGCCTTCGTCGGGATGCTTGGCAGGCAGCGGCCCAACCCGCGATAAGATCTCGGGCATGAGCCCAACGCTCATGGAGCCGATATGAATTACGATAAGCAATGAACCCTTATAGTCGGGCGGTAGGCCTCTCACGAGCGTTTTCAACGCTTCCACGCCGCCGGCTGAGGTGCCGGCGACAACAATATCTCTTCGCGCCATACCGCTCCGCCTTCCGATGCGTTAGTTCACTCAAGATCAGATCAGAAGCGTCACGCCAGCGGTGCCTCGCAGGATGAGGCCCACATTCGGAGCCTACAGGATAGTCGGGTGTCCGGATGCAAGAGGCGTCCAATCTTTTTATTTAACGGCACCGAACTTCAACGGTTCCGAGCCATTCGCGAAGGCTCGCGAAGCCCTTGATTTTGTGGGATCAAAGTATGAATCCTCGGGCTAACTGCCCGCCCTGCCGAGACAAATCAATTCCGAATCATAATATTTCCTTATTCCTTACCCCTTGCTTCGAATAACGGCCTAGCACGGCATTGGAACCTTGGGCAGGTTGGCGAGCTTGTGCCCGGTTATAGACTCCTTTGAAGGAAGCGGGGAATGAACGAAAGCGAGGACCGGTACCTTGACGCACAAAGCGACGCTGGCCGCTACCGTTTGTTGCTTCATGCAATCACCGATTACGCGATCTTTATGCTCGAACCCAATGGGATCGTTTCGAGCTGGAACCCGGGCGCTGAGAGGTTCAAGGGTTACGCCGCCTCCGAGATAATCGGCCGGCACTTCTCTAGATTCTACACCGAAGAGGACCGCGCAGCAGGCATTCCCGATAGGGCACTCGACACTGCGACGACAGAGGGGCGCTTCGAATCCGAAGGGTGGCGGGTCCGTAAGGATGGAACGCGCTTCTGGGCCAGTGTCGTCATCGACCCGATCTGGGAGCCTTCCGGAAAACTCGCCGGTTTTGCCAAGGTGACACGTGACTTAACGAAACGAAAAGCGGCCGAGTACGCGTTGCGCCGCAGTGATGAGCAATTCAGGCTGCTTGTGCACGGCGTTACCGATTACGCGATCTATACCCTTGATCCTGAAGGATACATCACGAGCTGGAATGCCGGCGCTGAGCGGATCAAAGGCTATCTTCCAAAAGAAATTTTGGGAGAGCATTTCTCCAGATTCTACACTAGCGAAGACAGGGAAGCCGGCCTGCCTTACAAAGCGCTAGAGCGCGCCCTGAGGGAGGGCAGATGGGAAAGCGAAGGCTGGCGGGTCCGCAAAGATGGGAGCCAGTTCTGGGCTCACGTCGTTGTCGACCGTATTCTCGATGAAAGCGGCCAGGTTGCCGGCTTTGCCAAGGTCACGCGGGACGATACCAAGCGCAGGGAAGCTCAGCACGAACTGGACAAGGCGCGCCAAGCGCTGTTCCAATCTCAGAAAATGGAAGCTGTCGGGCAGCTCACTGCCGGGGTCGCACACGACTTCAATAATTTGCTCATGGCGATCATGGGCAGTCTGGAGCTCATACAAAAGAGAGTACCACCTGATCCCAAGGTCGCGTCCCTGCTTGATAATGCAATCCAAGCCGCGGACCGCGGAGCAGCCCTGACGAAGCGTATGCTCGCCTTCGCGCGCAAGCAGGAGCTTGCGCTCAGGCCGGTAGACATTCCTTCCACCGTCGATCGCATGGTTACTCTTCTGCGCCGCGGCATGCGATCGAATATTTGCATCGGCGTGCGCTTTCCCGCGAGCATGCCGCTTGCTCATACCGACCCCAGTCAGCTTGAGACGGCACTCTTGAACCTGGCCGTGAACGCTCGCGATGCGATGCCCCAGGGCGGGGATATCACCATAGGAGGGCGCTTTGAAAGGGTTGGACCGGGAAACCCTGACCTCGCTCCGGGTGACTATATTTGCCTGTTTGTCGCCGACACGGGTGAAGGAATGGACGAGACAACGCTTGCACGCGCCGCGGAACCTTTCTTCACAACGAAAGGGATGGGCAAAGGCACCGGGCTTGGGCTTTCCATGGTGCACGGTCTTGCGGCCCAGTCCGGTGGACATCTCAGTTTGAAAAGCCAAAAGGGAGAAGGCACCACAGTCGAGCTTTGGCTACCTGCGGTAACCGCCGGCTCGGCATCCCTCCGTGAAGAGAAAAAGTCTCTTGGGAACGGCAAGGCCGTGCGGCCACTGGAAATCCTTGCCGTTGATGACGACAGCCTTGTGCTCACGAACACGGCCGCCATGCTGGAGGACCTCGGCCATCGCGTCCTTCAGGCGGCGTCCGGAGACGAGGCCCTGGAGCTGTTCAAGAAACATCCGGGCTTCGACCTGATCATCACGGACCAGATTATGCCCAGGATGACTGGAATAGAACTGGCGCATGCGATCCGCGATGTATGTCCAAGGGTGCCAATCATTATCGCCACAGGTTACTCGGAGTCGTCATCCGGCAACGGCGCGGACCTCCCCTCGCTTTCGAAGCCCTTCAATCAAGACCAGCTCGCAAGTGCGGTTGCGAGCGCAGTCGGGGAATCAACGCCTAGCAGCTCTTGCTGAACTCGGCCTCGAACTTAGCTTCCGGGAGCGAAGACGCGGGTAAAAATGGTATCTACGTGCTTCAGGTGGGCGCGAACTTCGAATAGCGCTTCGAGTTCTGCAGGCGAAAGCGCCGCGCTTA
>JBAUNL010000775.1:0-5477 GCA_049579205.1 Rhodomicrobium sp. | reverse complement strand
GCCCGCATAGCCGCGCTCTTTGATCTCGCGGAACAGAACCGCCGCCGGAATCCGGTCCGGCGCTGCCGCCTGCATCCGTTCGATAATATAGGACTTGAACGGATCGAGCTTCTCTGCCCGTTTCGGCGCCGGCTTGCGCCTGGCCATATCCCCACTGCCGCGCAAATAACGCCGCACCGTGTTCCGCGACCGGCCTGTCGATCGCGATAAACCGCGGATGCTCTCGCCATGCTTCTTTAAAACCGTCAACTCCATCTGCTCCTCCGCCTTCAGCATCGGCCCCTCCATCACGGAGGAACCACCTCATGCGGCGGGTCAGATTCAAGTCGCCCGCTGGCTCAGTTTCGCAGTGCCGGTGACAGCCAATCAACGCGCGATCGCGCAAGCCAGTGATCGTATCGGCCGGAATGCTCGCGATCAGTTTCCCGGCTTCATCGCCATGAAGCACCGGCGTCTTGCCACGGCGCACGCTATGCACCGGCCCTTTGACGCTCGCCGAAGGATTGTGACGCAGCACGCCGCCCGTCACGAGATAATCGAACAACCGGCGCACGGCGGCGAGATGCTGCTTGACGCTGGCAACTTCATACTCATCGCGTTTCAAGCTTTCGACCCAGGCCGCAACATGCACGGCCGTGATGCCTTCGAGAGCGACGTTGCGATCATCAATCCACGCGAAGAAATTCCAGGCGACGCGTCCATAGGCGCGGCGGTGCCGCTGGACATCACCAAGACCAGGTAACGTGCGTTGGTCTCTAAATCGCCTCGCCGAAGGTCGGTTTGAAGAGCTGGTGAAAATTATGGGTGCGGAGCTGCTTGATGTTCGCACTGCGGGCAGGGGTGGTCGCGGATATCATCGACCGGCGCAAATTGGTTATCGCGGCAGAAATCTTAGCGACAGCCGTTTCTGCAGTCTTCGCCGCGATCGTTTCACTTCATCTGGCGACACCCGGCAATCTCTTGCTCTTCGTTTTTCTTATCGGCGCGGCTACGGCGCTAACGGGTCCTGCCTGGCAGGCCATTGTCCCTCAACTTGTACCCAGACGGGATCTGCAATCCGTAGTGGCTGCCAATAGTGCGGGCTTCAATGTAAGCCGGGCCGCCGGTCCCGCCTTGGGCGGCGTGATCATTGCCGCTCTCGGTATTGCCGCACCGTTCTGGCTTAACGCACTCAGCAATCTTGGCATCATCGGCGCATTGCTTTGGTGGCGCCCCGCCCAGGCGGGAGCGCGCAGCCTGCCCGCCGAACGCTTCGGCGGCGCGCTTCGAGCCGGATTCCGCTATGCTGCGAATAATTCTGCGCTTCGAGCAACAATGATCCGAGGCGCGGCCTTCTTTTTGTTCGCTAGCGCCTACTGGGCCCGCATCGCAGCCTCGGAAATCCTACATAAAACTAATTGAAGGAGCGCGTAAGCAGAATGTAAGCAGATGTCGCATAGTTCAAGCTGTGCCGAAGCGCGGGCAGGGGGATCGAGATGCCTCGCCTCAACGAATCAACTGGGCAGTCCTTTAAGAACGGTAGAAAGGACGATTATGGAAAGGGAGCCGCAAATATGCTTGCTCCTGATCTGTGCCACAATCGGCGCGTCGAACCCCGTCGCCGCGGTAGACTTGGCTTCTCCCACCAGCCTGCCCCCCTCAGCCTGGATACTCGATATTGGCGGCTACGGCGTCATTGAGCCCGTCTATGAAGGGTCGAGAAACTACACCTTTGCCTTCAAGCCTCAGATCGATGCCCGTGAGGCTGGGGACCGGGAATGGCTCACCTTCCCGAATGATGCTGTTAGCTATGCTCTTTTGGAGACGGGCAACTTCCGCGCAGGACCAGCCGGGACGCTGACGCTACAGAGCCCCTATCATGGGCAGGACATTGACCTGCGCCTTGGCAAGGCGAACGTCGATTTGGCGGGCGGTGTGTTCGCCGAATATTACCCCATGCCTTCGATCCGTACGCGCGCTGAGCTCTTGCAAGGCATCACCGGAAACACAGGCTTCGCCGCCAACCTGTCAGCCGATTACATTTGGCGGCCCGACGCCAGCTGGACGTTGACATTGGGTCCGCGCGCACAAGTTGCAGATGTGCCGTACGCCTCGCAATTTTTTTCAACGCGAAATGCGATGCAGACCGGATTTTATCTGCCTTACAAGGCCGAGGGGGGTCTTCTTTATGCTGGCGCCGAACTCACGGGAAAATACGACTGGACAAGCCGCTTCTCGACGAAATTCTTCCTCGATTATGATCAGCTCGTTGGCGATGCTGCAGACAATCCCCGCGTTAGTCTCAGAGGAAGTTCGGATCAATTCATCGCAGGCGTGGGGGCAAGCTACAAGGTCGCCATCGATCCTTAGGGTTCCTGTTTGCAGGAAGCTTGTGAGGCGCTGGCCCCGCCTCATGAGGGGGAGCACAGCCTGATCCGGCGGTTGCGAACCACATCGGCGTCATCGTCTTAGCGTCTGAAAAACGTAATCGTTCTGTAAGCTGAAAATCTTACACGAAGCATTACGGTAGTTTCCCCTGCAACTCCGTGATAGCCCTCGTCTAACCTTCTCCTGAGGCGGGGGCTGATCTTTTTAGGGGAAACCAAGCGCTCCACGCGGCGATTTCTATGAATGGTTTCGCAATTGCCCTGGCTGTGTTCCTGCCTTTGAGGGGGCGGTGGAAAGCCGGTTCTTCTTTTCTTTTGCGGTGAGCAAGTACCGGTGTGCGTCTAAAAGAGGCGCCTCTTGCCGATCGCCAATTGGGGAGCCACCGGCTCGAAACGGATGCGCGCTTTTTTGATGATGTTGTCTACTTCTTCGCGGGACATTCTTCCCGCGGCAAGTTTTTGCGTAACCCAAAACGGATCGTAGACAAACGCCTTGCCGGCGCGGTAGCAGACGGACATGCCGGAGCAAGAAACAGGGCCTGGGATCGCTTTGATCCGCTCAACTTCCGCGTTCATGATCGCGAGTTTTTGTCTTATCTCTTGCCGGAACTCCTGGTCAAAAAGGGCAAGATAGGGCTCAAGATGCTGGTCAAGTAAGAGCCTCAGAACGAGAACCGCGATCATAAGTCTTTGTGTTTGCACGGCCCCGAAGTGTTTCGCCAAAGATATGTTTTGGCTGCGCCCAAACACTAGGCCCGCGGCGACGCTGCTCGCAAAAACCAGTTCGAAAAAGGCATTATGTACGACGCCTTCGCCAGCGGTTTGTACCGAGCAGACGATATAGGAGATTACAAGGAAGAGGGCTGAAAAGCGCGCGGCGGGTTTCTCCCGCCCGGCCCAAGCCCAAAGTCCCCAGAAAAAAAGTGCAGGTAGAACCCACTGGATCTTTTATTAGCCAGCCTAAGGGCTCGCCCAAAGCTGAGGACACGCGGCATAAGGAGCTGATCGAAAAAACCAGCCCCGTACACGGCGAAGCAGATCGTAAGGCCCAAACAAGCTAGACCCACGCCAAACAATGTGGCTCGAACGCCGGACTTCCTGCGTGTCAATGTAAGCCAAATCAATGCCGTTAGAGGAATAGCGATAAGACTGTGCTTGATGAAACCGGCGGCGACCATGCCTGCGATAGCAGGTTCAACCGATTGGCCGTTTGCAACACGTGCAAGAAAAAATGCCATGGCGCTTCCCATGCCGGCAAGCGCGAGCATATTTGGCTCATCGATCGCAATATAGCGGCTGAAGAAACGCGCCATTGTGACAATAAAAAAGAGAGCGCCAAATACAGCCGATGCCCTCGATCCTCCGACTTGACGCACGCAAAAACCGATCGAGGAAGCAGTCACGCCGAGCGACAAAACCGACACAAGCCTTCCTGCGTAGATTGGATTGAACGTGAAAGTAGATACTAATCCAACCAAATAACTCGATCCAAAATAACACCGGCGCCACGAGCGGCGAAAACTGGTCGGCGGCCGTCCAAGGCGGATATAAGTTCTGGCATGATGGCTTCACGCACGGCCCCATCGCCGGATTTGTCTATCAAAGTGTCAACGTCGGCGGCTTCACGGAGTCGGGAAACTTCACGAGCCTTGGCTTTGGCAGCCAAATCCGGGAATCGGACGTCGGGCAGTTCGGCTACAAGGCAAGTTACGACTGGGCCGAATATCAGCCTTTCGCGCAACTCACCTGGAACCATGAATTTGCCGATACCACCAGGAATGTAACCGCGTCGCTGACGACGGTGATTGCTCCAAGCTACAGCCTTCCCGCCGTTCTGCTTGGAAAAGACTGGGGCGAGATTAAGGGCGGCGTGACGATCGATGTGGGTAGCGGCGTCAAAGTTCTGGCGGTGGGGAGCGCGGATTTCAGCCAGACGAGCGCCGCTGTCTATGGTGGCCAGCTTGGCTTCAACATTGCCTTCTGAGAATGTTACGCAAACGGCCATGATATCAAAACTATTACGCCCCTTCGAGCCGTGCAATCGCCGTAACAGCAATTATTTGAATACATAATCCTAGGCATACATGCCTAGTACGATCAAACCGGCAAGAGCTATGCTTATAGCGATATGCCACCATGAATGCATAACAAGATAGGCAAGCGTGCCCCATGGTCCCTTCGGACGGGGATGAGAGCGCTGGCAAGTGCTCGCTATTTGAAGGGCAGCAGCGCGGAGCGGACCCGTCAGCAAGAACGGGCAACGTTAGGTTAAAGTACCAAAGCAATTTGATACAATTATGCGTGTGGAGGGTCTGCCGTCAAACATTGGCCATATCCCTCCCCCGTCTATAATGGTATGAAAAAGTGTCAGCCCTCCAAGAATTGCCAACCACCGGAACTCAAGCCCAAGCCCATCTTGATTGAGCGCTATGGCAGGCGACGCTTCTTTCATGTGGACGCCAACTGTTTTGTCTCTGCGGTGGAATTGGTGCGCCTAAAACAAAAAGGGTTCGGCACGGTGATCCGCCAAGCCGGTACAAGCGAAGACCTAACAGAAGTCCTTATCGTGGATTAAGCAGTTCCTCCCTTCCTGGAACTAAACTGACTGAGAACACCAGCGCTCCAGCTTGATAAAAATCAAACAAACGGAACGTGATGGGAACAAAACCAGCCCCCGGGCGCAAGCACACGCCTTTTCCCCAGCAAGCGGCGTACCAGGATGGCTTCATCGTTGTGCAACCTCAACTTGATGCCGTCTGGCCTGACCGTTGAGCACATAGCCCGGGTCAAGGCCGCAATCGTCCTGACGGTCAGAGCCGCAACCTATAAGGGGATTTGTCCATTATCTCAGTCTCCTTCCCGCCGCGTTCACAGCCGCTATGTCCGGCGAGTATCGGACTTACCCTATTCGGGCCACAGCGTTCATCTTCGCGTCTTCGCCGCGACGGGCAAGCGCATACGCTCGCTCCCGCTAAAAGAGCAGTTGCGGGCGTAAGGGGCTAAGCAAGCCCACGGCTGGCCGGGACGGACAGGTCCTGTCCGTCCCAGTCATTCTGAGTTAGCGTCAGCCACTTCTGTCATGAATTCGGGGTGGCCTTAGCCGGAATGACT
>JBAUNL010000774.1:0-4693 GCA_049579205.1 Rhodomicrobium sp. | reverse complement strand
GGCTAGCCGCCGGAACTGGTACACGTTTGCGTCGCGATCCTCAGGATGCATAAGTTTGGCGAAACAGAACCGCCTGAGCTCCTGTTCGGAATAACCCAGCATGGCGGAGAAGGCCGGATTGCAGGACCGGAAGTGGCCGTCCGCGTCCAAGAGGACGATGCCGGTGGCTGCATTCTCGAAAATGCCGCGGAACCGCTCCTCGCTGTCGCGCAGCGCCGCCTCGGCCTCGCGCTGGCCGGTAACATCAAGACATGAACCGATATAGCCGAGAAACGTGCCATCCCTCGAAAATCGCTGCACGCCGATGTCGTTGACGACCCGCCACGCCCCGTCATGCCGTTTCAGCCGGTAGTCCATCCTGAAGGGTTCGCGGCGGTCGAAAGCGCCGTTGTAAGTGGCAACACAGCGATCAAAGTCGTCAGGGTGAACACCTTCGGCCCAGCCATAACCAAGTTCCTGCTCCATGGTCCGGCCAGTAAAATCGAGCCAGGGCTTATTGAACCAGACACAGGCTTTGGTCGTGTCCGACATCCAGATCAGAACGGGGGCCACGTCTGCGATCTCCCGGAAGAGTTTCTCGCTCTCCCGCATTGCGGTCATGGTCCTGCTTCGCTCTACGACATCCCAGGTGATGTCAGCGACATCGCGGACAAATTCTATTTCGCCAGCTGTCCAATCTCTCGCAATCGCATGATTGACGTAGAGGCCTGCACAGCATCGGCCGTCCCGGATGATGGGGGCCACGATAAGGCCTCGCGCGCCGAACGGGGATCCAGCAGTGGTTGGATCACGCGCTGTGTCAGCAATGCCGAACGCCCGGCCTGCTCTTATCTCGCCGAGATAATGCGCACCGATATTCGCGACAGGCCATTGTCCGGCGAGCGGTTCCAGTACCCCATCGGTCCAGGACGCGCCGAACTCCAGCGTGTCCTCATTGGCCGTTTGAAAAAAGCCGGCGCGATTGGCACCGAGGTCGCGGCCTAAGGCTTCGGCGGCCTCAGCCATTATGGCCTCCGGGCCAGCCGTCTCCCGCTGACCTCTCATAAGCCCGATTAGAAGTGCTTGGCGCTTTTCACGCGGCGAGTTAAACGACCGAAAAAAAGAAGTTTGGTTTTCCATGCCTCATTTCTATGATTGCATTGCAATTATGCAACACCATTCAGGAACATGGTTAAGCTATCAAACAATCTCTCTTAGAGGGAGGATGTCGGAACCTGGGGGTCGGCAGCCGCCCGGATCGTGTGACAATTAGCGGCCGTCAAAGGCCTAGAAATGCTGTGCCTGAAACAATGCTCAAAGGCTGCGTGTCAGGTAAGGGCATCAACCTGACGGACAGGGCATGAACACGCAAGAAGGCTAAGCTACAGCAAGCACTTGTGCTTCCAATCAGCGTCTAAAACAGCGCCTTTGCCGAAATTGGTTCGCTTTCCCTGAACATCGCTGGACCAAATTGAAGAAAATCAAGTACAAGCAGACAGCTTAACACAATCAGTTCTTCAGGAGATGTTCGAGCTTTCGGCGCGCTCACACGGATGAGCTATTTGCATGGAAATGCAACGTCAAGACGGTTGAGAAGCGATGGGCACGGGTAGTATGTTTTTAATTGTCTTCCTTATCCCTCGGAAGATAGAAAAGACCGCCGTTTAAGCCCCTTATGTTCGCGTCGGTCTTTTTGCGAATGGGTGGGAGCTAGGGAACGGAATGCAACGTGGGGCGGTGTTTTTCATGCCTGGCTGCTGCTCGCCCCGTCAATCGGCTGGGAGTTGTAGCCTGGCTCCGAAGACGGAAAGGCCGCCGCCTACACCTTCCGATGCACGCGGCGGTCTTTTCGTGTTTAGTTGAAAGTTATTTGCTGGAATGCGAGGTGATGCGGTTTAGCAACGTCTGCTCACATGAGTGACCGAATCATGGCCCTTCTTCGAAACGAACCATCCGCACATAGTTCACGTAAAGGACCTCTTGTAGCGTCCGGGCCCCTCGATCCGGTAGTCCTTGAAGGTGAAAATGACACCGCTGGCGTCCTGGCGATCAGGCGGCGGTTGGAGATCGCGACGCGGTGGGTGTAGCGCGAAAGGTACGCTAACACAGCTTTGGGCCCGGAAAACGGACGCTTGGAATAGGCGAACCAGTCTGTCTTTCTGAGCGGCGCCAGGAAGGCCGCGAACCCATCCGCACTGGCAAGATCGGCGTGTCCGCCGAAGAAGCGCAGTCTGCCGGCCTTATGCGCGGCGGCAAGTTTCTCAAGCATCAGCCGCCGGAACAGCGCGGAGAGCACCAGCACCGGCAGGAAGAAACCGCGCCGGCAGGAAATCCAGCGCGTGCCGTCCGGCGAGACGCCGCCGCCGGGCGCGATCATGTGCACATGCGGGTGATGCGTCATCGCCGAACCCCAGGTGTGCAGCACGGAGATGAAGCCGGTCTTGGCGTCAAGATGTTCGGGATCGGCGCCGATGACGAGCATCGTTTCGGCGGAAGCCTTGAACAGAAGATCGTAGATCACCGCCTTGTTCTGATTGGCGATGTCCGCGATCTGCGCGGGCAAGGTGAACACCTGATGGAAGTACGGAACCGGCAACAGCTCGGCCTCGCGGGCGGCGAGCCACTCGCGTGCCGCTGAGTTATTGCAGGCGTTTTACGAGTGGCGATTGGAGGCCTCCATTATCGCCCCTCTTGCAAAAAAGGCGTCCGCGTCTAGTGGACGGAGCTTCGCTCACCGGGAAGGACGGTTCGACGGCCGCAACCGCGGCCACTTGCATCATGGCCACCGGGCGTTTATCGGCGGCTACGGCGATTATTGCGATTGGCCCTATAATTGGGGCCCGTGGTGCTACAACTAAGACACATGATCGTGCGTCCGGGGGCGCGATGTGTGCTCCTGTTTTTTGCGCTCGGTCTTCGTGAGATGAGTTAATCGCTCAGAAACAAGCCCCGGTCACGTTTCCGTGCCGAGGCTTATCGCCAATATTTTACAAATACTGCTCATCTCGCAGTCGGGGCAAATGGGCGGCGTGTGGGCAACGGGATGTTCGCGGGAAGGCGCTTGAGGTTAACTGCAGGCGTGGCTTTTCCGGGTGGACTTGTAATAGCGCCGGACCCGCGCCGGTTCAGAAGTTCATACCCCGCTAAGCCAGTGATAGTCACAGCGATAGAAATTACGATAAGACGGCGTAATACTCGCTTTCTCGGCAATATAGGTGGCTGCGCTTTCCGCTCTACGTTTTGAAGCGATGGCCTCTCTTCTAGGGCTGATGCTGCTGGCATGGCCACGCCGAGCGCCGCCATTAAGGAACCGGGCCGGACTGGCTTCTGCTTGAAGGACGGCCTCGGATCTACTTGGGGTCGCGGAGGGGGTAAGGCGCCATGGCCGGGATTGGGCAGCCATTGACCGCGGTGTTCGTGCTGCCCTTGCATCGGAGAGGCATGCCTGCCTCCTTCTGGATGACCTGAAATGGCAGCAAGCTCGCGCTCGAGCAGATGACGGGCCTCGGCGGCAGAGTAGCGCGGCTCTGGTGCGCGCTGTGGCATCCGAAGGGCCCTAGCAGGGTATAGGATGCGCCTTAGCTGTTTCCGGTTTAGATCATCAGATGCAGCGTTATCCAAAATGCCGCGCCACGACTCATCCATCTACATACCTCTGACGCAGAACTAAGGAGCGGCGAAGACGGGCGGAGGTCTTCTTACCACCGCCCATGCTTATTAAACGGATTGGCTGAAGATCTAGTCCGAATGCGGTGCAGCGTCCCGCGCTACCTCGACGCCCTGGAGCGCGCGGACCGCGAAGACAGCGCGAACGGCCAGCTCGAAACCGCGAAAGCGTACGAAGACCTAGTTGTCGCCTATAACATCCATTCGTGCACTCGATTTCAAGACCATCGCCGATTTCCGCCGCGACAACGGTCCTGCGATTCGCGCGGTCTGCACGCAGTTCGTCACCCTATGCCGCCGGCTGAACCCGGCGCTCGCCCGCAAGCTGCTGATCGCCTGGTGGCGGCTGGTGCATGAAGGCGTTTCGGATTGTCCCGCAAAGGACTTAACCTTTGGAGTTGAATTTAGCGTGCCCGGAAGTTTTCCCACAATGGTGACGGCCTTCGCCACAGAACGAATGGCCGAGACCTGGATTGCAAACCATAAGCAGCGCGTAGCACAGAATAACCTTTATAGGTTTATGCGAGGAAGACCGCGAAACTGATACTTCCCGGCGAGCTCCTGGGAGAATTAATCGCCAGCGCGGGCTTCTGGCAGGGTGGCCCGGGCCTTATGCCTATCCGGCTCCGTACGGCTAATTGTCCTCCAAAACCTCGTCGATGCGGCCTAGGACCCCGCGCGCCTCATTACTCATGGTTTGACCCGCGCGGACTTATCGGCGAAAAGCACAACGGGCTGGTTTCCCGCGGCGACCGGCGGCGTTGATGTTCCTCCATTGAGGATGACGACGGGCACACTGGTGAGACCCTGAAGATGGTTATTTGCTTGATAGTGAATGTTGTAGAGAAGATTGACATACCCGACAGTTCGTATCCCGTTTGGCGCATGAATTCCAACCATGACTCCCAGCAAGATCGTGCTTTTACCCTTCTGCGGCAATAGGGAATGGCGCGTCTTTGATTTGGCGATTGCCAGCGGTCAGCGTTGGATAGCGGGCCGAAACACGTCCGGCCCGCTGGTCCCCCGCTGTAACTGTGACCGCGCGGTT
>JBAUNL010000773.1:0-1611 GCA_049579205.1 Rhodomicrobium sp. | reverse complement strand
CATTGCCGTGCTTCATCGATCAGGTCTACAATAGCAAGCGGCTCCATTCCGCGCTCGGATACCGGAGCCCTGCCAAGTTCGAAGAGCAGCACGCCCGGCAGATGGTCAAATTCGCCGCCTAACTCCGCCTACTGGCTGGGGTGCACTCCAGATCCTGGTCAACGGTTCGGAGCCGATTGACACTCAGGAAAGCTTTTGGCGGGAAGATAACCGGCGCATTTCAAACGGGGATCAGGTCCATCGCATTGTCGGCTTGGCGTGCCCGATCTGAAACTCTTCCCGCAAGCATTCGGGGCGCGCTCGGTGATCTTCCGTGCGGGCTTGGAACTCGGCGTTATGCATCGGGGCCTTGCCCTTCTCGGGCTCCTGCGGGCGCGCGGACTGCTTCCGAAATTGACAGTTTTCCTTCGTCCCATCCTTTGGATGAGCCGCAGGCTTGAGCCATTTGGCTCCATCGGGGCGCCATGGCAGTGGAGGTGACTGGACTCGAAGAAGGCAAAGCCATGCGCCGCCGCTGGCAGGTCATCGCAAATGCGAGCGAAGGTCCCTTCATTCCAGCCGTCCCAGCACGTGCCATTATCCGCAAACATACAACCATAAGGCCTGGCGCCCGGCCATGTCTGTTCGATCTCACCCTTTCTGAGATCGAGGGCGGCATGGCGGGTCTGTCTGTGGAGTTCTCGACGTCTTCTTCAAGCGCGCCCACGCTATTTGAGAATGCTCTCGGAGAAAAATGGCGAGCCCTGCCGTCCTCCGTGCGCCGGCGCCGAGAGAAATCAGCCATCGGGGCTGATCCCGGAGGCGGCGTTGAAGCCCTCGGGGGTTACTGAGGCGAGCTTGATGCCTGCCAGGAAATTATCGTCGCGTTTGTCATATCGCGTTGCGATAGCCCGAAAATGTTTGAGTTTATTGAAGAAGCGCTCAATGGCGTTGTGCTGGCGGTAAAGCCAGACCGAGAAGGCCGGGCGCCGTCGCCGGTTTGGCCTGAGCCGGATATTACCCCAAGCGCCGCATGCTTCAAGTTTCTCCCGCAAAGCATCCCGATGTCTCTTCTAGCGCTCCCAGCCAGGGAAGTGACCATAAACATACGGCGATCAGAGGCTACCTTCGGGTAGCTTCACTCGCGAAATGGCGAGCCTAGTCCCAGGACGCATGCCAAAAGCAAGCAGGTGGTCTTATCGCCAATCCCGTGCCGCGTAAGGACGCGCGGTCCAGGCAATGGCATGTTGGTTTCTTTTCCGGACGGTAGCGCGGCGGTGTAGGAGCGATTGCTTCAGGTAACCACTTAGCATTGCGATAGATCAAAAGCTCAGAACGGCGCGGCTCACCAGATCCGTAAGTTCGACTTGGCGCTGGCTTTCCCCCGCGTAAAGGACAAGACGATCAAGCTGAGCTGGCGCATAAACCGGCATATTTCCTGCGGGCGCCGAGGAGATTGCGATGCCACTCCTGCTAGCATTCAACTCCATGTTCCTGTTAGATTTTCCGCAATAGGCCTGCTAAGCAATGCCGTTACCGACCGCCTTCACCGCAAATCGCCGTTTTGACCCCCCTTTGCGCCATGTTTTCGAAAATCCTAAGCCTCGTCAAAAAGCAGCGGAAACTATACTC
>JBAUNL010000772.1:0-1608 GCA_049579205.1 Rhodomicrobium sp. | reverse complement strand
CGCGCGGATCGAGGCTGGAGCTTGAAGTTAAATAGTCCGTTCCGGGTCATATCGCTGCCGAAGGGAATTGTATCAATGTCCGCAACAACTTAAGAGCAGACCTTCGGCGCTTGACGCGATGGGCCATGTGTGGACGCTCCCGGCTGTCAAGGGTTTGTCGCATGTCGCAGGTTAGGTCGGGGCAGCCATGTGTTCGGCCTTGGTACGCGGCTCGAATGGCCGCCGGCCATAATGCCTTCCGCGGACCGGGTCCCGGTCAAAACCTCGCATTCGACAATGCTCTAGCCCAATTGGGGTGTCCCGATCACCGGATCGACCGGTTCTGCATTAGATGCTGCCTGCCCTTTCCAACCGTCCGTTCACGCCATCGCTGGCGCGATCTCAGTTGCTGTTCGCACGTGGGTACTATCTCGCCAGCGCAACAGGCTCCTTATAGCACTCACCCTCCGCCATTATCGCCCAAGCCATCCTGGCCGGCTTATTGGCGAGCGCGATCGCTGCGACCTTTGTAGGCCGCCGGTCCATTAGTGAAGTTAGCCAGGGCCGGTGCCTGGTGCCATCGTTCTTCACAAACCGGATGACGGCAAGTGCGCGGGCACAAAACAACGACCTGAGATACCGGTCACCCGCCTTGGCGATGTTGCCGAGCTTTTCCCTTCCGCCACTTGAATTTTGCTTCGGCACCAGGCCGATCCAGGCCGAAAAGTCCCGTCCCGAGCAAAAGGCTTTGGGATCGGCGATGCAGGCGACAAGCGCGGTGGCGAGTGCTGGCCCTACCCCAGGAATGGCATCTAGCCGTCTGCACATTTCGTTCGATCGATGCCACTCGACAAGACGGCGATCGAGGATGCGAATCTGGTCTTTGAGGGCTTGCACCTGAATGCTGAGAGCAATGAGGCATGCACGGACCAGGCCCGGAATGCGATCATCTTCTCCCTTACTGACGAGGGTGATCAACGCTTCCGCGCCCCTGCGCCCCACGGGGGCGACGATCCCAAATTCGGCGAGATGAGCCCTGATCGAGTTCGTCAGCGCGGTGAGCTGGCGGATGAGGAGATGGCGTGTCCGGTGCAGTACCATGCCCGCTTGCTGCTCCGGTTGCTTGATGGGTACGAACCGCATGTTGGGCCGTTGCACGGCCTCGCAGATCGCCTCGGCATCCGCAGCATCGTTCTTCTGACGCTTAACATAAGGCTTCACATAGGCCGGCGGCATAAGCCACGCTTGATGCCCCAACGCGGTAAGTGCCCGCGCTCAATGATGGGATGACGCACACGCTTCGATACCAACAACGCAAGGCGGAACCTTCATAAAGAAAGGAATGACGCGAGCGCGCTTAAGCTGTTTCCGAATAACGGCATTGCCTGCCGCATCGATGCCGTGGACCTGGAATACTGATTTCGCGATGTCGAGACCGATAGTCGTAACCGTCTTCATTTGGCTCCCTCCGAATCATGGCCGCCTCATCGGTGACCACATCTTTGGCGCTTCCGCGCCGGTGGAAGGAGCCGTCCACATGGATTTATCGCGGCGGGCAACGTCAGAGCTCTTAAGAGCAGAGTTCGGTAAGCTCCGCCGCTTCACACCAACCAGTGGAGTTTGATCCAT
>JBAUNL010000771.1:0-9108 GCA_049579205.1 Rhodomicrobium sp. | reverse complement strand
GTTTCGCGGGGCTTGCTTGCGAGCTTTCACTTGTTCAGGGGTGAAATCGCACAAAGGGTGGCGCCGCTCTTTCATGTCGAGGTGGAAGTGGTTCTTGTGTGACTCGTTCGCTTCGGGTCCGAGAGTGGTACCGAAAATTTCGCAAGCCCCGTCGTGGATTCCCCGCAGAAAAGCGGCCCGGTCGTCCCCCGCGTTCCAATAATCGGCAACGCTGATGTGCTCACTCTTGGCGGCGACAAATTCACTCACATCGACGGCGTTCGCAAAAGCGTGCTGGCTTATGCGCTGGGCATCATCCCCATACCGCGACCGGCACTGGTAGCTCGACAAAGTGCTTATGCTAACGATCGCGGCATGCAGCTTTTCCTTGGCGGCAGGCGTTACTGATTTGTCGAACCACAGCCGTAGAGCCTCTGCCAGTTTGCACGTTACGATCGGTGGAGGCACGAAGGTTAGTCTGGGCTCGTCATCGCTCTCAAAGCCATTGAGGCGAATTGGGGCGGGAGTGCCGCAGGCGCCGTCCCTGATGGGATCGAGACGGTCGAAAGAAATGCGCAAACCCGAAAGGCGGCGATCGCAATCGGCCCGTGCCGCAGAGATCTCGGCTTTGGACCACTCCGCTGGAAGGGGCGGACCTATCGGCCCGGCTGAAGGCACGGCGCTGCCGGTATCGCCTGCATTTGGGAGCGTAGCAGCGCCTGTTGCGGGCGGTATAGATTTCGTGGGTGTTTGAGGCGCCGGCCCGGGCGCGGGCGTAACCGGAGCTTTTATGCTTTCAGCCCGCCCTAACTCCGGCCCTGTTCGTTTTCTGGGATGGATGTGGCGGTGCCTTCGAATGTGACGGCGAACATTGACGGCTCGCGGCGCGGCTATCTTGGATAGCTTCTCAAACCCGAAGGAGTAGGCACCTGCCGCCAGACCGAAGCCGCCCAACATGATCAGGAAGGCGCAACTGAAGCCACAGATTCGCCGAGCGCTCCGCCTCGGCATCTATACAGCCTCGAAGTCTTGCCCCACGGCCTCTCCCTCCCGGGGCAAAAACCGCACCCGCTTCTCAAGGTGCCTCAAGGCATCCGGGCAGGGCCCGCCATAAGCCCATTCCAGAAGCTCAACCGTATGCACCACCGGGATGCCCGCATCAGACAGCTGTGTTATACACCCTATGTTGCCGGCCGCCACGCAATCGGGCTTCACGTGAGCGATGTTCCGCAGTTTTCGTTCCTTCAGTTCGTTTGCCAACTCGGACTGGAGGATGTTGTAAGTTCCGGCTGACCCGCAGCAGAGATGGCCATCGGGTATTTCAACCACCGTGAAGCCTGCATTGCGCAGAAGCTGCCTGGGCGCCTCCTGAATCTTTTGGCCATGTTGGAGGGAGCAAGCAGAATGATAAGCGACGCGGATATCGCTCCAGCCCATGGGCGCATCCATTTTCTGCAAAGCGGCGAACTCGGTGATGTCTTTCGCAAGGGAAGAGACATATTTCGCCTTTGCCGCATAATCAGGGTCATGCGCAAACATATGCGCATAATCCTTTATGACGGTGCCGCAGCCAGATGCGTTGATGATGATCGCTTCAAGAGGGCCATTTTCGCGTTGGGCGTGCCAGATATCGATATTGTTTCGCGCTGATGCTTTCGCATCACTTTCCTTGCCCATATGAAGCGAAAGCGCACCGCAGCAGCCCTCTGCTTCTGGAAGGGTAACGTCATAGCCAAGCTCCAAGAGAAACCGCACCGTGGCGTCGTTGATTTCGGGGCGCAAGACGCGTTGGACGCACCCGCTAAGCATCACGACCCGGCCCTTTCGAGACTTTCCCGTTTTAATTGTCTGGGGATTGTTATATTGCCCATGGCGCGCCGGGCTTGCCGGTGCCAGGTTCAGCATCGCAGCCATTGCCTTGAAGCGGGAGCGGCCCAGAATGACCCTGAAGGGCCGCATTGCCGCCGCCAGCAGCAGCGCAAGCCGAAACCGTTTTGGGTGCGGCAGAACCATTCGAAGCAACTTACGCGTAAAGTCGTCCCGCGGATCCCGCATCGCGGACTTCTCGATCACATTGCGGGCGAAATCGGACAGATGCATGTAATCGACGCCGCTGGGGCAGGTGGTCATGCATGAGTAGCACGACAGGCAACGGTCGAGATGGGGGCGAACCTGGCGTGGCGAGGCGGCGCCTTCAAGCATCGTCTTAATGAGGTAAATACGGCCGCGCGGGCTGTCGCGCTCGTCCCCGAGCACAAGGTAGGTTGGACAAGTCGCGGTACAGAACCCACAGTGAACGCAGCGCCGCAAGATCTCTTCCGCTTCCTTCATCTGCGGGTCTTTGAGCTGCTCTAATGTGAAACCCGTTTCCATTCGCTCTTAAACTCCCGCATACATGCGCCCAGGATTAAGAACCCCTGCCGGGTCGAAGGCAGCTTTCAGGGCGCGAATAATTTTCATTTTTGAAAAGGAGAGCGGATGGAAGACTTCGATGCTCTCCCGCACCTGCGCAGGCGCGCGCATAAGCATTGAATCAGCCTCGAACTCGGCGAGGACCCGTCTGACTTCGGTAGCGCTGGCATCCGAGGATGGCGGCAATTCGAGCCAGAGCAAGCCGCCCGACCATTCATACGCCGCGTTCACCTCAAAGAACGGGGAGAGAGCCCGCACGATCAGCGCAGCCTTGGAGGGTGCCGTGGTGATGCGCCAAAGCGGCCGGTCGAATTCAGCCGAAAGAAAGGATAAGGAGCGCACAGCCGCCCAGAAATCCCGCGATCTTTGGTGATCAATTTCATAGGCTTCGCCGAAGGGCGCGAGTTCCTTGCGTAATTTCTCTATCCGGTAAGCAAGGCTTTGAGGCACGCCCTCCAAGCGAAGCGCTGTAATTGCTGTATTGGCGGGGCCTAAGTCGCCGCTATTGAGCCTATCGGCGAGCGGGCCATGAAGATGAATGGTGCCGGATATTTCATAGGGCGTGCCCATCGCAGCACTCATGACACCAACCGCCGCTTCATCCGCGAGCCCGAGGAAAACGATGCTGCGGCTTTCCGGAGCTCTCGGTAAGACTTTGAAGGTCAGTTCGGTGAAGACGGCCAGCGTGCCCCAGGAGCCGCTCAGCCCTCGTACCAGATCGACGCCGGTTACATTCTTCATCACGCGCCCGCCTGACTTGATGGCGGTGCCTTCGCCGTTTATTGCACGGATGCCGATCAAATGATCGCGCGCGGCGCCGCGTAAAATCCGCCTGGCGCCGGAGAGGTTCATGGCTACGATGGCGCCAAGGCTCGCGGCGAGCACTTCCTGGCCGTAGATCCGGCTATAGTCAGGCGGCTCGAAAGCCAGCTCCTGATTCCGCCGCGCAAGGGCCGCCTCTATTTCGTGGACGGCGGTTCCGGCTTTTGCGGAAATAACGAGTTCTCCGGGTTCGTACAAGGTGATGCCGCTGAGCCTCATTGCCGAGACGACCGCGGAAGGCTTTAGCGGCCTGCCGGCGGCGCGCTTCGACCGGAAACCGCAAATCTCGATGGGATATCTATCGGCGTTGGCGCTTCGGACGAGATCGGCGAGCTGAGCCTCGTCATGTGGCATGTAGACGTCAGCCATGCTCTAAGCCACGCCCGCAAATTTTGCTTGAAGGTCCAGCGGAAAAACCTTCCCCATGTTCAATAGCCATTGCGGATCGAACGCAGCCTTCACCCTCATTTGCTGGATGAGATCGGCGTCGGAATACTGGTACCGCATGAGATCCCGCTTTTCGATGCCGACGCCATGCTCGCCGGTCAGGCAGCCGCCCGCGTCCACGCATAGCTTCAGCACTTCGGCGCCGCATTTCTCCGCCGCAATCTTTTCGCGCTCATTGTTGGCGTTGTAAAGAATGAGGGGGTGAAGGTTGCCGTCTCCGGCGTGAAAGATATTTAGAACCCTAAGTTTGTGCTCCGCCGCAAGCTCACCGATCTGCTTGAGAACGCTAGCGAGCTTGCCGAGGGGGATGACGCCATCCATGCAGTAGTAGTCGGATAGGCGTCCAACCGCGCCGAAAGCCGATTTTCGCCCCTTCCAGATGGCAGCCGCCTCTTCTTCGCTGCCGCTGATTCGTATCGTTTTGGGATCGAAGCGGCTTGCGATTTCTTTTAAACGGTCAATCTGATCGCCGATTTCGCCGGGAGACCCTTCCACTTCGATAATGAGCATCGCCTCCACGCCGGAGGGATAACCAGCCTTAGCGAAGTCTTCACAAATCCGGATCGCCTCTGTATCCATGAACTCAATTGCAACCGGAATAAGCCCGTCGGCAATGATGGCAGCAACACATGCTCCGGCGGACTCCGCGGTATCGAAGCCAACAAGAAGCGGGCGCGCGCCCTCTGCCCGGCGGAGAATGCGAACGGTTACCTCGGTGACGATGCCGAACTGCCCTTCCGAACCGATTGCCAGCCCAAGGAGATCATAACCCTGAGGATCGAGATAATCCCCCCCGATTTCTATGACTTCCCCATTCATCAGCACCATCGTGAGCTTCAGAACGTTATTGGCCGTTACGCCATATTTCAGGCAATGAGCGCCGCCGGAATTCATAGCGATATTGCCACCAATTGTGCAGGCGAGTTGGCTCGAAGGGTCGGGCGCGTAGAAGAATTTTTCCTTCGACACAGCCTGCGAAATGGCAAGGTTTGTAATGCCTGCTTCCACCGTGGCGGTCCGGTCCAGATAATCTACGGAGAGAATTCTGTTCATACGGGAAAGACCAATCACCACGGCATCCGTGGCCGGGAGCGCTCCCCCCGAAAGCGAAGTGCCAGCACCTCTAGCTACGACCTTGATGCCGTTCTCCGAGCAGAATTTTAAAATCCGGCTGACCTCCGCTGTGCTCTGCGGTAATACCGCGGCTAATGGGGTTGCGCGATAGGCGGTGAGCGCATCCGTTTCAAAGGTGCGCAGTCCTGCCTCGTCGGTGATGAGGACGCCGCGGCCGGCGGCCCGGCTCAGTCCGCTGATAATGGCATTACGGCGCCCAACGATTGCAGGATCGGGCGCGGCCATCGGGATAAGTGACATTTAGACTTTATTCCTCCCGCTTTGCCGTTTGACTTTATACCACACTACGAAACACTTCTTAGGAAATGCACAGAAATGAGATGATTGCCACTGTGAAAGAACATTAGTTTTGCCTATAGAGCACAACAACTCTTGACAGTTTATCTGCCTACACATTTATATCAAGGTTGTACTCTTGCGGGGCCAGATTGTATACATTTAGAGCATTCCTGTAAGGAGGGGTTGTGACTTCAATAGCAGACCTCGAAATTTTCGCGCGCGTCGTTACCGCTGGCAGCATGTCTGCCGCTGGACGCGAACTTGATCTTTCACCCGCAGTTGTCAGCAAGCGCATCAGCCATCTTGAGGGGCGGCTCGGCACAAGGCTGTTTCACCGTACGACGCGTCAGCTTCAGCTGACAGAAACCGGCCGCGGCTTCTATGAGCGCGTAGTCCAGATCCTGGCTAAAGTGCAAGAGGCGGAGGCTTTCGTTTCCTCGGGTCACGAGAGCGCCGGGGGTATGCTCAAAGTCACCGTTCCCACTTCCTTTAGCCGGTTGCATGTCGCCCCTTATATCGGCCGTTTCCGGGAGCAGCATCCGGGTCTTGAGCTCGAAATCATCGTCACGGATCAAATCCTCGATATTGTCCGCGAGGGGATCGATGTCGCGGTCAGAGTTTCGGAGCTTGACGATTCAAGCTTGGTTGCGAAAAAGCTGGCACCCTGCCGCAAGGTCTTCTGCGCTTCCCCTGAATATTTGAAAAAGCATGGGACGCCGAAGACGCTGGCGGAACTCGGCGAGCACAATGTGATTGCTGAAAATAGTCTGCCTTGGGGGCTCCAAGGCCCCGACGGTGTTAGTTCCCTCAGACCGTCAAGCGAAGTCAGGACAAATAGCAGCGACATCGCGCTTCAAGCCGTCATCTCCGGGGCGGGGCTGGGATTCCGTCCGACATATGAAATCCGGGATGAGCTTCTGACCAAAAGGCTTGTGCACATCCTGCCGCAATACCGCGAGGCACCCAGCGCTGCGGTGTATGCCGTCTATCCCGATAAGCAATTCATACCGGCGAGGCTGCGAGTCTTCGTCGATTTTCTAATGGCGGCTTACGGCTCCGCACCCTATTGGGATGAGGGGTTGGAGCTTGGCGCTCGCGCCGCTTCGTCGAAGAAGCATGTTCAACCGGCATCCGAAGCAACTGCGTAGCTGCCTAGCGTCTCCCCCGGCAAAAACAGAGCAGCTGTCATTATGGGAGCCTGGAGCGGAAACCTCGCTTAAGCGCCTTTAGACCCCCTCATCCTGTCCTTCTCCCCGAGGGGAGAAGGGATGCTTTTTCTCCGTCTCCCCTTGAGGATAGGGCGGGCCTTTTGCCCTCTCTCCTTGGGGAGAGGGTCGGGGTGAGGGGGACTAACGTTGATGGCGCGGATGGCAAAAGACCCTTAGGCTGGAAAGCGGGCCCGGGACGGAGGAAGAGAAATGACGATGTCCAGCCCCAGCCCCGTAGGCGAGAACAGGCCCGGCGTCCAAACCGCCCTATTCGTGACCTGCCTGATCGACATGTTCAGGCCCTCGGCGGGCTTTGCCGCCGTGAAGCTTTTGGAAGAGGCTGGCTGCGAGGTCCATGTCCCCGCTTCCCAGCCCTGCTGCGGCCAGCCCGCGTACAATTCCGGAGACTGGCAGACCACAAAAACGATCGCGAAACAGGTCATCGCGGCGTTCGAGGAGGTCCCTGGCGCCTATGTCATAGTGCCGTCCGGCTCCTGCGCAGGTATGCTGTGCAAGCATTACCCCGCCCTCTTCGATCCCGAAGAAGAAGCAGCTTGGCACCGGAGGGCAGAGGCCTTCGCAGGCCGGGTCCATGAATTGACCTCATTCCTTGCGGACGTGCTGGGCATCGACTTTACGGGCCGGGCATACCCCCGCCGCGTCACTTATCACGATTCCTGCTCGTCTTTCCGCGAGATGGCGGTCGCGGCACAACCTCGAAAGCTGTTGAAGAGCCTCGACGGCATCAGCCTTGTCGAAATGAGTGACCGCGAGGTTTGCTGCGGTTTTGGCGGCACGTTTTCCGTCAAATATCCGGACATCTCGAACGCGATGGTGTCGCAGAAGGTTGCCCGGGCCGTAGAGACAAAGGCCGAAGTTCTGACGGGAGCCGATCTTGGGTGCTTGATGAATATCGCCGGCAAGCTCTCGCGCGAAGGAAAGCCGATGGAAGTCCGCCACATCGCAGAGATCCTGGCGGACGAGGTCTCGGAACCGGGCTTATGCGCAGGCAGAGGGAAATAACCGCCAACAACTCTTTGGACCGCCTTCAGTTATCGCAGGAGCAACATGTCATGCCGGAACCGGCTTAGCCGGTATCCGGCGCAAGGAGATAAGATCCCGGATAACGCTGAGAGTTTTCTGGGATGACGCCTTCGTTTCTGCATTAGGGCCACTGGGCACCGCGGCATCCTGTCGGCATGCTGCCTCTCTTGCAAAGCTGCCTACGATCAGGGCAATGGAAGCTCGATGCCGGGAAGATTCTGCCTTTCGCCGCCCTGGTCCTATTTGACGATCTGGCTTACAATGTCGCCTCTGGGAACAGTCGCGGAACAGTTGGAGAAAGTTCTGAGGGGGAAGCCAAAGCTAAGCAGCTCCTCGAAGGTGCGGAAAACGGGTTCGTCCGGTCACTAACCGCCTTGGCGCGGGAAGAACTGGCTTGCGGTGTTCCGCCAGGAGCAGATCAGGTTCCGGGAGACATTTCGCATCCGAGCATGGCCGGCAGCAAGGCCGCGCGCCGGTTTGATTCTGGCGTAGACTCGAAATTAGATCAACTGTTTAGCCCGCTGCCACGCTGGCGCTGGGGTCGCTGTACCCCTGATATTCACCGGCAGATCTTTCGATCCAGGTCACAGGCACAGCGCTGGTATTATCGATCTTCCCCGCGTCTTTTTCTAATAGCTGGGCGGCTGTCCAGCGATCCTTGACGGCCTTGCGGCACGCGCTTGGCCGTCATCAAAGTTCCTTTCCCGTTTTGCGATCAATCACGCGGCCATCCAGGGTGCGCTTCAGGTCTTTGCGAAATCCGGCCGATCGGATCTTTTTCTTAGGTCCTTTGCCGGTTTTGCCCCTGAGCCTTAGCGTCTTGGCCTTGATATGGGCGTCGCTGCCCAGCGCGGTGTGCGGCTTGCCATAGGACTTGCCATAGGTCTTGAGGCGGCTGCAGCGCCCATGCACGTAGCGCTGCGCCCAAAGCATGCCACCGCGCAGCCAGGTAACCGAGCGAACCCGCCTTTGAGCCCATTATCAAGCCTGCCGCTCCTGCGCCTGGCAGGGCTTGAACCGCCAAGCTTCCGCCTTGGGTTCGTTTTGTCGGCGCACTCTCATGAGCAACTAAATAGTCAAGTAATTAACTATACCACCCTTATTGCTGGGGCGCGCCCGACTACGTGCCGCGCAAGGTAGATGACGATTGCCTGCGCGAGCTGCGCTGGTTCTACGATCGCCGTGAACTGGCCGAGGTAAGGCGGGATATCGCGGCTTGGCTTGCCAAATGGCAGGCGAAATATCCAAAGCTCTGCGCCTGGGTGGAGGAGAACATCGAGGAGACGCTGTCCTACTATCGGCCGCCGCTTCCTCACCACAAGCATATGAAATCGACGAATATGCTGGAGCGGCTGAACCAGGAGATTAAGCGGCGGACCCATGTGGTTCGCATCTTTCCGAACACAGTGAGCTGCCTGCGGCTGGTCCGGGCGCTCGACGTTGAAATGCACGAAAACTGGCTTGAGGCGATGCGTTATCTCAATATGGATCACTTGGCCGAGCACAAAAAACAGATGCTGAGGCGAGTGACAGGAGCGCCCCGGCTTGCCCCACAATCGCGCAGTGCGCAGCCGTCAACGCCGCTTCGCGCCGCATTTAGCGGTGGCCCTCCGGCCTACGTTGACCGCCGCTGCGCGCGGCACCTTTCGGATGTCAGGCCGGGACATGGCGTAATCGCGAGGCTGATATTGTATCGGCTTCCTTTAACGCCATTGGAGCGCGACGATGTCCATCAGCAGCCATTATGTCGGTCTTGATGTATCCCTGAAGGAAACCTCGATCT
>JBAUNL010000770.1:0-5250 GCA_049579205.1 Rhodomicrobium sp. | reverse complement strand
GTTGACACGTTCCTCATGGGCTCAACGTTGTTGCCGCGTTGATACACCAGAATAATGCCCCCTAAATTGACCTTGTCCAAGACATATTCGACCTCATCGATGACCAACAGAATGCCCTTGATAGGGCCTAGCCCGCATATCTCACCGGGGTGATTTCCGGCGGGCGCAATCCAATCGGCGTTGGGTGAGCGCCTGCGCAAGGACAAGGGTAAAGGCCCGCGGGCCGGCAAGCCGCGCATTAGCGGCGAGGTGCGGCTCAAAATCGTCACCATGACCGCAAAGGAGAAACCTGCGAACGCCACGCATTGGAGCGCTCGCATGCTGGCCAAGGAGATCGGGGTTGGCCACACGACAGTGCAGCGCGTTTGGAAGGAGTACGGGCTGAACCCCATCTCACGCGTTCGTTCAAGCTCTCGAACGATCCGCAGTTCGCCCAGAAAGTGCAGGATATCGTTGGGCTTTATCTCGATCCGCCTCTCAACGCCATCGTGCTATCGATCGATGAGAAGAGCCAAATTCAGGCGTTGGATCGCACCCAGCCCGGCTTGCCTATGAAGAAGGGGCGCGCCGGAACTATGACCCATGACTACAAGCGCAACGGCACCACAACCCTGTTCGCGGCGCTTGTCGCGGCCAAACCGGAAAGCGTTACGCAGATACCTGTACGGACGCCGCTGTCATGCGCGCCATGGGCGGTCGAAAAGTCGGACCTGTGGGTCGCTTCATCTTATTTGAACACGCCACAAGCCACCCGCGCCGAGTTATCATCCTGGCTCGCGTGAATCATGATCGAGCGGTTCACCAGATCGGCCAAGGCTAGCCGCGGAGCGATAACCTCCTCAGTTGTGGTGCCGTCCGGACTAACCAGCAGATTGGGCAAATTACCCAAATGACTTTTATAGGTCACTATATCCGTACCCACCTGATGCTCGGCGAACAGATGCGCACCGGCAGCCAAGCCTGGAACCATTACACCGTCTTTCATCTTCGGCCCGCAATCGGGATATTCGTGGATATGAAAGGCATGGGGACCGGGCGTCAGACCGATGATGTTCGCCTTCAAAGCAAGCGCCGCCTCCTCGCGGCCTGCTATTTTGATCATTGTATTCCAGACGACGATCGTACCGATTCGCGGACCCAGACCGGTCGCGGCGGTCCGATAGACGCGTACTTCGAATGCGACGGGCAATTTGCCGCTGCGCATCAAATTGTCGAATAAGTCTAGTTCGGCGGTGCTTGCGTTTGGCTTTTGAGCTGCACTCGGGGAAATAGGTAAGAAGAGGGATAGAAGATTTAACGCCATGAAAAGTCCGAGGACCACAATTGCTCTGTGCGGCAGAACGCTGCTTATCAGCATGGTGGTGACCTCGTCTATAGACCCACAGAATGCTTTAGCCCATATTTGGAACGCGGCTGTGGAGCTTACGATCGGGCAGCCGATATACCACTTCGTCTAAGTGCTCGCTAGGCAGGAAATCGGAACCCTAGCCTGGGAGGCTTTGATGCCGTCACTGGCCCTAGAACTTCAGGCGAAGGCTCGATGGAAAAAGTGACGGCCGCTGTTCTACATCGTTTGCGGTGGCCGTGTCCGGCGAGCGCTTCAGGAAAGCGGCAAACCGTTCGTATCTACTGAAGGGGGGGACCATCTCCAACGAACAGGTGTTCAAGGGGTTTGGCTGTGCCGGCAGCAACATCTCATATGAGAGCGCGTTCGGGCGGGTCGTGCCGTGACTTGCGCTTCTGCCATTGAATGATAGCTTGCCAGCGCCCCGCCCGCAGGGTTCAAGAGATTGCCTTTCATTCTGGCAAAGAAGCGCAAGCTGTGGAGAGCTTGGGGACGGGAGGCAAAGCTCCAAGCGTGGTTAAGCCTGGAGCAAGCCACCCCTAGAAAGTTCCCTACGCCAGCTGAGCTGGGTTGCTCCCTACCCAAGACAAAGCGCGGACTGTGCTGGCACAGCGGAAGCAGCACCGGGCCTTTGCACAAGGGCTAGCGCTGGCTTCCGCTTTTCCTTTCCTGAACACATCGCCCAAAGAGGATTGCTGCCCGTGTGAAGGCAGACAGAAGCGCACGAAAATGATATAGGTTGAGCAGTGAAGGGGAGGGGGCGTAGCGCTTGCGTACCCTGCAAGGGCACGGGATCACGGCTTCATCATCACCATTGGCGCCGTCCGCCTGCCGCCTTAGACTTATTCCCGTGACCAGCACCACAGAGCCTTACTTGAGAACACCTGACGAGCGCTTTGCAGGGCTGCCGGGATATCACTACGAGCCCCGGTACACCGAGGCGCTCCCCGGATTTGCGCCGCTGGGAATGCATTATGCCGACGAAGGCCCCTCAGATGCCCCGGTGGCGCTATGCCTGCACGGGCAGCCGACCTGGGCTTACCTTTATCGGAAGATGATCCCCGCGTTTTTAACCGCAGGGATGCGTGTCATTGCACCTGATTTCTTTGGCTTCGGCCGCTCCGATAAGCCAACTGATGAGAGCTTCTATACCTTCGGGTTTCATCGCAAAGCGATTATGGCGCTCATCGAGCAGCTCGATCTCAAGGACAGTACGCTTGTTTGCCAGGACTGGGGCGGGCTGATCGGTCTGACCATTCCCATGGACATGCCCAGCCGCTTTTCCCGGCTCATTGTGATGAATACTGCGCTTGCGACCGGCGACCAGCCCCTCACCGAAGGATTTCTTGCCTGGCGGGCCTATTGCAACCGGACGCCAGACATGGACATTGGGGCCTTGATGAAACGCGGGGTTGCGGGGCTAAGCGATGCCGAAGCGCAAGCCTATGCCGCACCATTTCCTGACGCCAGCTTTAAGGCCGGCGTCCGCCGCTTTCCCAATCTCGTTCCCGATCATCCGGAGGCAGAGGGTGCCGCTCTTTCGCGCCGGGCCCGGGATTTCTGGTCAACCGAATGGAACGGGTTGTCCTTTATGGCGATCGGGATGAAAGACCCGGTGCTCGGCCCGCCCGTCATGCGCGCACTGCGCGGCTTCATCCGGAATTGCCCGGAGCCTCTGGAACTTGCCGAGGCCGGACATTTCACACAAGAGGCGGGAGCGATCATCGTGGAACGTGCGCTGGAGTGGTTTAAGCGTCAGGCGTGAGTGCACAATGTTAACGGCGGGGCCAGCACCGCGAGTCCGCTGGCGAGCAAAGGGCCGCAGGGTTGCGATTGCTATGGCGAGCGCCATTGCGTTGCAGGAGGATGAAAGGTTAGCAGGGAATGAAGGCCAGCGCTGATACCGTTAGCCTGGAAGAGTTCCTAGCCCATCACGCTGGGCTAGATGCCGATGGAGTTGCAGAGCTCCGCGCCCGGCTGGGCGCCACGCCACTTTGGCTTGGATGCAAAGGCTTGCTCCAATTCAATCCGCATATTTTGTTAAATTCGGTCACTTCCGAGCGCCGCCGGGCGCGGGCGATGCTTCAGACAGAGGTGGCTAGAGAAAATTTCGACTCGCTGATCGAGGAAGGCTTCGCGGTCATTCCCTTTGATCCGAAAGCCAAGCGCGCGGTGATCTGCATGGCGCATTTGATCGCGATGCTGCGCGATCTCTGTGCGTTACAGGAGTTGCGCGGACCGCTGCGCGTCGAAGTTATGCTGGAATGAGCACGCGCTTCTGCCAGCGATGCCAGCAGACCGTGCCCGAGCGCGGCCTTCATATTTGCGTGCCCGCGACTTTGAACAATGGTGTGACGGCCTTATCGCGGCGGCTCAAGAACTGCCTCGACAAGCGCGGTGTCGAGATATTCGGTCAGCGACTTGAACTTGCCGTTCTCCATCTCGATCACATAGCAGTAGGAATTGCAGTAGGGCTTTCCGGACTTCGTGACGACGCTCCCTTCACACTCCACAATCACCGTGTCGCCATCGGATAGAATCCGCTTGGCCCGATTAGTATAGGTGCCGTCGAACTGAGCAAATAGCGGCGCAAGGAGTTCTGTTCTGACCGTTTGTTTGCCGGCGTACGTTCTGGACCAGGGCGTTGTTCCCTTGATCGTCCATTGAAAGTCATCAGCCATGGCGTCACCGAACGGTTTCCCATTGCCCCGCGCCAACTCGTTGAAAATGTCCTCGACGATTTGCTTGTTCGTTCTTCCATTCATCATCGGCGCTCCTTGCTTGAAGACGCCATGCTGCAACTTCGAGTATGCTCTAAGTCAAGAGGATTGTAACGTCGAAGAGGACGGAGGACCCATAACAAGCGTCTCATACCAGAGAGACTCGCCAATTTGATGGGTGATGTCGATAGGCGGCTCAACCCTTTATAGCCAACGTGGTTGCCAAACGCGTCAGATACTCTTCGAAGGCGGTCAGCAGCGGCGCACTCACGAAAAGACCGCCCCCGCATCCTTGTCGTGGAGGACGAGGCCCTTGTGGCGATCGAGATCGCACATGTCCTCACCGAAGCGGGTTTCGATATCGTGGGTCCGGCGCGACGCGTCTCTGCGGCTCTTGAGCTTTTGAGGCGGTCGGGTTGCGACGCTGCTGTGCTCGACATCAACCTCGGCCGTGAAACGTCGGAAGCCATCGCGGCCGAACTCACAGCAAGTGAGACGCCGTTTATAACGCTATCGGGCTATTCGGAGGAGGAGCACCACGCCGCGTTCGCCGGCGCGCCTTCGCTCACGAAACCGCTGCGGCCGGAACTTCTTATCGAGGAGCTCGGGAAGTGCATCGACAGTAGGACCGGCGCCAGGGACCGGGATCGGCGGCCTGATGCCATCCTGCACAGGTGACCTTTGGACCGGCTTCGGGCATAGCCATGCGATCGTCCGTGATCCTGAGGCAGATCAATACTTCGCCCTCGCCTTGACCTTGCCCGAAAGCTCTTTGAAGGCGGCTTCGACATTGGCGGCCGTCACATCATCGTCGAACAATGTCTTCACGATGGGCGGATCGCGGTAGAAGCCGGACCCTGCCTCCTTCACGACCTCGGCCAGGGCTTCGGCATCCTTCACCGCGAAGTTCAGCGTTTTCCTTAACAGTTGAGCCTCACATCGCTTCACCCTTCTAGGAAGTCTTCCGAACCGTTCTCCCTCACATCCCGAACCGGTCTCCGGGCGCACCTAAACGGAAATTTGGAAAATGGGGAGCGGAGACAGCCGCTTGTAAAGCCGGCGGCCGGCGAGCTTGAATTTGAAGATTTGCCCCCAGAGACTTCCGCCTAGAGGCTTAACCTGCGGAAACGACGAAGCCTTTCACAGACCGGGAAACCGAACCGCGGAGACCCGACTGCGTGGCTG
>JBAUNL010000769.1:0-4818 GCA_049579205.1 Rhodomicrobium sp. | reverse complement strand
TTCGGCTGAATGGGCCATAGCCTTCTCATCAGCCCGCGCCAGCGCTACGGGCAAGGGGGGCAAGAACAGGCGAGTGATGATCGTTCCAGAAAAGATGCCGCCAGTCCTGCGCGAAGAGCCATTAGCGCAAGAATGATAATTACCCGGCGCAGTAAACGTTCGTTTATCATTCAGCTGCCATGTGAGATTTCATACAGCCGCTCCGCTAAAGGCGGGAATTGCTAAAGGCTTTGATCAGAACCTTCCCAGCAGGCGATTGTGCGAGGAAGGGTGGCGGCTCATTCGGGGTCAATTCCAGTGTTAGCTGCGAGATCTTCGAGCCTTTTCTGCCTGATAATCTCCTCTCATTGCCTTGATCGCAATCAAGAGCGCGATAATAGAGACAAGTCCGGACGAAGCATTCAAATTGACCGAAGCTACAGAAAGAATAGGCCCGAAACGGGAAATTCGCTTAGGAACAAAACTCCGAATGTTTCCGGCTATTTGCCTCCGCCGCCGTGCAGAAGCATTAGGCAGTCCCGGCCAGCAGCGCCGCTGAGGTAGGTCCGTTCGACGCCGTTGCGCTCAAAGCACAGCGCACACAGCTTCGGCAATTCTGGGGAGCTAAGCTAAATATCCGAAATAACTCAAAGCTGCACCGATGATGAGGTTCGCGATAGCAGCGCCAATCAAATATCCTCGATGCTTGAGAACCTGCTCGCCTGCATACACAATCCAGCGCGGCTGGAAGATGGTGATCAGAGCCCGGGCAATGGTCACCCAGCCAATCAGCGTGATGATGAGCTGCCAGTCAGGCGTCCATACATTGTGCGTAAGCGTGAGAGCAAGACCGCTAAGCAAGCCTAGAATACCGGCCAGATAGAGGAGTGCTTCGCTGGCTATAAACTCATGCACGATGCCCCGGAACATCGTCCTCTTAACCAGAAAAGCGATACCCGCCGCAATGAAGAAGGGACTCAAAAGCTTCGCGATAAAGATTGATGCAGCCATCTGTGCTCCAGATTCCATGATGCTTCATCTTTCTGCAGGCTTCGTATCTGGCCTCGGCGCCAAGACTAGGCCAGTTCCATTGTTTGGCGGCTATTAACCTTCCCCCTCTTCGGCCGCCGGCCGCCGCTTCCTCACGTGCTCCACCATTGATTGGGCCATGGCCAGATTTTGGGGCCCGGCACCTAGCGCCCGGATCCATTCGAACCTGAAGCCCCCACTTGTCTCATTCGTTCTTACCTTCATGCTACACGTCAGGAATGCAAAGCAGCCTGCGCCGCTGAAGGAGGAGCCCGGTCAGTGATAGTTCATCTGTCCGGCCAGGGCCTTGAGGCCCTCCATGTCGATAATCTGAATGAGCGAGCCGCGGATGATGTCGATCAGCTTTTCCTGGCGTAGCCTGGTTAAGGACCGGCTTACCGTCTCGATGGTGGTGCCGAGCAAGTCCCCGATATCCGACCTCGTCATCGGGATCGTGAGCAGGCGCGGGTTTTTTCCGGCCCGTGCGTTCCCCTGCGACAAGGTGAGGAGGAAAATCGCCACCCGTTCAAGGGAGTCGAGCTGTGCTATGGTTAAAAGGAGATCGCGTGTTGACTCCAATTCTTGGGAAACCGCCTGATAAAGACCAAGAGCGAATCCGGGATCCCTTGAGGCCAGCTCGTAGAGCTTGGTTAAGGGTACGGCTTTCAGCTGCGATGGACCAATCGCCTGGGCGCCGCAGGAATGGGTGTTCGAGGCGCCGAGCCCGATTAGATCGGCAGGGAACGCGAAATCGAAAATCTGCCGTTTCCCGTCCGCCATACACTTGTAAAGGCAAACTGCACCGGATTCGACCCGGTAGACGCTGCGCCTTGGGTCACCTTCGCAAAAAATGTCTTGCTTGGGTGTATAGCTCCTGCTCATTGCGCCGGAAAGGACGCTTTCGTAAATCAGAGATGCCCGGCCAAGCTTGGCTTCGCCGTCATATGGAGGTGTGACTGCTACGGAAAGGTTCATCGCGGCTACTCCGGCTTTAAATCGACAGCTTAATTTGAGCAAGCCGGTTTTGCTGCCATATGCGCGACGGGTGAATTCGCGTGCTAAATCGTCGCGCTTTCAGGCCGATTGTGTAAATATGTTAAAATGGGTGCAGAATTGGTGCGCTTCGGCGTACCCGGCAAGAATTGCGCCATTGACTCCAATGAGAACGTCTGTTCTGTGGCCCCTACCCGCTCCAAACGTTCTCTTCCCCACACGCCCTAAGGCTTCCCGTCCCTCATTCTCCATGGGCTCTTCCCTCCGGCGCGTATTGACAGATTTCACGGCGAGGGCACGCCGCAATGAGTCAGGCACTAAGCTAGAGGCTTGATGACAACATGTTTAAGAAGATCTTGAACGTCCGCACTTTGGCACAGCTCGGTTCCCGGAGCGAGCAACGCGGCCGACCCAGCGGCCACCCCTTGGCGGAATGCCTCTTGCTCCGACAAGCCGCAAGCCAGTCCGCAAACCATGGCGCCCAAGAAACTATCGCCGGTGCCAACCGTGCTGATAGCCTTGATAAGGAGCGGGGGCGCGAACCAAGCTCCATTCTTCGTCACAAGGACAGCGCCTTGACTTCCTAGTGTCAACGCGACGAGGTTTGCCTTCGCGGACGCTACCAGACGCTTGCATGCTTCTATACATGAGGTCAGATTGGCCAACGGTTCGCCCATCAGCTCCCGCATCTCCCGGAGATTGGGCTTCACGAGATGGACGCCCTGCTCGAGCGCTGCCCTAAGCGCCGCGCCTGAAGTATCGAGCGCAAATGGTACGCCCCGGCCGCGTGCAATTTCAGCAATCCATGCGTAGAAATCCTCGGGAACGCCGGGCGGAAGACTGCCGCCCGCAACGAGAAGATCGATTGGATCGCGAAACCCGGCAAAGGTTTCCAAGCAACGGCGCCAATCTGCCTCGCGAAGATGCGGTCCCTTCGAGACAAACCTGAACTCGTTCCCGGTGCTCGTCTCGACCACCGTGAAGTCCTCACGTGTCGCCTCTTCGATTGGGATCGCAAGTTTGCGGATATTCTCTTGATCGACCAACTTTTGGAACAGCTGGCCGCAGTAGCCGCCTACTGGATAGAGGGCGGTTGCCTCGGATCCGAGACGGCCCATGACCCGGGCAACGTTGATCCCGCCGCCTCCGGGGTAGCGCCTCGCCTCAGCGCAACGCAGCTTTCGGGCAGGGTGCACCCTCTCGACAGATGTTGCGATGTCGATGGCCGGATTCATTGTAATTGTTAATATATGAGCCACTCGTGCTACGGGTCGTCAGCTATAACGCCGCTTCTGCGTCGCGAACAACATCGATTGTGCGCAGCAGGCTTGACGGGTTAACGCTCATTGAGTCAATGCCGGTTTTGGTAAGGAAGCGAGCGATCTCCGGATAGTTGGCGGGGGCCTCGCCGCATATTCCGACTTTGCGTCCATTTCGCTTTGCGCCGCTGACCGCCAGGCGCAGCATCTCCAACACGCCCGGATCGCGCTCGTCGAAATCAAAGGCGACGATTTCGGAATCGCGATCCACACCGAGCGTGAGCTGAGTCAGGTCGTTCGAGCCGATCGAGAAGCCGTCGAAGACCTTGGCGAAGGCGTCCACCCGGATGACGTTGTTGGGAATTTCGCACATCACGTAAACTTCAAGGCCATTCTGCCCGCGTGAAAGTCCATTGCGTGCCATTGCGGCCAAGACCTGTTCGGCTTCCACAACCCTCCGGCAGAAGGGCACCATGATGATAAGGTTGGTAAGCCCCATATCGTCACGAACGCGCCGCAAGGCTTCGCATTCGAGTGCAAATCCGTCCGCATAGGCGGGATGCGCGTAGCGTGACGCTCCACGGAAGCCAAGCATCGGATTGGCCTCACGCGGCTCGAAAGCCGAGCCGCCGATAAGCTCCGCATATTCGTTGGTCTTAAAATCGGACAGGCGAATGATCACGGGCTTTGGGTAGAATGCGGCTGCGATCGTGCCGGCACCCTCTGCTAGGTTGCGGATAAAATATTCTCGCGGAGACGTGAAACTGCGGGCGCGTTCCTCAATGCGCGCCCGGTCCTCTGCGGCAATGCGCTCTGGATGGACAAGCGCCATCGGGTGAACGCCAATATACTCGCTAATAATGAACTCCATGCGCGCGAGCCCTACGCCTGCGTTAGGCATCATCGCGGAGCAAAACGCAAGATCAGGGTTGCCGAGATTGACCATGATCTCCGTCTTTGGCAGGACTATAGCACTGGTATCTATATGGGTGACTTCGAACGGAAGTTTCCCCTCATAGACTGTGCCAATTTCCCCGCCAGAGCACGCGATCGTGACTTCAGCACCCGTCTTCAAAGCTGTGGTTGCCGTTCCCGCGCCAACAATCGCTGGCACACCGAGTTCACGTGCAACGATGGCCGCATGACATGTGCGCCCGCCATGATCTGTCACAATAGCCCCGGCTGTCTTCATCACCGGTTCCCAGTCAGGGCTTGTCGAGGGGGCAACTAGTACCTCCCCGGGCTGGAACGCCGCAAGCTCGCCAGCCGTCTCGATAACGCGAACACCGCCTACGCCGATTTTCTCGCCAACCGCCTTGCCCGTTACAAGCACAGTGCCCTCGGCTTTAAGAGAGAAGGTCTCCACCAGGCTGCCGGATTT
Source organism: Rhodomicrobium sp. (assembly GCA_049579205.1). GTDB lineage: Bacteria > Pseudomonadota > Alphaproteobacteria > Rhizobiales > Rhodomicrobiaceae > Rhodomicrobium. The sequence goes on along the minus strand of JBAUNL010000769.1, from coordinate 177 downwards.
CTGTGAGGCGACTGTCTCTGGCCGAGCCTGAACAATGTAAAGCAGGCCGTCTCCGGCATCTCTAGCCCACTCGATGTCCATCGGCATCGGATGACCGGCGCATTTCGAATAGTGCGCCTCTATTTTCAGGGCATAGTCAGCCAGACTTAACGCGTCCTCGTCGGACAAGCAGAATCG
>JBAUNL010000768.1:0-4285 GCA_049579205.1 Rhodomicrobium sp. | reverse complement strand
CTAAGCGAGGAGGCGGTGGGCCGCATGGATCTCAAACAAAGGACGGGTAGTCCATTGTCAATCGTCTCCGTTGGTTCAGGCTGGTAATTCACGGGCACGTCTTCGAGCAGTTAGCCCGATCGTTTGTAATGCACGCAAGACATTGTGCAGTCCTCACCGCCGCCGAAGCCGGAAGTCTATCCTCGGTCTGAGCCCCGGCACGCGGTACCATCCATATGTCAGTTGATCTTGAACCCGCTATTGGCGGGAAGAAAGTGTCCGTCTGCTGCCTCTCCGGCGTCTGCTTGCGTCCACTCAGTTTCTGGCGGCGAAAAGGATTGTTCTTCGGAGATATTAAGGCACTTGATTGTTTCTTTTCCTTAGGACCGCCGGCAAAGAAATTATGCTTTGGATTGAAAATGGTCTCGGGAGGAAGGTAATCATGAGGATTAGCTTCCGCGGAAGAGGGCTTTGCGATGGGCTGCATTCCGGCGCTTGCCTCTACTGAACGAGCATCGACTTCCTGGTTCGCGAATGAGGGTGCGATTGAAGGCAATGGATACTCTTCAAGCATCGTCTCCGTTGCTGCGGTTGCAGCCGCCGCCAAAGGCGATTGGTCCGCAAACACGATCGTCTTTTCCATCGCAGGGGAGACCACTTTTTGGAAAGCCTGGTCTCTATTCTGAGTGACACGGCCTTCTGAAGGAGAGGCTTGTGAAGGAGAGGCTTGAATGCCGGTGTGAGCGCCATTCGGGTTGGTGACCCAAAATGCGATAATGAAAAGAACGGCGAAGCTAATTAAGGCGCCGGATATCCGCAGGCGCCGAAGGCGAGATGCGCGTTCGCTGCCCGCCCTCGTCGGCCTACCTCTCTCATCGATATAGCCGCAATCGTACAGCCAGCGCGTCCTCGGATTGCATGGTATTCCCGCAGCATTCGAAATTTCCAAAAAAGCATGCTGCATCACATCGTCACTGTAAGCGCCGTCCGGGCAATAAACTCCCTCCAGCACGCGGTAGGCGGAGCGAATGGCCTCGGCGGAAGCGTCCGGGGATACTCCTAGCTTTGCATAGAGAATGTTTGGCTGCCTGCGGAGAGGTAGCGTTTTGTTTAACTTATACATTGGCCCTCCCGCTGCTCGTGGCAGATTGAGTGGCGGTGGCAAGCTTGACGCCCGCCTATTACGGGCGGAACAAATGCGAGGACCTGAAGTTGCAGAAAAAAGGGCGCCGGCGGCCTTTCGAGCACGGACAGCTCGTTAGCGGCGTTGGCGCTCGACGACTAAAAATCCTTGGGAGACTTACATGTTGAGACGGCTTTGCGGAGTTGCAGTAATCCTCTTCACTTTCTTGGGTCCGGGGTCTTCGTTGGCGGTGCAACAGCAAGGCGATGGATGGGAGCCCTACCGTAGCGAGCGGTTTGGCTACAGTTTCTTCTTTCCGTCCGCCCTATTGCAACTAAGAGAGCGGTCTCCGGACGGGGACCGGGTTGAGTTCATCTCGGCCGATGGCCAGACGAAGCTCAAGGTATTGTCAGTTGCTAATCAAGAAAAGGTTTCACCTCTCGAGTATAGAGCGATGATCATGCGCGAGCTTCACGGCGCCAATATCAAATATGAGCCGGCGGGAAGAAGCTGGTTTGTGCTTTCGGGCGTGCGCGGACCGAGCATCTATTATCAGAAAGTTATGTTTGCTTGTGGCGGCCGCATCATCAACGCCTTCTCCATCACATATCCGGAGCCCGAAAGGCGCAGCTATGACGCCATAATTACCTCAATTGAGAAGAGTTTCCGGCCGGCGTCCGGACCAATATGCAATACCGGAACCGGCTAGCCCGGCTTCGATTGTGGCCCTTACCGGTAACAGCGCACGACAAGCCGCGGTGGGACGTGCAACACGGGAACGGCGCTGAGCATATCTTCTGGGAAGAGCCCTCGACCTGCTCATCGCACGACCGAAGAAATGCTCGCCCGTACCGAGATGGGCAATTGCGCCGTCCTGCGTCGCAAGCGGCACGGTTATTGCCACAATCAGGCGAAGGCTTCGATTGACCGGAGAGACGGGTCAGGCCGGGTGACGCAGCAGGGAAGGCGGGTTCGGGGCACTTCCACGCACGCAACGGATTGCGATGGTGTCGAATGCCACGAGCCACGGCACACGGTTTCCCAGCGCCGGCGGAGCGCCTGTGACTTGCCTGCGAAGATAGTGTCTTCTCTTCAAAAACAACTTCGAAAATCGCAGGAGTATAAATCATGACGTTTTCGGTAACGCGGCGAAGCTTTAACAGCGCATTGCTATCTGGTCTGGCGGCGGCAACTCTAGGAGTTTCAGGAAAAGCTGCCCTCGCCGCCGAGACGGTAATCAACTTCCAATCAATTTGGATCAACGACCCTGAATTCCTTGGCTATTACATCGCCATGGACAACGGGTATTACGCTTCAGAAGGGCTGAAGCTCAATTATATGCCTGGCGGCCCGAACCTAATTCCAGAGGGCGCGCTGCTCACCGGCAAGGCAGACATCGCCCTAACCGGTGTCATCAATACGGCTCAAGCGATCAACAAAGGCGCGCAACTAAAGATCATCGGAACTCAGTTTCAGAAGAATCCTTAGGGGGTCATCAGCCTGGAAGCGTCAAACATTAAAGAGCCGAAGGACCTTATCGGAAAAACCATTGCCGTTCCCCCAATATCGCTTTTGAACTTCAAAGCGATGCTGGCTGCAAACGATATCGCAGCGGAGAAGGTCAAGATCGTCAGCTACGCGTTCGATCCGACCCCGCTCACCACCGGCTCGGTGGATGCGGTCTTCGATTTCATCACCTCCCTGCCGTTCATCGTGGAGCAGAAGTCCCGCAAGAAGACGCATAATTTCCTCGCCTATGACGCGGGCCTCCCTTTCTATATTGACGCTGTGACAGTCACGGCCGAAACGTTGAAAGCGAAGCGCAAGGAGATCGTTGGTTTCCTTCGCGCAAGCCGCAAAGGTTGGGCCGAAGATTTTGCGGATTCCACAAAATATCCGGCGAAGTATGCCGATAGCTGGTTCAAGGGGAACGGCTATACCCCTGAGGCCGCTCTGTATCACAGCAAAGTCCAGATCCCGATCATGGACCATCCCAAGGGGGTCTACTTCATGGATCAAGAAGGCATCCAAAAGAACCTGGACTCGCTTGAGAAAGTGGGCGTGAAGGCGAGCAAGGACATGTTCGATACCTCGCTTCTTGCCGAGATCTAACTCGTGACCGCTGCTTCATCCGTGGTGGCTTTGTCTTTCGATAGCCGGCAAGTCCCCGTCAGTAGTGGCGAAGGACAGCAGCCTCAGACGTCTCCGATCGACCTCATCGTGGATCAGGCCGGAAAAACCTTCCAGACGGCGAAAGGACCGATCGTTGCCCTTTCGCCCGTGTCAATGAAAGTGAGGCGCGGCAGCTTCGTCGCCGTGATCGGGCCTTCAGGCTGCGGAAAGTCTACTTTGCTTCGTCTGGTCGCGGGGCTTGAGCAGCCGGACAATGGCGCAGTTCTCGTCCGCGGAAAGCATCCGGAGCGGTTCCGCGCCGAAGGCGAGCTTGGCATTGCGTTCCAGGACCCAGCTCTGCTTCCGTGGCGGAGCGTTCGCAGGAATATTGCACTGCCCCTGCAGGTCCTGAATAGGTCAGTCCGGCGCAGCGAACAGCGGATTCAAGAGCTGATCGGTCTTGTGGGCCTAGAAGGCTATGAGGACGCGCTGCCGGGACAGCTTTCGGGCGGCATGCGACAGCGGGTAGCTATTGCAAGGGCACTCGTAACCGAGCCTTCCGTCCTTCTCCTTGATGAGCCTTTTGGTGCCCTCGATCAGATTCTGCGGCGTACGATGAATGTTGAACTCCAGCGTATATGGGCTGCACAGCAGACGACTACCTTGCTCGTCACGCATGGGATCGACGAAGCCGTTTTCCTGGCTGATGAAGTTGTGGTCATGCACTCCCGGCCTGGGCGCATTGCGGAAACCATCCCGATCCCGTTTCCCCGTCCGCGTACGCCCGATTTGTTCACCCAACCGCAGTTTCATTCCATCTGCGACAGGCTTATGCTGAGCTTGCACGGCGGGGATCATACCCTATGACAAAACCGGCTGGCCAAGCCGCTCTTTTCATCCTGCTCATTCTTGCGGTTTGGGAAGCGGTTGGACTTTTTACCCGTTTCGGGATCGCTGTCTTTCCACCGCCAACGGAAATTGTCAGCGCTTTCTGGGAGGATCGCGGTCTTTATTTGCTTCACGGTGCCGCGACAGCGAGGACCGCAGCCCTCGGATTTGTTGCGGGCACAT
>JBAUNL010000767.1:0-2244 GCA_049579205.1 Rhodomicrobium sp. | reverse complement strand
AGGCATGGCCGATCTAGATTGCTGTGATTACGTTCGCTGACACTCATAGCTTATAATCCGGGGCGAGAGATTCGATCTTATTAGTGCAGGCATTACATCTTATCAATACTATTAGGAGGATCGCAGGCGTTGTAGATCGACATAAAATACTCTCGGAATTATTAATAGAACCTCTTGAAATGACTAAACATGAAGCTGCGCTCTTGGCTCGTTAGTTCACGCTGGCGTACAGGCGGGGGCAAATCCCGCTGGCTCCACCCTTTGGGTATAACGGTGACCATAAGGGTTGATACTGCTTGGTCCGGCACGGGGAGGACCTGGTGCCAGGCGAAGGGGTGTGTCATCGCATAGAAGCTTCCAGGAACTTGCTCAACGAGAATCGCTCTGACGGGTGTCTTCGCCAACTTTTGCTCTTCACTGTCCCGGGTGCGCAGCACTTCGCTCGCGACCCCAAACCATTGGCGATACCGTCCCTCTAAAATTCGCATCACCGACCACCACGGGTGCGGGTGATAAAGGTTCGCATCGAACTCTTCACCGTTTGAAAGGTCTTCTTTCCTAGCTGGGAGAAAATAATGGAGACTTATGCGCACGGCGCCGAGCTGAACATAGAGCCTCATCAAATGTGGCTTTTCATAATCTATAAAGAGCGATCGCCATCGGTTCCGAGCGCGAAGCAAGTCTGGAATGACGCATTCCGTTGTGCGGAGAACGTTTTCTGGATCAGGTCTTGGGGTCTGGAGAATAGGAGCGAACTCAGGTGGCGTTAAATCCTGATTCATGAGCATGCTCTGGATCCTCAAGAAGCTACTTTGCGTGAACACCTAAAGAATATTGTATAGACTGCATACTTAAATAACGCGTGAATTCACAGGAGTTGGCACACAAGCGCTTGGCGAGACCTTAGCTGATGAGCGCAACGATGGGTTAGATGTGGAGGTTCGCAAGGCTCGGCAACGAAGCAAAAAATTGCCGCCCGCATCAGGGGGGATTGGGCGGTCTGAGGTGGGGTGACGCCCGCACGAGGCTCTGGCCGAAGCGCCGCAAGCTAGCCGGAAGTTGGGTGCCGTGTGCCGCGGCTGATGAAGAGGAACATGCCCGAAGGCGATAATGAGAATCTGAAGGCCGATGGGAGGGTCGGCTCCCTGTCCGGCCAAGCCAATGATAACGAGCGTGTAAAGCAGCGTCAGGACCCATATCAGCCCTATGACAGCGATCGATAACCGGGTGGAGCCTCTGGCAACTCTTAGAGTGCCGATCAGTGCACCAGCAAGGAAGCCGACCGGCCCCGTAACAAAAATTCCGAGAAGCGGCCAAGGTTGGATTTCGAAAAGATTATCGGACCGAAATATCCGGCCGCGAACGACACAGCGAAATGGCCCGCCACGCGAGAGATGGTGACGTGCTTTTGAAATGCCTTGCCGCCACGCCCTTAGCAGTTGTGATTATGGAGGCACAGGGCGTATCTCGGGCTGCGATCGCCAGAAGGTCAAGCTCCCGCCCAAGCCTTATCCGCATCCGCGCCGCCGGAAGGGCCGCTTCTGGCCCTTTCTCAAGGGGGTCCGCAGGCTGTATGGAGCGGGTCGGCCGGGGTCAATGCTTTGGCGCGGGCTTGGTTATTTTCTTTGCGGAAGGAGGCTCAAGCTTGTCCTCCAGCGCTTGAAGTCTTGCGGATTTTTGGCAACGGTCTGGCGGGCCAGCGCCTGCACAAGGGCCAGCATGTTCTTCGAGCGATGGTTCACCTCGCGCAGCAGGAGGCGGATTTGATCGTCCTGGCGCTTGCGCCCGGTGATGTCGGTGACAAGCGCCAGGATGTGGGTGGGCCTGCCAGCGGCATCGCGGAGAAATGAGACGTGCTTGTGCGCCCATGAAGGCTTGCCGTTCTTACCGAGATAGCGGATGACGATCTCGAAGGATTCGATCTCCTGCCTCACCAGCCGCTGGACCTGTACGATATTGGCATCGCGGTCTTCGGGATGGGTCAGTTGGTCGAAAGCCTGCTGGAGCGTTGGCGCCTGGAGGCGACCAAGGACTGGCGGAGTTCCTCTTCCGAGTAACCGCGGATCTCCTCGACCTGCCGGTAGGCTTCAGACTGAATCTTATTCAGGTCACGAACACGATAGGCCGGCCGAAACGATAAAGGAATTCGACAGCTACTTTTCACGGTTCCTGGTTCCGAAAAACGTGACCCTCAGGGCCCGGCCGATCGAGCGCCCCGCTCCAAAATTCATCAAGAAAATCCAT
>JBAUNL010000766.1:0-7059 GCA_049579205.1 Rhodomicrobium sp. | reverse complement strand
GCGCACCGCCGCCTGAACGTCCTCGGGCTGTTTGCAGAAGGCGACTATCGCCGGACGGCGACGTACGGCGCCGTTCCATACGCGGGAGCCCTCATCATAGAGCTCCTGCCCTGGCAGCGCCACCTCGCGAGACATGGCTGCCTGCAGTTCGTCCGCACAATCAAACTCTTGTTTTGTGGTCATGTCTGAACGCCGAAGTGAGGTGCTCATTGATCTGTTCCTATCGCCCTTGTTTGCATCTCATCATTTGGAGGGGAGTACCGCCCGCTGATGCGAAGCACCATTGCCACTTAAGCGCACGGCCGGCTCGGAGTGGGCCAGGTTTGGCACCAGCGCCCGTCGCGCTGCCTCGTGAGCGTCCCAGTCAGCCATGTTCGGCAGCGAAGGAACGGTGACAAACTCGCCTTGGTCGAGTCCCGCTAGGGCGGCGTCGACCATGGCCGTGGCCGGCATCACCAACTCAATGGGCAGGTGCTCAAGTTGCATGCCAGCATTCTCAAAGAAGTCTGTCGCCGTGGGGCCCGGCAGCACGACCTGGACGCGCACGGCTTTCTCCGCAAGCTCATGTTTGAGCCATTGGCTCAAGGCTAGGACAAAAGCCTTGGAGGCACTGTACACGCCGTTAACTGGGAAGAACTCCGGCGCCACGGCGGCGACCGAGGCGATATTGATGATCGTGCCACCACCACGCTCAACGAAGCCGGGCGCGGCCGCATAGGTGAGGCGGGTCAGAGCGTCGACATTCAGCGCGATCATGTCGCTCATCTTGTCAACGTAGGCTTGAAGAAGGGGAGCAGCCGAACCGAAGCCAGCGTTGTTGACGAGAGTGGTGATCCGCTTATCGGTCCTCAGCACGGCCTCGATTTTTGCGAGCTCGTCTCGCTTGCTCAAGTCGGCGTCGATGACCTCGACTTTGCGGCCGGTTTCGCCGCCGATCTTGTCGGCCAACATTCGCAGACGATCGAACCGGCGCGCCACCAGAATGAGGTCGTAGCCGCGCTTGGCCAGGCGGTCGCCGTAGATCGCGCCGATGCCGGACGAAGCGCCGGTGATCAGCGCGAAACCTTTCATAGCTTGGCTCATCTCTCTGTCTCCAGATCTTGCCTTCATCATCGGTTGATGCGGGCGATCGGCGATTGGCCGTCATGAGACTCTTGTCTTGCGGTCATGCCTGAACGCCGAAGTGCAGGCCTCACTGATCTGCTCCTTTCGCAGTTGTTTGCATGTCACTATTTGGGGGGAGTATCGCCCGCCGATGCGAAGCCCCGATGGCCCTCGGCGGTCCTCAGACCAGGACCCGGCAGGTTCGGACATTACTATGACCGACTGAATCGATACTTCCGGCCGGCTTGCCGGCCAAATGATGATGCCATCGGGATAGACCCAGGCGGATAGCCGCAAGAGGGTAACGCGCGCGGATTGAAGCAGCTGCACATTCCGCACAACGACAACATCGTATTGTTCATCAGGAATGAAGGTGTTTAGATCCGCAGTGACAAACCGTGTCCAAGAACCTTGTCCGGCCATCATCGCGCGCTGCCGAGCGGCGTTGATGGCTTCCGCCGACTCGTCGACCCCGACCACTAAGCCAGGACCAACCAACTTGGCGATCAAATGAGGGCCTTCACCGGCGCCGCATCCGAGATCGAGAACTCGCATGCCGGGCTTTATGCGTATGCCAGGCCGGTACAGGACATCCTCACTAAGGTGTCTTACGGAGACAAGTGTCAGTGGCAGCGGTTCCGGCGTGTTTCTGTTTCTTGCTTCCTTGCTTAGGAAGTACATTTCCTTACCCATAGCATTACTCCTTAGCTGTCGTTGTGGTGTCTGGTTTTTGGGAGTCGGTGACTAGAACGACGAGTGTTCGCGCGGACTCGCCGGGACTCGGATTTTTGGCGGTAATGTTGTAGGCAAAAGCGGGCTCGAGCCACATATCGCCCGCGCGATAAGTGCCTACGCCAGCGTGCCAGGCATACGCGCGGATGGTGCCCGACAGGACGTAAACCAGCACATAGCCTGAGGATGGCATACGGTGGAGCACCGCTGATCCACCTGGCGGATAGTCGACGACGAAGGTAGTTGGCCCATGTAAGTACGTTGTGGGCTTCGTCTTAAGTCGAGTAATGATAGCTCTGGATCCGGCTAGATGATCAGCAGATGGCATACTCAGCGTAGTATCGGAGTGGCTGAGTATGCCGGCTTCGCCTGCGGAGCACCCCGCCATGGCGAAAGCACTCGCCGCCACAAGAAGCATTCTTCCTATGGTTTGGCTCATCTCTCTGTCTCCTGACTTTGCCCTCATCATCGGTTGATTATGGGCAATCGGAGATTGGCCGTCGCGAGCCGGTGACGCACTTTCACCAGTACTGGCGCGCACTGTTCGCCGCCGCGGGTTCACTGCAGCCTGATCTGGTTTTGATTATCGGATTTGGATCCCGGAGCGGTTCTGCCGATCCGGCGGACTAGGCAGAGTGGGCCTTGGTCCGAGCCGGGTTCGCGGGGGACCCTCGTGAGCCGCTACGCGGTCGAGGGAGGCGTCGATAGTGAGCCTCAGCTACCGCAGGAGCGGAATGCTCGTGGCAAGAAGAGTATGTGACGTGGCGGTGCGCAGACCGGCAAGGAATTCGGCTACCCCAATGCAGCAGATGGAGCATGCTCACCAGCACGGGCGCTCACCATCCCGATGCCAATGGCACCACCTTCTTCTATGTGGGCGCCTGGCGCATGACCAAACCGATGCCGGAATCTTCTGGCGAAATGAGCATAGTCGCGAAAGCCGGAGGCATACGCAATTTCGCTGAGAGGCTGACCTGTACCGAGTGACGCCCGGCGTCCAAGAAGCTGCGCGGCGTGATCCAAACGAACGGAATATACCAATTCACTGCATGTCGAGCCGCGCGCCGTTAAGAGCTTCTGGACATAGCGTAGCGAAATCCCCGTTTCGGCTGCCACCTCTGCAGGGCGGAACTCTGGGTCGGCACAGCGATCCTTTATGACGCTGCGGATGCGGGCGAACAGCCTGTCCGCGTGACGGGAGACGGGCCCCGGATCAGACGGCGCAAATAGAGCGCCAAGCAGATCGTAGAGGGCGAGCCGCATGTGGGGGCCGCCCACCGCGGCTGTGGATTCTTCGTCTCCGATGCCGTCGAGAACGAGCTGACGGGGGACGCGTGCTGCTGCCATTCCGCCGCTACCGCATAAGCAAGCCTGCGGCTCGAATCCGAGATGGGAAATGAGCGGCTGGCGCGGCAGATAAATAGACAGCCATTGCGAACCGCTGTCAGACAAGTGCGTGGAGGGCCGCGCCCCGTCTCCGAGCCCAACATCTCCCACGGCGAGTTGCACCGTGTGCTCGTTCTGTGTGAGCGCTGACCGGCCAGCGACCTGCAACCATGCGCAGTACCAATCCGTGTTAGCGAGGCGAATACCGCGGCGCCTCCGCTCGAACCGGTAAATGTTGCCGCCATGATCCACGGCCGCAGGCCCGCATTGGACCTTGGCCACGTCTGCATCGATCCCGTAAACGCTTACTCGGCGCGTCCAACCGGCAAAAGCATTGGGGTCGATCACTTCGTGCTCGCCTCCGCACGTCGAGTGGAGCAAAGCCGCCCACTCCTCGTGATTCAATCGCAGCGTGCCGTCGAAATTGCCGTATTGTTGCACCATCGTTTCCATGTTCACAGGCATATCCAAAGACGAGAATTTTCCAAACCTCCTAGGCCAGCCTCCGTTATTACCCTACGAGGTGATGTGAACGGAGATAACTACAAATGATCAAGTTTTTTCTTACCCGTAGCAAGCTGTGGTGCCGTTATCACCCATTAATTTCAGGTGTTTGCCCGGCGCTTCAAGGGGATATCTTGCCGCATACCTTGGTTTAGTTGGGCCTACCGCTGTTAAGTTTCGGTCTGGCTGGCGACATGAGCCCCACGCGGGCCTTGCTGCCGCAAATTAGGCAGCGCTCCTAGTCTGGAGAACAGTGCGCGCCAGTACTGGTGAAAGTGCGCCATGGGCTCACGAAGGCCAATCTCCGATTGCCCATAATCAACAGATGATGAAGGCAAGATCAGGAAAAAGTTATGAACATAAAACACAACGACAGGACAGGGTTCGCAGAAGGCGTTCGGCTGAATCAGCAAGTTCTGCGGGCTGCGTTGAAGCCTCAGTACGACTTTATCATCTGTGGATCTGGCTCATCGGGTGCTGTGGTGGCACGGCGGCTGGCGGAAAAACAAGACGCGTCGGTGCTTCTGATTGAGGCCGGCAGGAGCGACAGCGTACCCGAGGTGGAAATGGCGGCGGCCTGGCCGCTGAATTTGGGCAGCGAGCGCGACTGGCGTTTCACGGCTTTGCCCAATCCGTACCTCAACGGCCGCGCCATCCCGATGAGCATGGGCAAGGTGCTGGGCGGAGGATCGAGCATCAACGTTATGATCTGGGCTCGCGGTCACAAGAGTGACTGGGATTATTTCGCTGCCCAGGCCGGCGATCCTGCCTGGAGTTATGAGTCCGTCCTCGCCATCTACCGCGAGATCGAAAACTGGCAGGGTACGCCCGATCCGGCCCGCCGCGGCCGGGATGGTCTTCTCTACATCGCGCCACCGGCCGACCCGAACCCGATCGCAGCCGCGATGCTCCAGGCAGCTACCGAACTTGGCATCCCCGTCTTCGACGATGCGAACGGCTCCATGATGGAAGGACCCGGGGGCGCTTCCTACTTCAACCTGCGCATTCGCGACGGCGGGCGGCAGTCGATTTTCCGGTCCTACATATACCCGTTGATGAACCAGGCGAACCTGACGGTGCTGCCCGGCACCCCGGTCACGCGCCTGCTTATTGAACGCGGAGTGGCAACCGGCGTGGAGTGCCGCCTCGACGGCCGCAGTCACCGCTTCCACGCCTCGCAGGAAGTGATCCTGTCCCTGGGCGCCATCCACACCCCGAAGGTGCTGATGCAGTCCGGCATTGGCGATGCGGAAACGCTGGCATCGCTTGATATCCCCTTGGTCCAGCATCTTCCGGGTGTGGGCGCCAACTTCCAAGACCACATCTGGGTCTCGAGCTGCATCTGGGAATATCCGGAGCCGATTGCCCCGCGCAACAATGGCGGTGAAGCCTCCATCTTCGCCAAAAGCACGCCGGAGCTGGAAAGTCCTGATATTCAGTTGCTCCAGATCGAGTTCCCCGTCTCAACCCCTGAACTCGCGGCGCGTCACACCATACCAGCCGGATCCTGGGGGATCTTTCCGGCGCTGCTGCGCCCACATAGCGCCGGCCGTCTGCGCCTGACTGGCGCCGGACACGAAGACCCGATCCTGATAGACTCGCAGATCCTTTCCGATCCGGCAGACCTGCCCGCCTTGCGGCGGTGCGTAGAGCTTGCGCGGGAGGTTGGCAATGCTCACGCGCTTCAGGGCTTCGTGAAGCGGGAGGTCATGCCGGCGGCGCTCACATCGGCCGCCATGGACGATTTTATCCGCGATGGCGTGACGACCATTTGGCATCAGAGCTGTACCGCCAAGATGGGGCAGGATGACATGTCCGTCGTGGACAGCCGCCTCAAGGTCTACGGCATCGAGCGCCTCCGTGTCGCCGACGCCTCAGTGATGCCCCGGGTTCCCCTGGCTAACACCATGGCCCCCTGCGTCATCATCGGCGAGCAAGCAAGCAGGGCGATCGCCCGCGAACGTGAGCTTTGATCCAATCGAAGGAGACAGCTATGATCGATAGCTACGCTGTTCAGCACTGCGAGCATGTCAGCCAGCGTGCCTTCGAGCCCGTCGTCGCCGCCTTCGAGGCCGAGTTCGCCACGATGCCTTCGCTGTCGAACCTGGCTTCATGCTCACGACGATCCGCCGCGAGCCAAATCCGATAAGCAAAACCAGATCAGGCTTCAGTCAACACAGGGGGCGAACAGTGCGCGCCGGTACTGGCGAAAGTGCGTCCTGGGCTCATGACGGCCCATCGCCGATCCCACACATCAACCGACGATGAAGCAAGATCAGGAGAGAGATGATCATGGGAAGTGCACAATCGAACGATTTGGCTGAGCGGTTGGCGGATAAACGGCAGCGCTTGGCCAACGCGAACTTGGATCTGCAGACCGTTAGGGATGGTTGGGAGGCCTTGGCGTCCTCGACGAAAGAGCCGGAGCAAGTTACTTATGCCGAGGTCGATGCCGGCGGGGTGCCGGCAATCTGGTGTATTCCTGAAGGATGCGACGCGAAAGCTGGTTAGGTGAGACTGGAGTGGCCTATAGCGATCCGCGTGTGAACTTGCTCTTCGCGGACCTATCGGGGTTGCCGCCGATGAACATCTACTACGGCGCGCATGAATTGCTGGTCGGCGAGATACTTGATTTCGCGGAGCGAGCTAGGGCTGCGCCGGTGAATGTGACCCTCCACGCTGTCCCAGAAGGCCAGCACCTTTTCTTGTTCGGTGCTGGCCGCGTGCCTGAGACGGACGCTGCAATAACCGATATGGGCCGGTGGGTCCGGTCGAAGCTCGACGTCACAAGCTAGGTCGTACCGTTTGGTCGGTGCCGCCGTCTCCAGGTGAGCGGCGTAAGATTCCGCGGTGACAAGGGGCGGGCGCGGTCGCCAAGGCCGCGCCACTTGACCTGTTATTGGCCCAACTCCCAATTCTCGCAGCTGCAACAATTCCTTCGGCTATGAAGGGATGAGCGGACTCGTCTCATCTGCTTCCAATACCGGCATCATGACCCATGGCGTCCGCGGTCCCCTTGTCCGCTTACAGCGCAGAGCCGCCATCCATTTTCTGTCATACCTTGTGCTGGGCAGGATGCTGGCGACGTCGACGATTTAACCGTCCACCACGTCCGATGTGTGTCTTTTGCGGTCGAACGGCCTGCCGAGTGATTGAGCCCCGAACGGTGTCTTCGCGGTAGCAACAAACCTTTCCGCTTTTTGAGGGATACTGTTGCAAAACTCGTTTTGAGCTTCGCTTTTAATCACTGGTGGAGCTGGATCGGAGTTTGCTGGTGAGTGACTCGGACCGGGATGCAGACCTGGGCGGTCAGGCTGGCATCGGCCTTGGTTC
>JBAUNL010000765.1:0-11683 GCA_049579205.1 Rhodomicrobium sp. | reverse complement strand
CCATATAACTGCTTCGAATCCCGAGCGGAATCCCATGCGCGCGGCGACTCAATCAGTCGGATTCGGTATAAGTCGTGGATCGGAGATCCGGCCGGCATCGCCGCGGGGCGCGTACGGCACCTCCTGCAGCTGCAGCCACAAAGCAGCCGCGCCGGCGGGCACCCGGGATAGGTCCAGCAGGTACTGCTGGCCGACCACAACCGTGGGGTGCCGCGGCAGAAGCCCCGCCTCCGCCTCCGCGCATGCAATGCCGGTGCTAACCGAGCCGTCGGAGATGCGAGGGCCGGTCGAGTCCGGGCGTGTTGAAAATGCGGATCGCGGTTTCCTCAGGAAGCTGCCGCAAGATCGCGATTGCGGTCTCGCGCGGCAAACGCGCGATCGCCTCGATAATATCGGCCACATACCAATCCGGAAGCACCTTCGGCGCCAGTGCTGGGTTTGCCGCCGCCTCGGCGATCGCAGCCTCGATCATGGCTTGTTCCCGGTTCATGCAATCCCCTATCTGCGCCCGTTTCCTGGCAATATCTCGGAGAGCTTAAGGCTTTCCGCCGGGAACGGAAGCCCGCGTTGGACCACAAGCGCCATGCAGATGTCTGAATCATCTCCCTTCCTTGCCACTCAACCCGCCGCATCATCCGCGCTACGAATTTGAACGCGAAAGGCCGGGAGCGGTCATCGGTCGGAGCACGGAGAGTGCCCGCTTTTAGATGTTGAGCTGCCGTTCTAGGACGGGCGAAACCTGGCGGCTGACGAGATCGTGACATTGCCCCGTCACAGCGTGCGGCATTGGCCTGCACGGTAGCATTAACGTCGAACCCTGTATCCGCACTGGCAGAATCGACGCCTTGACCACACGCCACTCACGTTCAGCAGCGGATACTTGCGCAATCGTCTTCATAACAGGCGCCGGGAACCCAAGGGCAACCTACCTAATCTTTAGGCACGAATTTCTGGTTGCCGAACGGTGAGGATGCTGGCGTTATGATTTCAATAAAGCCAACTTGTGCTGCTTGGTGGCAGCTGTTGCAGGCAGCTGTAAGAGCCGCGTAATCGCGAGCTAACCTGGAGGGATCCTTTGATTTCACCGCATCTTGGAGCGCGCGAAGAGGTTGATCGGCAGAGTTAATGTATTCCAATGGGATGTTAACATAAAATATTGCAGCGTCGCTCAGGCTTTCCTTTAGATGGTCTGCTTCGTAGTTCAAGAGGTCCCAATTTTTTCGCTTTATAGCTTGCCAAAGCTTAATGTGCTGAAGCTGAATCTTCCCCATGATATCGTCAAGGGCCGCGACCTTGGGCTCCGTAGGCCGTTGAGCGAAAGGCACCTCGTCTCCGGCAGCCCTCGCGACGGTGAAGAGCAATAGGGCGATTGCCAAAGAACCAAGGGCTTTCATGTCTTATTTTTTAGTTTTCGTCAAAGACGGCTATTTCGAATTTAGATCCCGCAGCTTTCGAGAGCGTTAATGCGTTGAATGCACTGATGATCGAACCCTTTCAGATCGAGGAGAAACGATGCCTCATCTCCTGACTACACGGCCGCAACACAGGATTAGTGGCTTGGCCGTCTCAAGGAGCGCCGGATTTGAGCCCCGATCAATTATCTTCGCGCGTGTGTCTTTCGACGCGGAATAAGCCATACCGAAACACACTTTTCCGTGGACGAAGAATTCGGCATGTAGAGGATTGCGAACATCTAACGGCGGCGAAGGCGCCAAGGTGGCACACTGCCAAAAGGACCGGGAGGCTCGAAATCGACTAATTGCGTTTCACGCTGACGCCTCAACTAGTCGGCAACAGCGCTGGCATTCTGGTTCGCCGCTTCAAACTGAGACACTACCCGACCATGGGCGGATCTGAGTAGTAAGCGCCTCGTACCAAGCCTTGAAACAGTGCACATCCCAATATTACTGGTTTACATACGAGATAGATAATAGCTGTTATTTAAGTAATTTTAAATAAATCATATAACTGATGACCGCTCCGGGCCCGTTATCGAACTGAGACCCAAGCCAGTGTAAAAAAGCAAGGCGATAGTCCACCCGGTTCAGGAGAGGATCATGAGCACTTCAAGCAAAACCCGCGAAGCGCTTCGCTCTAACGGAGTCCTCTCTGCATATGGCAAGGCGCGCTCGACGGTTGAGGGGACTCCCCTCAGTCCCGGCCAGCTGCGCAACATTGACGCGTATTGGCGCGCCAGTCTCCATCTGTGCCTGGGTATGCTGTACCTGAAGGCCAACCCTTTGCTCCGGGAGCCGCTAACCTTGGAGCATATAAAGCCGCGGCTGCTGGGTCATTGGGGCTCGGATGCGGGGCAAACCTTCACCTACATTCACGCGCCGGCGGTCCTATCCCAGGCTTGAAACTCCCGCCGACCGGCGTTGTCTGGCGCGCCCGCAACGGCGACAGGGATTAGATTGAAACTACGAGCACTGCTTTGGGCGCATTACAGTGATCCAGACGGCGCCGCCCCAGCTTGCCGGCTGATGGTAGCGATACGTTGTCCTATGCTCGATTCTGAGCCTATTCAATAAATGCAGCGACGAAGTTCTCTAACGGTTTTCATGACAAAACTGGATATTTCCCCTGAAGATGATGATAGCGATTGGGCTGAGGCACTGGCGACCCTCTAACTGCGCCTTCGCTGCGTGAGCGAAGGCGTGCAATTAGGCGGTAAGTTCTCGGAGTGCCCGAGCAATTCGCCATGGCTCATAGGGCTTTCCTAGAAAAAGTGCAGCGGCAGGCATGCTTTGCTCCGGGTTCATCACATACCCTGAGGTGACGAGGAACTTCACCGATGGCCACCTATGGCGAATGGCATGGACTAGTTTCAACCCATCCATAGAGCCGGGCATGTTGCCCTCTCTAGAATTAGGATCGCTTGATCTGCATTAGCCGCAGTCAGCGTTTTGAAGCCCGAAGCACCAAGTTTAGCGCATCATCCTTTGATACCGCAGTGCGGAAGGTTTGACTGATGATGGCGCTTACCATCGCCAGCGAGTTTCGAAGGCGGTGCTCAAGCTCGTGGGCAAGAAAGCTGCAGTGCATCTCGGCCTTGCGCTCTTCGGAAACATCCCGTGAGATGGCAAGCAGTAGTTGAGACGTACCCTGGTCGTCGAAGATCGGCGTGACCTGCACATCCCAGTGCTTCGGCATGCCTTTGACAGTGTTGGCTGCGCCACGAAAACGGCCGGTGCCGTCAGCCCTTGCGACCTGGAGAGCTTCGCTCGCGGCGAGCCTGCCTTCATCCTTCCAAAATTCTCTCCAAAGTCTGCCGCGGATGCATGCAAAATCATCGACCTCCATCAAGGCTTGGCCCGCAGGATTCATAAACAATATGCGGCCGTCCAGATCGAGTACCGTGATGCAGTCGCCTGAGCTTTTCAGCACGCTCTTGAGAAATGCGCCGTCGTCGATGAGGCTCGCATTTTCCGCCCGCAATACGCTGATTTCCGCTCGGTTCGTTGCCTCACTCGACGATCTTCTTTGAATTTCAAGGCCAGTACCAATAGGACCGCGAGGCTGTTCCATAATGCGCGCGTCTTCGGCGTCGAAGCGCTTCTTGGGCTCATGATGCACGATCCAGATGGTGCCGAGGGGTAGGCCCCCCGTATCATATAAGGGCACCACCAGCCCCTCCATGAGTGGCTCAGCCGCAGTCTTAAAATAGTCGAAAGCACGAAATGGGCGGCTGACCAAGATGGTGTGACCCGCGTCGAGGCACATGCCGCAAGGGCTGAAATTGCGCGGTGTCGTTTCGTTGAGGTGGATCTCGAGAGGTCCGGCAAGGCTTTCCCAGCGAAAATACTGCTCACTCTCCTCAGCGCCGCCTAAAAGGCTAATCCCCGCCGATCCAGCCTCACAAAGCGCGATGGCAAGCTCGAGAAAGCGCTTTATGGTTCGTTGGGGGTCGCTGACCAATAGAGCGGAAAGCTCGCAAAAAGCCACCACCTCCGCGGAGAGGTTGGGCGCCCTGCGTGGACGCAAAAAAAGCTCGGCAGTGATCAGAAGATCGGCAGGGCGAATAGGGACTACATTGTCGTCGGAAGTTAACTCGATAAGGCGCTCACGCTGGCCGTCGCGCACATCAAGATGGTTTTTACTCATCCGTCAGCCTTAGCACGCCGCAACGCGATCCGGGCAATATTTGATTGGGACTGTTGCGGCGCTCACGGCGTGCTCCCGGCCTTCGGCACGCGGGGAGCCTGAAAACCGTCATGACGGCTAGTGGTCCGACTCGGAACTGGCCGACCCGTTCAGCGCAACGTCGGCTCTACCCCAATAAAGCGGAAGTGACCTTGGAGGCCGAAAATTCCGGTTTCGGCCTTCAGCACGCATGCGGCCACGAAGCCTTGATGACAGCTCATGGCCCACAGCGACGAAGGCCCGACGGAAGCTTTCGGATCATTGCGGTAGCTGTTTTTGGCAAGCACCACTTGCACCGGCGTCCTTATACAAAAGGTATGGACCGGCTGCTGGTCGCAACGAGAAACTGCGATGGACAGCGGAGTCGCTGATATGTATCCGGCCTTTTATGATCGGCGCGAAGCCGTGGCCTTGATGGGAGTACGCACGCACCTTGGGCCTCTTTAGCGGACAGGCCATTGGGTGGCCATTTTGTATAACAGGCTCCGGGTGCGTTGTTTCATCCGTTCCATCGAGTGATCTCTGTCGCGAACTCTGTTGAGGCGAGGCGCCTCCTACACGGCCAGCGCCTCATCGAACCTCTTGTTGTGGCGCAAGACGCTCCAGGCAATGCGCGCGAGCTTGTTGGCCAGTGCCGCCGCAAGCTTGTTGCGGTGCATGCGCGTGGAAGCATTGGCGAGCCAAGCCCCGAAGCTTAATTTGTCCCAGTTCTTGGGCCGCATCAGGATTACATTCGCCGCCTGGATGAAGAGCGTTCGCAGATACTTGCTGCCTCGCTTGGAGAGGCGCCCAAGGATAGTGCGGCCGCCAGTAGAGTGCTGCCGCGGGATAAGCCCCAGCCAGGCACTGAAGTCCCTTCCGCGTTCGAACGCTTCGCCGCTCCCGATGGCGGCGACCATTGCTGTCGAGATCAGCGGCCCGATCCCGGGGATGGTCATAAGCTTCTGACAGCTTTTTTCCCGCTTGCCTGCCTCCTCGATTTCCTCTGTGATCGCATCGATGCGTTCATCGAGCCGCAGCCAGTCCTCGTGAAGATCTTCGATGAGCGCCCGCAGGCGCGGCGATGTCTCAGCTTGCCGTTTGCGCAAGATCTCCGGCAGCGATGTCCTGAGCGCGCCGGCGCCCGATCTGACTGCAATGCCTTGCTCGATCAGAAAAGCGCGGATCTGATTGATCGTCGCCGTGCGCCGCGAGACCAAGCGCGAGCGTACTCGATGGCAGGCCTGGAGATCGAGTTGCTCTTGCGACTTCTCCTTCGGTCTTGAGATTCGGCCGCAGCGCCGCTTCGGCAATGGCCTCGGCGTCGTTGTAGTCGTTCTTCTGCCCCTTCGAGAACGGTTTGACATAGATCGCTGGAATGATCCTGGGCTCAAAGCCAAGGGCGCGCAGACGCCGGCTGATGAAATGGGCGCTGAGGCAGGCTTCCATGCCGGCAATGCAGCGAGGAAGCTTCTGGAACACGGCTTCGAGCGACAGCCGCCGGAATTTGCGGCGCAGAACGATTTTGCCGCTCGGATCGAAGCCCACGATGTGAAAGATGTCTTTGCCGATATCGATGCCAACCGTCTTCAACAGAAGTTCACCTTCCGCCGTCTGGGGTGTCGCCTTGGAAACCATCGGTGCCGCTCCTTGTCAAAATGGGGCCGTGTCTTCCCAGACCTACCCTCTTTGCCTTTCGGGGAGCAGCCGGTCCATCCCATTAGCTGATATCGATGCCGCTCCAACAGGGAGCCGGCGAAGCCATTTGCGGGAGTTCCGCATTTAGCTCGAAAGCAGTCCTAGCTCTGGCAGAGCCGACGAACTCGTCGACATCTGACGGCTGGATCAGGCGAAGAGCGTCCCATGCAGAGGTGAGATCGCGCTTTGGGCGGCTTGCGGATGTGGGCTCGATTCAATTCGGTAAGCCCTTAGCTGTTTTTTGCGTAAGCTTATGATCTTAAAAAGAATTGGCGTGGTATGGCCGCAGACGCATGGGAATCGTTGCCGAATCGATAATATGCTGCGGGAATGATCGACCGGCGTGTACTGCAAATTTATCCGTGGCCAGAGCGAGGCGTGCAGCCAATCCGCTCGTTCTCGCAATGCCTGGAGAACAATAACCTCATTCTGCTTGGTGACCCGGGCGCGGGGAAGACACACGCTTTCACAGAATTTGCGGCGATCGCGGGCGTGAAAGCCATAAAAGCGCGGGATTTTCTGAATGCCCCCGCATCCAAAAAAGGGGGAACGCTTTTTATCGACGGCCTGGACGAAAGGCGCTCCGGGCGGGGTGATCAAGATACCATCGACAGGTTGGTGCAGAAGCTGTTTGTAGTAGAACCGGCACAGGTTCGCATTGCCTGCCGGGCTCAGGATTGGCTCGGCGAGAGCGATCTTGCGGCCTTTCAAAACTATTTCCGGGAACGAGGCGGTGTTGCCGTCTTCGTATTGGAACCGCTTTCGGAGGAGGAGCAGCGGGCCGTTCTGGTGGACAAGCTGACCCTAAATCCGGACGCGTTTCTGGAGGAGGCGCGAAACAGAGGCCTCGGAGGATTTCTGGGAAACCCTCAAAATCTACTGATGCTGGAAAGGGTGGTAGCGGCCGGTAAATGGCCGGCGACGCGATCGGAATTGTACAAAGAAGCGACGCGGCTGCTTCTGGAGGAAATCAACAAGGAGCGGATGCGTTCCGGCACCGGCAGGTTTGGAGGCGAGGAGCTGCGTCCTGCGGCCGGCGCGGTGTTTGCGGCTCGGCTGATCAGTGATGTGGATGGCGTATCGCTGACTGAATTCTCTGAGAATAAAGATTTCCCGAGCTATCGATCGATCAGTCTTTGCGATGTGGAAAAAGTGGCGGCGGCGCTGGGGCGGCGATGCTTTGTTTCAACTGTTGTTCTCGAAACGGTTGATTATGCGCACCGCACGGTCGCCGAATATCTTGCAGCCGAATGGCTCGCTGACAAAATTCGCGCGGGTTTGCCCGCCGGACGCGTCCGTGCGCTGATGGGCGTTGATGGAACGGCCGCATCGGAGCTTCGCGGGTTGAATGCGTGGCTGGCGGTTAAGCTGCCCCAATTTGCGGATCAATTTATTGATGCCGATCCTTATGGCACTTTGACCTATGGGGACCCGGCTTCGCTGAGCCCATCGATGCGGCTCTATCTCCTTCGCGCATTGGAAGCCCTTTCCAAGAAGGATGCGTGGTTTCGGTCCGGCAATTGGTCGTCGCAGCAGCTTGGGGCGCTCTCCGGGCAGGACATGATGAAGCATTTCAGCGCCATACTTGGTTCGCCGGGCTCGAATTTCGGAATCCGCTCCGTCGTCATCGACGCCATCAGGCAGGGTCCGGCACTTCCCGAGCTTAAGGATGATCTTGTCGCTGTGGTTGGGAATTCCACACTGCCTTATGCGGAAAGGGTCGGCGCGGTTGAGGGGCTTTTCAGGCTCGGCGAGGCTGGCCAAGCCGCCGTCGTACAGGCATTCCGTTCAGCTCTTGGGCGTGATGCGCACGGAATTCGCCTTCGCGCGGAAATTTTGAATCTGCTCTACGGGAATGGAATTGGCCCAGCCGATATTATCGAATTATTGGTCGATCTTCATGAGTGCGATGAGCAGCTGCCGATTGGGCTCCTGCGCGACCTGGCGGACCGGATGCCTGTTGCCGATGCCTGCGAGGTTCTCGATCGATTTGAATTGAAAGAGCCGGAGGAGCGGGATCGGCCGGAGCGCCATAACCGCTGGGAGATTGGGAGCATTCTAGAGCAATTATTCGTTTGCATTCTTCGGTCGGGCACGGCGGTAGAAGGTGCGCGGCTTTGGAAATGGCTAAAAGGCCGCCGCACGAGCCGGGATTTTTACAGCGGCAATATCGATGACCCGAAAGAGGAGCTGAAACGGCGGCGGGATCTGCATTCCGGCTTGATCAACGCTGCGCTGGAGCGGCCTGGCGGTGGCGGTCTCTATGTGTTTGTTGCCCGGTTTCGTGAAGCAACCTTCAACGTTATCGATGAGGATGAATTTCTTGAGACGGCGGAACAAGCGTTTTGTGCAGCCGAAGCCGACTCGGAGAGGGAGACATTCCTCTATAGCCTGGTCCTGCGGCTTTCCTACAGCGGTTCGCCGCGGGCCATAGCTGCCTTCGAAAGGCTGTTCGAGGCGGCTGATGTCCGGCCGCATCTTGTAGCGTGTCGCGATGAGGCCGTCGTTGCCATCATACCGCCATGGCAGATCGAGCACGCGCAGGAGGTTCAAAAAAGGCGGAAGGAAAGGGAGGAAGAACACGCGAAAATCCGCGCTGATTTTGAAGAGGTCAGGAACGCGGCCCGAACGGGTGAAAATCGGGATTGGCTTGGATATGTCGGGCGGCTTTATCTTAAAGATGGCGACAAGACCTCTATTGAGAGCATTGCCGAAGTCCTGGGGGCAGAGAACGTAAGCATCGCGCTGGAGGGCTTGTCGGCGCTCCTGCGCCGGAGCGATTTGCCCGGCTTCGATGAGATTCTCAACTTCAGGGCAAAGGAACAATATTGTCGCTGGTGGTACGCTATCACCGCTGCCATGGATGAGGCTTGTTACGATGCAGACTGCCTCGAACAGATTCCGGCAAATGTTTTGGAGTTTGCCATCGCGATCATTCTTGTATTGCCTTCGCACTATCGGCGGCGCGATGCGGTAAAGCGCTCGGAGCGGCCGTGGAGGCAGTGGGTGCTGGCCAGCCGGCCTGAACTTGTGCGCGATGTCTATCTAAGGTTTGTCCACTTTGACATGGCTCAAGGAGACCGGCATGTGGAGGGGCTGCACGAGCTGTTGTACGAAGAGGCTTTTGTTCCTTATCGCGCTCAAATCCTTTTTGGAGTTCTGGAAACTTTTCCTAACTGTGCCCGCATACATCTGAAGACCCTTCTGGAGAGGACGGTTTCGCTTGAGACGGGCCGCGATCGCATTCTGAACCTGGCCAGAAAGGTAAGGGATGGCGGTAAGCCGGTGGAACCGGACCGCTACGATCTTTGGGTCGTTGCAAGTTATCTTATGGCGGCGGAGGAGTTTGACTCGGCGATGGCCAGGTGCGTGGGGGCTAATCCCGAACTTCTGTGGGACCTTCGCGATCTGGCGGGATTTGATCACGGCCGAAGGGTGAAGGGCGCACCGGCATTAAGTTTGGGGCAGCTGAAAGCACTGGTGCGAGTTGCAGGGCGACATTTCAAGGATTGCCGCCGGCCCTCGGGTGTCGGCACGGGGAACCAAAATGCCTGGGATGGGTCGGAATTTGTCCATGGTCTTATCAATCAGATTTCTGCCTCGCATGAAGAAGAGGCCACGTATGCGCTGGGGGAACTGGCGCAAGACAGAGCGCTTGCGAGTTATCACGATGATTTAAACCACGCGCTGGCGCAGCAACAAGCGCGGCGCCGGGAATTCCTGTACCGGCCGCCAAGCTGGGATGAGACGGTGGGGGCCTTATTGAACGGGTGGCCGCCCAATGTAGCGGATTTGCAATCCCTGATTCTGGATTATCTTGGCGATATTCAGAAGCATATTGCGAATTCCAACACGGATATCTTCAAGTGGTTCTGGAACGAAGGCGAGCATCGGAGAATCACGGTTCAGAAAGCCGAGGATAGTTGCCGCGACGTCCTGGTGGAATTGCTTCGGGAGCGCCTACAGCCCTTCGGTATGCATGTCGAACCAGAAGGACATATGGCCCGGGATAAGCGTGCGGATATCGCGATCTTCAGCGATGGATTGAAGATGGTGATCGAGCTGAAGCGGGATACCAATGCTGACCTTTGGAGTGCCGCGGAAAACCAGCTTGATCGCTATTACACGCGTGATCCGCAATCGGAGGGCTACGGCATTTATGGGGTTTTCTGGTTCGGCGGCGAAAGGCGCGGTAGCATTCCTTCCGCGCCTGGGGGGGCTTGCCCTAGTTCGGCATCGGCGATGAAGCAAGCGCTTGCAACGTTAATCCGCGAGGAGAAGCGTGCCCGGATCGCCGTTTTTGTTTTGGATGTTTCGGGTGGCTAACGGGGCCGCGTTTAACGGAAGGCAGCATCGCAGCAGACGCTCCCCGAGCCTGGCAGGGGCCGTCCAGCTACCTATACCGCGAGTGGATTCATATTATTAAGTACGTCCTGCACCCCTCTCTCCGCTAACCATCGGGACCAGGATTGCAAAAACCTGCGGAAGCCTTCCTCGCTAATCCGGAGGATATTGAAGGGTGCGGTTCGCCCATTTCGGGCGTTACCCGCGAACGCAAACATTCCTGCTTCACCCTCTCCTTGGCGGCCTTGTGCATCAAGATAGGTGATGCCGCCATGCCCCAATGAATTACGCAGATCTGTGATGATCTGCTTTGCAGGAGCATTCTCCGCGTCAATGATCGCTTGCGGTGTATCCAACTGGTGAAGGAGGCCGGCTGGCCAAGCTTGAGCGATGTTAAAGCGCGGCCAATTTGGGACATAACTCCAGTGCTCACCAGCACGAAAAGGCGCTTGGGCAAATGTTTTTCCGTCACCAAGCGCATCCACAATCCTTTGAGCAAGAGCGTCATCGAATCCCCGGTCATCGCCAGCGCGCGCGACGCCCTCTGCTGCCTTCACGATGCGCTCAGCCGGAAGCACGATTATCGGGGTTGCCAGCGCAAGGAGCAGGGTCGTGCTTAAGCGGCCGCCGAAAGCGTGATCGCCCGGAAGACCCTTTTGAACAAGAGGCAGAAGAGTTTCAATCAGCGTCTGGCACCGCTCTGCGATGTCGCGACTATAGTTTTGCGGGATCATGCGCGTTAACTTCGTTTCGCGTTCCGGATGAACGGCCCAATGATTTGGCTTGTCAACGACAACACCGCCGACTGTAGGGGCCGCGCTAAGATCGGCAAGGCGCGTCTTGATAATATCCGCAAGTCAATCACCGAACTGCTTCTTTAATTTGTCGTCGCTCTCGCAAAGGGTGCGTAGCGACTTCGTTTCAAAAGCAATCTCCATCACCCACACCGCGCAGCAAGTGGAACAGGGCGACTCAAATCACTGGTGATTGGAATGCGAGTTAGGTCATGCGGTCAACTATTGTTTGCGATCCGGTGGGAAGGTCCGCTTCCTGCTCATTAGCGGCTCTGGAAACTTGCTAGCCTCGATATGGATCATCGCGCGCAACGATGACCGCTGTCTCTGCACAGCCGACATTGGAGACCCTGAGTGGGCCTGAAAATAGAATTTCGGCGCCGCCCGTCATCGGCGTTCACCTCATTCGCATTCCTTCAACTGCATCAGAGCGAATTAGGGCTCCCCGGCACCATAAGTAAGCAGATTAGGGGCGCAAAATGCTGCTGGGTTTTAGCTCTCCCGAATAAATCGCGAGCGTGCAGATATGCTCCTGCGATTAACACTCAAAAGACTGGACTTCCGCTGCAAACGGAGCGTCACTGCTGAACGGCCCCTGGGGCTTTCCAGCCGTCGGGGGCTTCGGTAGTGGCGGCAACGCCGTCGCAAACCGAACGGGAGGTCCCGATGAAACTCACCGGCACCCAGCTCGTGCTGCTCTCCACGGCCCCTCAGCGGGGGAATAC